>CAYLSN010000092.1:0-8566 GCA_964386015.1 uncultured Rhizobiaceae bacterium | reverse complement strand
AACTGCCTGAAGAACGACAACATCGTCTATATTGGCGACCTGATCCAGAAGACCGAGGCGGAGATGCTGCGCACCCCGAATTTCGGTCGCAAGTCGCTGAACGAGATCAAGGAAGTTCTCGCTGGCATGGGCCTGCATCTCGGCATGGAAGTGCCGGACTGGCCGCCGGAGAACATCGAGGAACTGGCGAAGCGCTACGAGGACCAGTACTGATACCGCGGCGGGCGTTGCCTGCCGCATCCCCCGCGACTGCGTCGCGGAGGGTTGAACAGGGACGGGCCAGGGGCCCGTCCTCATGCAGCGGAACGAGGCGCCCGGCGTCACGGTGCCGAGCGTGGAATTGGGCGGTATTCGCCCGGAGGATCGAAGGAGAAGGCGAATGCGCCATGGTAAGTCCGGCCGCAAGCTGAATCGCACTGCGAGCCATCGCAAGGCGATGTTTGCCAATATGGCGGCATCCCTGATCGAGCATGAACAGATTGTCACGACCCTGCCCAAGGCAAAGGAACTGCGCCCGATCGTCGAGAAGCTGGTGACGCTCGGCAAGCGTGGCGACCTGCATGCCCGCCGGCAGGTGATTTCGGCCATCCGCAACGACCGGATGGCGAAGAGGCTCTTCGACAGCATCGCGCCGCGCTATGCCGACCGCCATGGCGGCTATGTCCGCATCATGAAGGCCGGCTTCCGCTACGGCGACAATGCGCCGCTGGCCGTCATCGAATTCGTCGACCGTGACGTCGACGCCAAGGGCGCGGCGGACCGCGAGCGGCTTGCCGAAGTCGAGGCGACCGAGAGCGAAGCAGCACCGGCCTGAACGCCGCCGGCGCCAGAAGCAGGATTCGACGAAAGGGCAGGGCCGGAAATGGCTCTGCCCTTTCGTTGCGCCGGGGTCTGGCGATGCGGCTCGCCGCTGCCGGGCCTGCAGCTTTTTTCTCGCCTTGGCCTCGGCGCAATGTGATCCTATCTTGCTGCGGAGACGAAGGTGGGACGGGAATGAGAATTCGCTTCTGGTTGACGATTGCCGCATGCATGCTGTTTCCGGTCGCGCCCCTGCCGGCGCAGGAGGCGGGCGACAGCCTGTTCGACGTGCTCAAGGGCGTGATCACCCCGGCGGAGGAATCCGATGCCGGCGACGGGCTCCGTCGCATTCCCTTCTCCCGCGAGGAAGTCCAGCTTTCCTATGCGCCGCTGGTGCAGCAGGCCGGCCCGGCGGTGGTCAATGTCTACGCGTCCGCCACGGTGGCGGCGCGCTCGCCCTTCTTCGGCGATCCTTTCTTCGACCGGCTGTTCGGCAGCACGCTGCCGCCGCGCGTGCAGTCGTCGCTGGGCTCGGGCGTCATCGTCGATTCTGCCGGCCTGGTCGTCACCAACCATCATGTCATTCGCGATGCGGATGAGGTCCGCGTTGCCCTTGCAGACGGGCGCGAATTCGAATCGCGTATCCTGCTGAAAGACGAATCGATCGATCTCGCAGTGCTGAAGATCGAGGGCAACGAAGCATTTCCGACCCTGGAGCTGGGCGATTCCGACCGGCTGGAGGTCGGCGACCTGGTGCTGGCGATCGGCAATCCTTTCGGGGTAGGGCAGACGACGACCTCCGGCATCGTCTCCGCGCTGGCGCGCACCCATGTCGGCATCAGCGATTTCGGCTTTTTCATCCAGACCGATGCGGCGATCAATCCCGGCAATTCCGGCGGCGCGCTGATCGACATGAGCGGCCGGCTGGTCGGGATCAATACGGCAATCTATTCCCGCTCCGGCGGATCGATCGGCATTGGTTTCGCCATTCCGTCCAACATGCTGCGCAGCGTGCTCGACGCGGCGCGCAGCGGCAGCGAGTTCGTCGAGCGGCCATGGATCGGTGCCAGCTTCGACCACGTGACGGCGCAGGTTGCCGAGGCGCTTGGCCTCGACCGGCCGCAGGGTGCGCTGGTGACGGATGTCCAGGAGGGCTCCCCGGCGGCCGAGGCCGGGCTTCAGCCGGGGGACGTGGTGCTTGTCGTCGACGGCATCCGCATCGAGCATCCGGACGCGCTCGCCTATCGCATTGCCACGCGCCGGATCGGCGAAGTGGCGGAATTCGAGGTCCTGCAGCGCGGCCGCAACGTGCATGTCACGGTGAATCTCGCCAAGGCGCCGGAGGGCGAGTCCGGCAAGCGGATCACGCTCGAAGGCCAGAGTCCATTTGCAGGCTGCACCGTGGCAGAGCTCTCGCCGGCATTGTCGCGCCGGCTCGGCCTGCCCGACAATGCGCGTGGCGTGGTCATCGTCGAGATCGCCCGCAATTCGCAGGCCCACCGTTTCGGTTTGCGGCCGCGCGACATTGTGCGTGAGGTGAATGGCGAGACGATCGTGTCGGCAGCCCAGCTCGCGCAGCTGGTGGAGCAGGATACACGCTGGTGGCAGTTCACGCTCGAGCGCGACGGGCGGCTGCTGCGGCAGACCCTGCGGTACTGACAGACGGCGACGGCGTGGACGACCTCTTCGGGCACAGTTCTGGCGGCGGGCCCGCGAGCAGGGAGCGGGGGCCGGCGCCTCCGCTGGCGGAGGCCTTGCGTCCGCAACGGCTCGATGAAGTAGCCGGTCAGGACCACCTGCTCGGGCCGGACCGGCCGTTGCGGCGCATGGTGCAGGCCGGGCGGCTCTCTTCCTTCATCCTCTGGGGACCGCCCGGATCCGGCAAGACCACGATCGCCCGTCTTGCCGCGCGCGAGGCCGGGCTCGAATTCCTGCAGCTCTCCGCCGTCACCGCCGGCATTGCCGATCTGCGCAAGGTCATCGATGCGGCGCGGCAGTTGCGCGCCAATGGCCGCCAGGCGTCGCTGTTCATCGATGAGCTGCACCGCTTCAACCGCACCACGCAGGACGCATTGCTGCCGCATGTCGAGGACGGCACGATCGTGCTGATCGGGGCGACTACCGAGAATCCGAGCTTCAGCCTGGTTGCGGCGCTGCTGTCGCGGGCGCGGGTCTTCACCCTGCATCGGCTCGACGAGACGGCGCTGGAGAAGGTGCTGCAGCGCGCGGAGGCGCATGCCGGACGCGAGCTGCCGGTCGATGAGGCTGCGCGCGCCGCCCTGATCGGCATGGCGGATGGCGACGCCCGCTACCTGCTCAACCTCGTCGAAGAACTGCTGGCGCGGGAAGACGGGGAAAGGCTGGATCCGGCCGGACTTGCGACGGCCGTGCAGCGGCGGGCGGCGGTCTATGACAGGGCCCAGGAGGCCCACTACAATCTGCTGAGCTGCTTCCACAAGAGCCTGCGCGGCAGCGACGTGCAGGCGGCGCTGTACTGGGCGGCGCGCATGGTATCGGGCGGCGAGGATCCGCGCACGATCTTCCGGCGCCTGGCCTGCGCCGCCTCGGAGGATGTCGGCATGGCCGATCCGCAGGCAATGCCGCTGGTGATTGCCGCGTGGGAGGCATTCGAACGCACAGGCTGGCCGGAAGGCCGGCTGTTCCTTGCCCAGGCAATCGTCTATGTCGCGACGGCGCCCAAGTCGAACGCCGCCTACAAGGCCTTCGATGCCGCGCTGCGGCTGGCCGAGGCCACAGGCTCGCTGCCGCCGCCGAAGCACATTCTCAACGCGCCGACCCGGCTGATGCGCGAGCTGGGTTATGGCGAGGGGTACCAGTACGATCACGACCATCCCATGGCCTTCTCCGGGCAGGAGTTCTTTCCCGATGAATTGAGCGGAGCGTCCCGCCCGGAATTCTATCAACCGAACGATCGCGGCTTCGAACGTGAAGTGATGAAGCGGCTGGAGTTCTGGCAGAAGCTCCGCGAGCGCAAGTAGCTGCCTGCAAGATTGCAGGCCCTGGGCTTCCTTCCCTCTCGACGGGGAGCGCGGCAGCTCCTGCGTCGAAAAGCGTCCTCCGGGAACATTGCATTGTCCTGCTGGTTGGTTGCGCGTGAACCTTTGGAGGAAAATCGCCATGAAACAGATCCTGATCAGCCTCGGTGCGCTTGCGCTCGTAGCCGGGTGCACCGCGACCGAGCGCGGCGCCGCGGTCGGCGGCGTGACCGGAGCGGCTGTGGGAGCCGCGGTGGCGGACGATACGGTAACGGGCGCGGTTGTCGGCGGCGCAGTCGGCGCGGCGGCCGGCGCACTGATCGGCCAGGCAAGCGAGCCAGGCAAATGCTACTATCGCGACCAGTGGGGCCGCCGGTATATCGCTCCCTGCTGAAATAGTGAAAAAAACCGGTCCGGCAGGGAACCGGATCGCCCTCGCCGCATTAGTATGGCGATGGACATGACCCAAACCCCCTCACTCCCCGAAATGTCCATCCCAGCGGAACGGTTCCCCCCCAAGCCACGTTCCGCAAGGCCGGTCTTCCCCGAGGCCGGCCTTTTCCTTTTGGAGTGCTTGCTTCAGCACCGATGCCGCGTCAGAAGCTCTGCGGCGGGATGAACAGGCAGATGGTGGCGGAATCGTTGCGCCCCTGCATCGAGCACCAGTGATAGACCCCGTCAGGCGAGACCCGGATGCGATGATCGGAATAGGGAATTCGCTCGCCGGTCGGCTGGATGACATAGCCTTCCGGTCGCTCGGAGATCTGGCTGGCGCTGATTTCGCGGCAGTCCTTGTTCGAGCAGCATTCGAGGGGATAGCGCCAGCCGGACTTTGCATCATGTGCACTGGCGGGCGCCACGAGCAGCGCGGCGAGGATGACGAGTGGTTCGATCGTTTTCATGGCGGCCTCTCTCTCGGCCCCCGGGCTTCGGCCTGCGAACGCCTCACGGCGCCCGGTCGGTCACTTCCGTCGCCCCCATTTGCGCGGCGCAATGAGCGCAGCAATAGATATCGTCACCCTGTTCGACGCCATGGCCGATGACGCGGCAGCCGCAATGGGCGCATTCCGGTGCCAGCATCTGAATCGCGCATTCGAAACTGTCGAAGATGTAAGTCTCTCCCGCCATGCGGATTTCGAAACTCTTGTCATAGTCGTTGCCACATTGTGCGCAGCGGGCCATGGGTGCGGCTCCTCCTGCCGGGTTGCTTTCGTCAGCGCCAACCCGCGGCGAGGCAATTGGTTCCTGCGCCGTGGCAACGATTTTTTTCTCAGGCTGACGCGGAACTTTCCCGGTCGGTCGCGGTTAGTACGACGTGAACAGTCTCGAAATCGAAGTCGCAAGACCGAAATCTCGAAGAACCGTTCATGAAGGGAACCCGGCAAACCAGTGAGTGTGCCGGGTTCTCTGTTTTTCGGGCTTTTCCTTTCCGCGTGAATCGTCCTATCTGGAGCGATGCGGAACCTTCTCTTCGTAGCCCTGGGTGGCGCCATCGGTGCGTCATTGCGCTATCTTGCCGGACTTGCCGGGCAGGCCATTGCCGGCGTCGCCATGCCGTGGGTCACGCTGGCGGTGAATGTCAGCGGCAGCGCGGCCATGGGACTGGCGACCGTCTGGCTGCAGACGCGGCCGGATCTCCCGCCCGCAGCCACCGTCTTCCTGCTTGCCGGCGTACTCGGCGGCTTCACCACCTTCTCGGCCTTCTCCCTCGACGCAATTCTGTTATGGCAGCGCGGTGAACAGGGCCTGTCGGTCGCCTATATACTGGGCAGCGTCCTGATCAGCCTCGCAGGACTCCTGGCTGGCATGTGGCTGGCGCGACTGAGATGGATGTAACCCATGAACAAGCTGCAGCAGATCGCGGTCGACGCGGATGAGGAGGGGATGCGGGTGGACCGCTGGTTCAAGGCCCATTTTCCCGGCCTTGGCTTCGCACCCCTGCAGAAATTGTTGCGCACCGGGCAGATCCGGGTCGACGGCGGCAGGGTCAAGGCGGATACGCGCCTGAAGCAGGGCCAGCTGGTGCGCGTGCCGCCGCTGGCGATGGAGTCGAAGATCGAGGTGCTGACGCCGCGCACCATGCGCGACAAGGGCGACGCCGAGCTGTTGCAGCGGATGCTGCTGCATGAGGACGACAAGCTCTTCGTCTTCAACAAGCCGGCAGGGCTTGCAGTGCAGGGCGGGTCCGGTATTTCGCGCCACGTCGACGGCATGCTCGAGGCTTGGCGCAACCGCAAGGGCGAGAAGCCGCGGCTCGTGCACCGCCTCGATCGCGACACCTCCGGCGTTCTCGTCGTCGCCCGCACGCGGCAGGCCGCAGTAAGGCTGACGGCGGCGTTCCGTGAGCGCACGACCCGCAAGCTGTACTGGGCATTGGTGAAAGGCGTTCCATCGCCGCGCGAGGGCAAGATCTCCACCTGGCTCCTGCGTGAACAGACGGCCGAAGGCGACCGCATGCGCATCGCGCGCCACGGCGAGCCGGACTCCGATCATGCCGTCACCCTGTACCGCACCGTCGATACCGCCGGACAGGCCCTGTCGTGGCTGGAAATGGAACCGGAAACCGGACGCATGCACCAGCTGCGTGTGCATGCCGCCCATATCGGCACGCCGATCCTCGGCGACCCGAAATATTTCGAGGCCGACAGCAACTGGACCTTCCCGGGCGGCATCCAGAACCGGCTGCATCTGCACGCACGACGCCTGATCATGCCTCATCCGGCAGGAGGGAGGCTGGACGTCGTCGCGCCGTTGCCGCCTCACATGCAGCAAAGCTGGAACCTGCTCGGCTTCGACGAGGCTGACGGCGATCTTTCGGAGTGAGGCAGATGGCCCGGGAACCTGGCGAAACCCCGCCCGCCGATCTGCGCGAGCACGCGCGTCGCGAGCTGCTCAGGCGATTCTACAGGGATGCTGGCATTGCCGCCAGTTCGTCGGGACATTTCGTCGTGCAGCTGGACGGGCGAAGCGTGCGCACACCGGCGCGGCGCGAGCTTGCACTGCCGGTTCGCGGCATTGCGGAGATGGTCGCGGCGGAGTTCTCCGCGCAGCATGAACGCATCGATCCGGCCACGATGCCGGTGACCCGGCTGGTGAATTCGGCGCTGGACGGCGTCGAGGCCCGCCGGCAGGAGGTGATCGACGAAATCCTGCGCTATGCGGCGTCCGATCTTCTCTGCTACCGCGCCGAGGGGCCCGAAACATTGTGCCGGCTCCAGGACGAGGCCTGGAACCCGGTGCTGCAATGGGCGGAGGAAGCGCTCGGCGCCCGTTTCCGCCTTGCTGCCGGCATTGTGCATGTGCCGCAGCCGCAGGAGGCAATCGATGCCCTTGCGGATGTGCTGGCACGCCATGCATCGCCGCTGTCACTGGCCGCGATTCATTCCATGACCACGATCACCGGTTCGGCACTGCTGGCCATTGCCGTGGCGGAACAGGCGATTGCCGCATCCGAGGCGTGGGCCGCGGCACATGTCGACGAGGACTGGAATATTGCGCAATGGGGCGAGGATGCCGAGGCGATGCGCCAGCGCAAGTTTCGCGAAGCCGAAATGATGGCTGCCGCCAGGGTGCTGGAACAGCTGCGCGGCGCGTAGCCGGGTGAAGGCTGCAATGCCGTCGGCCTGCCGTGGCAGGCAATGGATCAGGCCGGAGCGGGGCATCCCCGCACGGGGCGGGGATGCCGGCATCGGGAGAGGCCGAGCCGGACCTGGGAGGGAGAAGGCCGGCTCGCGGGCCTGCTACACCGAATAGTACAGATCGAACTCGACGGGATGCGGCGTCATCTCGAACCGCATCACTTCCTCCATCTTCAGTTCGATGAAGGCATCGATCTGGTCGTCGTCGAAGACGCCGCCCGCCTTGAGGAAGGCGCGATCCGCATCGAGACTCGACAAGGCCTCGCGCAGCGATCCGGCAACAGTCGGGATCTGCTTCAGCTCCTTGGGCGGCAGGTCGTAGAGATCCTTGTCCATGGCGTCGCCGGGATGGATCTTGTTGCGGATGCCATCGACGCCCGCCATCAGCATGGCTGCGAAGGCCAGATACGGGTTGGCGGTCGGATCGGGAAAGCGGACCTCGACGCGCTTCGTCTTCGGCGAGGTGCCGAAGGGAATGCGGCACGACGCCGAACGATTGCGGGCCGAATAGGCGAGGAGCACCGGCGCCTCGTAGCCCGGGACCAGCCGCTTGTAGGAGTTGGTCGACGGGTTGGTGAAGGCGTTCAACGCCTTGGCATGCTTGATGATACCGCCAATATAGTAGAGGCAGGTCTCGGACAGGCCCGCATAGGCGTTGCCGGCAAAGGTCGGCTTGCCTTCTTTCCAGATCGACTGATGCACGTGCATGCCGGAACCATTGTCGCCAAAAATGGGCTTCGGCATGAAGGTCGCGGTCTTGCCATAGGCATTGGCGACCTGGTGCACGACATATTTGAAGATCTGCATGTTATCGGCGGTACGCAGGAGCGTGTCGAACTTGATGCCAAGCTCATGCTGCGCCGCGGCCACTTCATGGTGATGCTTCTCGACGGAGACGCCCATCTCGGCCATGGCGGTCAGCATTTCCGAGCGCATGTCCTGCAGCGAATCCACCGGCGGCACCGGGAAGTAGCCGCCCTTGGTGCGCGGACGGTGGCCGAGATTGCCGGTCTCGTATTCGGTGTCGTTATTGGAAGGAAGCTCACTCGAATCGATGCGGAACCCGGTATTGTACGGATCGGCCTTGAAGCGGACATCGTCGAAGACGAAGAACTCGGCTTCGGGCCCGAAATA
>CAYLSN010000091.1:4602-8567 GCA_964386015.1 uncultured Rhizobiaceae bacterium | reverse complement strand
GGTCCTCGGGACAAGCCCGAGGATGACGGAGGGTGGGGGCGAGGATGACGGAGGGCGGGGCGGCCCGTGGCACCCTATTGCAGGTACACCATCGGATCCACGGGCACCGAATTGTCGCGCACCTCGAAATGCAGCTTGGGCTGGTCGGCATTGCCGGTCATGCCGGCCACCGCGATCTCGTCGCCGCGACGGACAATATCGCCGCGCGAGACCTTCAGCTTGTCGGCATGGCCGTAGACGGTGACGAGTCCGTTCTCGTGCCGCAGCAGGACGGTATTGCCGAAATCCTTCAGGCTGTCGCCGGCATAGATGACCACGCCGTTCTCCGCCGCCTTGATGGCCGTGCCCGCCGGCACGGCAATGTCGATGCCGTCATTGCGGCGACCGCCGGCATTCTTGCCGAATTCGCCGATGATGCGGCCGCGCGCCGGCCAGCGCATCTTGCCGACACCGGTGGAATCCGGGGCCTCGGCCCTGGCCTCGGTGATGATCTCGTCGGCCTTGCGCGCCGGCTGGCTTGCTGCCGGTTCGGCCTTGCTTGCAGCGGGGGCCGCCGCGACTTTCTGCGGCTGGCCGCTGCCGGGAATGGTCAGCACCTGGCCGACGCGGATCAGGCCGTTGTCGAGCCCGTTGGCCTGCTTCACGGCCTCGGTGGTGACGCCATGGCGCCTGGCAATGGCGTGCAGCGTGTCGCCGGCCGCAACCTTGTAGCTGGTGGCCGCGCTCTGGTCCGGCCGGTTTCCGGCCGTCGCCGCGGGTCCGCCCTCGCGCGGCTTCGGCGTCGCCGGCAGCACGGCTTCACGGCTCGGTTCCGGCGCCGTTCTGGCGGGAAGCGAAGCCGGAATCGGCGCCGGATCGGCGCTCGCGACCCTGGAACCGGCGTCAGCCGCCTTGCCGGAATTGCCGAAGGTCGGGACAATGATCCGCGAACCCGCCTGGACAGTGTCGCCGTCGGAGAGGCCGTTCGCCCTGAGAATCTCCTTCACCGGCACGCCGAAGCGGCGCGACAGGCTGGAGATTGTCTCGCCCGGACGCAGCGTGATCTCGGTTCCGCCCGCGGCGGACCAGCCTGCGGTCGCCGGGCTGGATCTTGCGGGTACGGGAGGCTGCGGCAATGCCGGTTGCGGCGCCGGCGCCAGCGCGGCCGTCCGGACCGGGGCGGCGGCGGAGGCCGGAGCGGCGGCAACGGGCGCAAGCTCGCTGCGGGTGACCGGTCCGGACGTCAGCGGCTGGGGCGCCAATGGCTGCGGGGCGAGCGTGTCGCCCGGATAGGGCTGGCTCGTCGCATTGCCGATGATCTCGCGCTGGTTCGATGTTGCGCCGGTGACCAGCTCCAGATCGGCAAACCGGTCCACTTCCGAGCTGCACCCCGCCGCGACCGAACACAGAAGTCCCAGTGCGGCGGCGCGCAGAACCGCGCGCGTGTTCCTGTCGTAATCCCTGATCCGCATCGCAAACACCCGCATGTACCCGACTCGCTACGATCCGGATTAAAGCGCGTTAATGTTACCGCACGGTTAAGCTGCAACGCATGGACGGCAGAATACGGAACGGGCCGCCACGACCTTCGAACAACTGCTTGACCGGCGGGCCGGGCTCACGCAAACTGCCGCGGTTTTCACAATCGGGTCGCGTCATGAATCGTTCAGCCGCCGCAATCCTGTCCGCTCTCCTGGCCTTGCCGGCGCCTGCTGCCTTCGCCGCCGATTTCACGACAGGCGTCCTCGTGACGGAGTCTCCCTGCGCCGATGCGCGCGTGCTCGACCGGATCTCGAAACGGTTCGACCACCAGGTGCGCAACGTCCCCCACCTGCCCCCCGTCGCCATCCTGGCCTTTCACGAGATCCGCCAGCACCGCCATCTGCCGGCGCACGAGGACAGCCCGATCGAGCGGCTCTACTGCAATGCCACCGTGGCGCTCAGCGACGGCCACGGCCGCAGGATCTGGTATCTGATCGAGTACGGCCAGGGATTTGCCGGCATTGGCGACAATGTCGAATTCTGCGTCTCCGGCTTCGACCGGTGGAACGTCTATGACGCGCATTGCCGCGTCCTGCAGTGAGGCGCATTCTCCTTCCATTCCTCGCGCTGATTCTGGCCGGCTGCAGCGAAGGCGATGCCGGCGGCGCTCCCTTCGATTTCTATGTGCTCGCCCTGTCCTGGTCGCCGAGCTATTGCGCGCAGGAAGGCGGCGAGGCCGATGCCGCGCAATGCCGCAATGGCGGAAGGCAAGGTCTGGTGCTGCACGGCCTCTGGCCGCAGCATGAGCGCGGCTATCCCGAATTCTGCCCGCTGAACGATGATGGCCGCTTCTCGCGCCGCGAGCTGGCGGCGCTGCGCGACCTGTTCCCGTCCAGCGCACTCATCCGCCATCAATGGCGCAAGCACGGTTCCTGCACCGGATTGTCGCGCCAGGATTATTTCGGCGCAATCCGCGCGGCGCTGGGCCGCGTCCGCATTCCGGACCTGCTCGCCGGCGGCAGGCGCCTGGTCCTGTCCCCGGACCGGATCGAGGACGCCTTCATCGCGGCCAATCCCGGCCTTTCGCGCGAAGCCATGGCCGTGACCTGCCGCTCCGGCCTCCTGCGCGAGATAAGGATCTGCCTGACGCGCGAGTTCGGATTCCGCCCCTGCCCCGAGATCGATCGCGGCGGCTGCCGGGCGAAGCGAACCGTCCTGCCCGCCGCCGGCTGAAAACAGAAAGGCCGGGCTGGACCCGGCCTTTCCATCCGCAATTCCTGCATGCGCTCGTCAGAAGTGGACACCCACGCCGAGCAGGATCTTGTGCTGCTTGTTGTCGACCTCGACCGGGCCGAGGCCGAGGTTGAAGTCCTTGCTGCCGTAATCGGTATAGCGATATTCGGCGCGGCCGAACATGCCCTCGGTGAACTTCACGTCGGCACCGGCGCCGGCAGTCCAGCCGACCATGGTGGCGTCGTCGGTGGCAACGCCGTCGGTGACTTCAACCCGTCCATAGGCAAGGCCGGCCGTGCCGTAGAGCAGGACCCGGTCGGTCGGGGCAAAGCCGAGACGCGCCCGCAGAGAGCCGTCGAAGCCGGTCTCCGCCTCGTACAGGCCATTCTGGCCGCTGTTCCAGTTGTAGCCGATATCGGTCTCGGCGCCGACGACGAAATTGTCGAACTGGTACTGGGCGCCACCGAAGATGCCGCCGGTGAATCCGTCGGTATCGATGCCGATGCTCGGGACTTCGTGCACCGTGGTTTCCCCGAAGCCGTAGCCCAGCGTCACGCCGGCATAGACGCCCGTCCACGACGGAAGCGGCGCTGCCGCATCGTAGGCCGGCGCCGACGGGGCGGACGGGATGTCATAGGTCACGTCAGCTGCCTGAGCAGGAAGCCAAGTAAGTGCAAGGGCCATTGCGGCGGTCAATGGCAAACCGGTTTTCTTCAGCATACTCTGTACTCCTTATACCGCATCTGTGTACGCACGGTCCGGGACCCGCCCGCCAGACCGCGACTGACTTGCAGTTTTCCGGTCTGAATCTGGCCAAAACGTTCCCGAAATCTGGTGTTTCGGGGACGAGAATGTGGCAGAAACGCGATGTGTCCTTCCTGCAACATCCGATTTGGCCGCGGGTGCCCCGATGTATATATGTGTGCCGCAGTCAGGATGAAGGAAGCATGAACGAGGGCAGCGAATCAGCAGAGCGGCCGGACGTCGCGGCAGGAACGGAGGACTGGAGCCGGAGCGACGCCGCCGGGGCGAAGACCGGGGCGGAGGCGATTGCCGTGTTCGTGCGCCGCCTGCCGAATCGGCCGGGCGTCTACCGCATGCTCGGGGAGGACGGCGAGGTCGTCTATGTCGGCAAGGCGCGCAGCCTGAAGAAGCGCGTGGTCGCCTATACCCAGCCCGAACGCCTGCCCTACCGGCTGCAGCGCATGGTCGCCGAGACGGTCACCCTGGAGGTGGTGGAGACCCACACCGAGGTCGAGGCGCTGCTGCTG
>CAYLSN010000091.1:0-4592 GCA_964386015.1 uncultured Rhizobiaceae bacterium | reverse complement strand
GCGCAGCCTGAAGAAGCGGGTCTCGAGCTATGCCCAGGGGCGCGTCCATTCCGACCGGATCATGCGCATGGTGGCGCAGACGCGCTCGATGGAGTTCATCGTCACCCGCTCCGAGACCGAGGCGCTGCTGCTCGAGGCAAACCTGATCAAGCGCCTGCGGCCCCGTTACAATGTGCTGCTGCGCGACGACAAGTCCTATCCCTACATCCTGCTGACCGAGGGACATCCGGCGCCGGGAATCTACAAGCATCGCGGCGCCCGCGTCCACAAGGGCAGCTATTTCGGCCCCTTCGCCTCTGCGGGCGCGGTCGACCGCACCATCAATGCGCTGCAGCGCGCCTTCCTGGTCCGCACCTGCAGCGACTCGTTCTACGAGAACCGCACACGGCCCTGCCTGCTGCACCAGATCCGGCGCTGCTCGGCCCCGTGTACCGGCGAGATCAGCCATGTCGAATATGCCAGGCTGGTGCAGGAGACGCGCGACTTTCTCTCCGGCAAGTCCGGACGGGTGCGGGGCGAACTGAGCGCGGCAATGCAGGCGGCCGCCGCCGCGCTCGATTTCGAGCGCGCCGCCCTCTATCGCGACCGGCTGGCGGCATTGTCGCAAATCCAGAGCCATCAGGGCGTCAACACCCGCGCTGTCGAGGAAGCCGACATCTTTGCGCTGCACCGCGAGGGCGGCCAGAGCTGCATCGAGGTCTTCTTCTTCCGCACGGGCCAGAACTGGGGCAACCGCCCGCATTTTCCGCGCGCCGACCCCAGCACGCCTTCCGGCGAGATCCTCGCCTCCTTCCTGTCGCAGTTCTATGACGACAAGCCGTGCCCGCGCCTCATCCTCCTGTCGGAGGAGCCGGAGGAGCGCGAACTGCTCGAGGAGGCGCTGAGTTCCGGCGCCGGGCGCCGGGTCGAGATCGCCGTGCCGCGGCGCGGCGAGAAGCGCAAGCTCGTCGAACATGCGCTGCAGAATGCGCGCGAGACGCTCGGCCGCCGCCTTGCCGAGACATCGAGCCAGGCGAGACTTCTTGCCGCACTCGGCGAGACATTCGGTCTTGCCCGCCCGCCGCGGCGTGTCGAAGTGTACGACAATTCCCACATCATGGGCACGAACGCCGTCGGCGCCATGATCGTCGCCGGACCGGAAGGATTCGTGCGCAACCAGTACCGCAAGTTCAACATCCGCTCCGAGGATCTCGCGCCGGGGGACGATTTCGGCATGATGCGCGAAGTGCTCGGCCGCCGCTTCTCGCGCCTGATCCGCGAACAGGGCCTGCCCGGGCAGCCGCAGGCGGCGGCGGAGGAAGACAGGTTGCCGGCCTGGCCGGACCTCATCCTGATCGATGGCGGCGCCGGGCAGCTGGCCGCCGTCGAGGCGATCCTCGCCGAGCTCGGCATTGCCGGCCTGGTTGCCGTGGCCGGCATCGCCAAGGGCCCCGATCGCGACGCCGGGCGCGAGCGCATCTTCCTGCCGGGGCGGCCCGCCTTCACCCTGCCGCCGCGCGATCCCGTGCTCTATTTCATCCAGCGGCTGCGCGACGAAGCGCACCGGTTCGCCATCGGCTCGCATCGGGCGCGCCGGCGCCGGGAAATGTCACGCAATCCGCTCGACGACATCGCCGGCATCGGTCCGCGCCGCCGTCAGGCGCTGTTGCACCATTTCGGTTCGGCCAAGGCCGTGGCCCGCGCCTCGATCGAGGATCTCGCCGCGGTCGAAGGCATTTCGGAGCAGATCGCCAGGCTGGTGCACGCGCATTTCCACGACAAAGCCTGAGGGCAGCGACTGCCAGCCCTTGCATTGTCGCGCAAATATGATTGCATCTGCGGCCAACGCCCGGCGCATCGCGAGAAAGAAGGATTTGATGCACAAGCCTGCCCTGAACCTGCCCAATGTGCTGACCTATGCCCGCATTCTCGCCGTGCCGCTCGTGGTGCTTTGCTTCTTTCTCGAAGGCAGGCTGCAATCGAGCGACTTTGCGCGCTGGACGGCGCTCGCCATCTTCCTGCTTGCCAGCATCACGGATTTCTTCGACGGCTATCTCGCCCGCATGTGGAGCCAGACCTCGAATATCGGCCGCATGCTGGATCCGATCGCCGACAAGCTGCTGGTCGCCACCTGCCTGCTGCTGCTCGCCGCCGACACGGACCGCACCATCGCCGGCTGGTCGCTGTGGGCGGCGATCGTCATTCTTTGCCGCGAGATCCTGGTGTCGGGCCTGCGCGAATATCTCGCAACGCTGCAGGTCTCCGTTCCCGTCACGCGCCTCGCCAAATGGAAGACGACGATCCAGCTCTGCGCCATTGGTTTCCTGCTTGCCGGACCGGCCGGGGACAAGATCTTCCCGCTGACGACCCATACGGGTATCGTATTGTTGTGGATTTCCGCCCTGGTGACGCTCTATACGGGCTACGATTATTTCCGCGCCGGTCTGAAGCACGTAATCGAGAACTGAGAGATGCGACTTCTGTATTTTTCCTGGATTCGCGAACGTATCGGCAAGGAAGCCGAGGATGTCGAACTGCCTGCCGAGGTGACGACCGTGGCGCAGCTCCTCGACTGGCTGCGCGGGCGCGGCGAGGAATATGCCTGGGCGCTGGAACATCCTTCCGTCGTCCGGGTTGCCCTCGACATGGAGCATGTCCAGCACGACGAGCCGCTCGGCAATCCCGCCGAAGTGGCGCTGTTTCCGCCCATGACCGGAGGCTGAAGCCATGGACAGCCGCCCGCTCCTGCGCATCCGCGTCCAGCGCGACGATTTCGACGTCGCCGCCGAGATCGACGCGGTCTCCCGCGGGCGCAGGGATGTCGGCGCCGTGGTGAGCTTCACGGGACTTTGCCGCGACGAGAACGGACGGCTCGATGGGCTGGAGCTGGAGCATTATCCGGCCATGGCCGAGCGCGAATTGCAGCGCCTTGCCGACGAGGCCGCGGCGCGCTGGCCGCTGACCGCCGTCACCATCCTGCATCGTCATGGCCGTATCGAGGCCGGCGAGCGCATCGTGCTCGTCGTCACCGCCTCAGCCCACCGCCAGGCGGCGTTCGAGGCCGCGTCGTTCCTCATGGACTATCTGAAGACGCGCGCGCCCTTCTGGAAGAAGGAACTGGGCAGGCAGGAGACCCGCTGGGTCGAGGCCAGGGCGGAAGATTCGAAGGCGGCTCAGCGCTGGCGCTAGCCCCGCGCGCCCTGGCGCCCTCCACCCACACCGTAGCCAGCTGTCGCGAGGTCCCCGGGACAGGCCCGGGGAGGACGAGCGTGGGAGAGGCAAGCCCGAAGACGGGACAAACCTGCAACGGGCCGCTGGCCCGGGACGGCGCGTCAGCCGACGATCTCGGTCTCGGCGAACCAGTAGCGGATCTCCTGCGCCGCCGTCTCCGGCGAATCGGAGCCATGCACCGAGTTCTCGCCGATCGACAGCGCATAGAGCTTGCGGATCGTGCCTTCGGCGGCGTCAGCCGGATTGGTCGCGCCCATGATCTCGCGATTGCGCGCAATGGCGTTCTCGCCCTCGAGCACCTGCACCACGGTCGGCCCCGACGACATGAACTCGCACAGCTCGTCGAAGAACGGCCGGTCCTTGTGAACGGCATAGAAGCCCTCGGCCTGGCGGCGGCTCATCCAGACCCGGCGCGAGGCGACGACGCGCAGGCCCGCTTCCTCCAGCATCCTGGTGATGGCGCCGGTCAGGATGCGCCGGGTCGCGTCCGGTTTGATCATCGAGAAGGTGCGTTCGATCGCCATGGATTCCTCATATTCGTTCTGGGATTGGTGGCGGCTCCTTACCCTCTTTCCCGGCAAAAGGGAACCGCCGCGCCGCGCGTACCATTCCCCTTGGCCCGGCGATTGGCTAAGGTCGCGCGGTTCGAGGGAAAATGGGGGAGAGAATCGCGATGAAGAAGCATTTCATGATGATGGCGGCCTATAATCGCTGGGCCAACCGCACGCTCTACGACGCCGCCTCCGTGCTGACCGAGGAGGAGTACCGGCGCGACACCGGCGCATTCTTCGCCTCCATGTGCGGCACGCTCAATCACATCCTTGTCGCCGACCTGATCTGGCTGCACCGCTTCACCGGCCAGGGCGAGCTGCCGGGACATCTCGAGGCCATATTGCATGACGAGTTCGACGACCTGCGCGAGGCGCGCGAGGGCACGGACGAGCGCATCATCGACTGGATCGACAGTCTCGACGAGGACGATCTCGCCGGCCGCTTCACCTATGTCACCATTACCGACCTGAAGACGGTCAGCCAGCGGCTGGCTCCGGCACTCAGCCATTTCTTCAACCATCAGACACATCATCGCGGCCAGGCGCACATGATCCTGTCCGTGCTCGGCGAAATTCCGCCGTCGCTCGATCTGGTCCAGTTCCAGCGCACCACGGGAGGACGGCAATTTGCGTGAGCCCGCATCCTTCTTCCGTCGAGGCGGCAGGACGAAGGGTCCGGCGCTGTAGCCGCCTGATGCCCCGCTGCGGCGCGGACCTGCCGGCGGAGCGCCGACGCCCCTTGCATTGGTGGCGGCCTTCCGTCAAAACCGCCAGCCATGCTTGTGCTTCAGGATCTCAGCCTGCGCATTGCGGGCCGTCTGCTCATCGACC
>CAYLSN010000090.1:0-8641 GCA_964386015.1 uncultured Rhizobiaceae bacterium | reverse complement strand
CCTGGGAATGGCGGTACCAAAAACCGCTGCCTTACCGCTTGGCTACGCCCCAATCGGCCGGTCGACGCACCGGCTCGACGGCAGCGCCTCGGTGCCATGAATCGGTGCTCCGGGTCAAGGATGTTCAACACTGGAGCGCTGGAAATCCTGCATTTCCGGCCTTTCTGAAAAAACTTGTCCCCCCGGTCCGGCGCCGCCCTATCCTTTGCGCATTGTCTCGCGTGAAAGGAGTTGCACCATGGACCGCTCGCCCAATCTCGACCTGCCTTACATCCTGCCCGCCCAGGCGCAGAAACATGTGACCCATAATGAAGCGATCCGGGCGCTGGACGCGATCGTCCAGCTGGCCGTGCTCGACCGCGATCGCCCCCTGCCGCCCGATGCGCCGGAGGATGGAGACCGCCATATTGTCGCCGCCGGGGCGGCGGGCGAATTTGCCGGCCGGGATTCCAGCATTGCCGCATGGCAGGACGGGGCCTGGATGTTCCATGCGCCGCAGCCGGGCTGGCGCGTCTGGGTCGAAGCAGAGCGGCTGCTGCTTGCCTGGGACGGGTCGCAATGGATCTTTGCCGGCGGACCGGCGGCGACGGCGGAGCAGGTTGCAATCGGCGGGGCCACCGCCGACGATCATACGCGGCTGGCCGTCAATGCCCCGGCCAGCCTTTTCTATCATGCCGGCAGCAGCCATCGCCTGGCGATCAGCCGCGACCAGAGCGGCGATACGGCCTCGATCCTGTTCCAGACAGGCTTTTCCGGCCGCGCCGAGTTCGGTCTCGCCGGCGACGATGCCTGGCGGGTGAAGCTGTCTGCCGATGGCGAGGAATGGATCGATGCAATCGCCGCCCATGCGGACGGCCGCGTCGAGCTTGGCGGGCCCCTGCGGCTGGCGCTGTGCGGGGTGGAGGAACTGCCGGACCCGGGTCAGGCCGGATCCGGCGCGATGATCTGCGTCAGCGACGCCGAGGGTGAGGTGCAGCCCGCCTGGTGCGACGGCGCCGTCTGGCGCCGCCTGCCGGACGGGTCCCCGATCAGCCCCGGCGGCGGATGACCAGCGCCGTCAGCGCCGGGACGATCGCCGTGGCAAGTGCGAGCTTGATCAGGTCGGTGAGGATGAACGGGCCGATGCCCCAGGCAATCACCTTGTCGGCGCCGAACATCAGCGCGATCCAGGCAGCGCCGAGCCCGAGCATCAGCACCTCGCCTGCCAGATTGGCGCCGAGCAGCTTCAGCGGGCTCCTGCCCCAGCCGCGGTCGGCCGCGGCGCCGGTGATCGCCGCCATGAGGACGAAGCCTGCGAGATAGCCCGTGGTCGGCCCGGCGAAATAGGCGATGCCGCTGCCGCTGGTGAAGACCGGCAGTCCGGCGGCGCCCTCGGCGAGATAGGTGAGCAGGGTCGCTACCGCGAGCTTGCGGCCATAGAGGGCGGCAATGGCGAAGATTGCCAGCGTCTGCAATGTCGCCGGTACGGGCCAGAACGGCACCCTGACATGCGCCGCCACGGCAATCAGCGCCGTGCCGGCCACGACCAGCAGCACCTGCCAGACAAGGTGAAGCGCATTCGCCTGGGCGAGCGCCATGGGGGCAAGCGCCCGGGATTGGACTGGAGTGGACACGGATGAACTCCCTGCAAATGAAACGGACACGAATCCTTCTAGAGCAACTCGCCGCCGGTTTGAAGCGGCCAAAGCGGCTATTCGCGGGCCGCCCCCTGCTCCTCCTCGACATTGCCGCCGCCGGCGCGGGTCGCCATTTCGACATCGAGCACGGCGAGGAAATCCTGAATGCGGCGGGCATTGAAGCCGAGATCATGGGCGCCGTAGCGTATCGCCGAGCGCAGGTCGACATAGGTCGTCTCTTCCTCGTCGGTGATGCGGATGGCAAGATCGAAGGGGAAGCCGAAGAGGAAGCTCCTGCCCGCTACCTCCAGCGTCGTCTCCAGCTCGCCGGTGGCATGGCGGGCGCGAAGCGTCCAGCCCCTTGCCGCGAGAAGATCGCCTATGGCGGATTCCACAAGGTCCGGGGCAGCGGGGTAGCGCCTGCCGGTGACGCCGGGATAGGTTTCGGCCTGCGCCCGCGCCTCCTCCTCGGTGATCGGATCGGCGACGTTCATCGCCGGCGTCCGCAGCCGGCGCAGCAGCAGGAATTGCGGCGGGTCGAGGGCATCGGTGGCGACATCGTCGAGCGCCGGCAACTGCCAGACCAGCCAGCCGGCGAGGCAATAGGGAACGAGCATGAGGACAGCCAGCATCATTGCCGCCGCCGCGCGGCCAGCGCCCGCCTCGCCCTGACGCCATGCACGGCGCAGCGCCGAGGCGCCCAGCACCAGCACCAGCAGCGGCATCAGCCCGCCGGCCGCCAGCAGCCAGAAGAATTCGGGCGTCTCGACGGCGCCGAAACGGTGCGCCAGCACCGAGACCAGCAGGAACAGCGCCGCCAGCCGCGCCAGCCAGGATGCCGCGGCGGCACGGCGCCGCGTCGGCGACGCCAGTCCGGTATCGAACCATTCATGACGCATGGGCCGGCTCCGCCGCCAGTTCGGCAATGACCCAGTCGAGCACGAGCCGGCCCGCCGGCGTCGCGGCGAGGCGGCGATTGTCGCACATCCGCACCAGGCCCCGCTGCTGCAGCCGCGCCAGCCGGCGCGAATCGGGCTGCCGGCCGGCCAGTTTCGCGTATCGCCGGAGGTCGACGCCTTCCGCCAGCCGCAGGCCCATGAGCAGCAGCTCGTCGGCCTCCTGCGCCGGCGTCAGCGTCTCGCTGGCGGCAATGCCGTCGCCCCTTTCCTCGACGAGCCGCAGCCAGGTTTCGGGCATGCGCTCGGCCATGGTCACGACACGCCGCCCGTTCTCGACGAAGCGGCCATGCGCGCCTGGCCCCGTGCCGACATACTCGCCATAGCGCCAGTAGACGAGATTATGGCGGCTCTCGGCGCCCGGAACGGCGTGATTGGAGATTTCATAGGCGGGCAGGCCGGCCGCGGCGGTGACCTCCTGCGTGATCTCGAACAGGCGCGCCGCCATTTCCGGTTCCGGCAGGCGCAGCTTGCCGGCGCCGGCAAGGGCATGGAAACGTGTGCCTTCCTCGATGGTCAGCTGGTAGAGCGACAGATGGTCGGCGGCGAGCCGGATCGCCTCGTCCAGCTCCGCCGCCCATGCTTCGGGGTCCTGGCCCGGCCGGGCATAGATGAGGTCGAAGGAGAGGCGCGCAAAGGTCGCCCGGGCAAGTTCGATCGCGCGCAGGGCCTCCGCCACATCGTGCACGCGGCCGAGAAATTTCAGGTCGGCATCGTTCAGCGCCTGCACGCCCAGCGACAGGCGGTTGACCCCGGCGGCGCGGTAGCCGCGAAAACGTTCCGCATCGGCCGAGCCCGGATTCGCCTCGAGCGTGATCTCGGCCGCATCGGCCACCGTCCAGTTGCGGGCCACGGCCTCGATCAGCGCCGCCACGGTGCGCGGCCGCATCAGCGATGGCGTGCCGCCGCCGAGGAAGATGCTGGTCACCCGGCGCGGCCCGGTGCGCTGCCGCATTGCCGCAAGCTCGCGCGCAAAGGCGCCTGCATAGCGCTCCTCGTCGACGCCGCCATGGCGCACATGGCTGTTGAAGTCGCAATAGGGACACTTGGCCGCGCAGAACGGCCAGTGCAGATAGACGCCAAAGCCGGGATCGTCCGCGCCGCTCATGCTTCGAACAGTGCCCTCGCCAGCAGCGCGAAGGCTCGGGTACGGTGCGACAGGCCGAGCCCGTCGGGCCCGCCTCCCCGCCCGTGCTTTTCCTCTGAAGTCATTTCGCCGAACGTGCGGTCCCCGCCATCGGGCAGGAACATCGGATCGTAACCGAAGCCGCGGTCGCCTCGCGGCGGCCACACCAGCGTGCCCGGCACCTCGCCTGCGAAGAATTCGGCGTGGCCGTCCGGCCAGGCAAGGCAGAGCGTCGCGACAAAGCGCGCGCGCCGCTGTTCCGGCCGGGTTGCGCCCCTTGCCTGCAATTCCTGCTCGACGCGTTGCATCGCCCGCATCCAGTCGCGCCGGCCATCCGGCCCCTCGGCCCAGTCCGCGGTATGAACGCCCGGCGCGCCGTCAAGTGCCTCGACGCAGAGGCCGCTGTCATCGGCAAGCGCGGGCAGACCGGTGGCGCGCGCCGCCGCCTCTGCCTTGATCCGCGCATTGTCGCGAAAGCTGCCGCCGGTCTCCTCCGGCTCGGGCAGGCCGTATCCCGAAATCGGGATGACCTGCACCCCGTAAGGCTCCAGCAACTCGACAATCTCGCGCAGCTTGCCGGGATTATGGGTCGCCACGACCAGCTTTCCGCCCGCCAGCCGTCTCATTCGATCCCCCAGATGCGCGCCTCGGCAAATTCGAGACTGTTTCCGGCCGGATCGCGGAAATAGATCGAGCGCCCGCCCGAGGGCCATTCGAAATCTGCCTCGATGGCGCTGCCCTCCGCCTCCAGCCGGCTGCGCCAGGCCGCGATCTCCGCGCCGCTGGCGCGAAAGCAGAGATGCCCGGGACCGCGCGCCCCGTGCGGCGGTACCGGCAAGGGCGCATCCGGCGGCAGCGGCTTTTCCGTTGCTGCTGCGTTGAACAGCAACAGCACGCAGTCGCCGCAGCGGTAGAAGACGTGACGCCCCTCGACGCGCGCGATCGCGGACAGGCCGAGCACGCCGCCATAGAAACGCTCCGCGGCGCCGAGATCGTCGACATAGAGCGCCGCCTCGAGAATTGCCGCGGGTTTCATCGTCAGGATCCGATCGCCATCTTCTGCAACTCGATCAACCGGGCAATGCCCTTGCGCGCCAAGGCATGCATGGCGGCAAACTCCTCCTCGCCGAAAGGCCGGCCCTCGGCGGTCGACTGGATCTCGACAATGCCGCCGGAACCGGCCATGACGAAATTCGCATCCGTGTCGGCCGCCGAATCCTCGGCATAGTCGAGGTCGAGCACCGGCACGCCGTCGCAGATGCCGCAGGAGACCGCGGCGACATGATCCCGGATCGCGCGCGAGAGCGTGACCATGCCGCGCGCCTCCATCCATGCGACACACTGGTGCAGCGCCAGGAAGCCGCCGGTCACCGCCGCCGTGCGCGTGCCGCCATCGGCCTGCAGCACGTCGCAGTCGATGATGATCTGCACCTCGCCCAGCGCCTCGAGATCGACCACGGCGCGCAGCGAGCGGCCGATCAGGCGCTGGATCTCCATGGTGCGTCCCCCTTGCCGCCCGGACGCTGCCTCGCGGCGCGTCCGCTCCGCCGTGGCGCGTGGCAGCATGCCGTATTCGGCGGTGACCCAGCCCTTGCCGGAATTGCGCAGCCAGGCAGGCACCTTCTCCTCAAGGCTGGCCGTGCAGAGGACATGCGTCTCGCCAAATCGCACGAGGCATGAGCCTTCCGCATGCCTGGAATAGCCCAGTTCGAAGGAAACTGCCCGCATTTCGTCCGGCTGGCGCCGCGATGGCCTCATGATCCGCCCTTTCTTCCGCCTGCATTGAAACTGCGCGGTTGTAGCCGCATGGCACGCGCGGCGCAAAGGAAAACCGTCAGCGCCGGATGCGGCGGGGCCGTTGTCTTGCGCCCCGCAATCGCTATATTCCTGCTGGAAAGCAAGATGATGCACCAGCGCCACACGGACCACAATCTTCAATCGCTCGACCTGCGCTCGCGCGAGATCTTCCGCAGGATCGTGGAGACTTATCTGAATGACGGCGTGCCGGTCGGATCGCGTCAGGTCGCGCGCATGCTGCCCCACTCCGTCTCTCCCGCCACGGTCCGCAACGTGATGAGCGACCTCGAATATCTGGGGCTGATCTATTCGCCGCATGTTTCCGCCGGAAGGCTGCCGACCCAGGCCGGCCTGCGCTTCTTCGTCGATGCCTTCATGGAGCTGGGCGATGTCTCGGAGGAGGACCGCAAGACCATCGAGGCGCAGATCCGCGCCGCCGGCCGCGACACCAGCTTCGAACACATGATGACCGAGGCCTCGAACCTCCTGTCCGGCCTTTCGCGCGGCGCCGGAATCGTGCTCGCCAGCAAGAGCGAGGTGGCGCTGAAACATGTCGAGTTCGTCATGCTCGAGCCGGGCAAGGCGCTGACCGTGCTCGTCTCGCAGAGCGGCGACATCGAGAACCGCATCATCGACGTGCCGCCGGGGATCACGGCCTCGCAGCTTGTCGAGGCCTCGAACTTCCTGAACGCGCAGATCCGCGGACGGACGCTGGCCGAAGTGCGCGAGGAAATCGCCCGGCTGCGCGAGCAGACACGGCTTGCCCTGGACGAGCTGTCCAACGATCTCGTCGAGCGCGGCCTTGCCGTCTGGGCCGGGCAGGATTCCGGCATGCCGGCCCGGCTGATCGTGCGCGGGCGCGCCAACCTGCTCGAAAATGTCACCGCCGCCGCCGACCTCGCCCTGCTCAAGGGCCTGTTCGAGGATCTGGAAACCAAGGAGGGCCTGCTGCAATTGCTGCGGCTTACCGAGGAAGGGCCGGGCGTGCGCATCTTCATCGGCTCGGAGAACCGGCTTTTCTCGCTGTCCGGCTCGTCGCTGGTCGTCGCCCCCTATCGCGACGCCAATTCGCGCGTCATCGGGGCGCTCGGCGTCATCGGGCCGACCCGGCTCAATTATGCCCGCATCGTGCCGATGGTGGACTACACCGCGCAGTATATTTCGCGGATGCTCGGTCAGTAAGCCCGGCAGCCGGGCCTTGATTTCGGCGCCGGGAAACTCGATATCGGGCGCGACCCTTCAACGATCAGCGAAACGGACAGGATATGAACGACCATCCTGAGGAACACCAGGCGGCCGCTCCGGCCGACGAGGCGCAGACCGCGGCAACGCCAGGGCCGGAAGAATTCCACGACGACCACCAGGCCTTCCTGCGGCTGGCCGAGGAAAATGCCGAACTGAACGACCGCCTGCTGCGGCTCGCCGCCGACATGGAGAATTTGCGCAAGCGCACGGCACGCGACGTGCAGGATGCCCGGGCCTATTCCATCTCGTCCTTCGCGCGCGACATGCTCGTCGTCGCCGACAATCTGCGCCGGGCGCTCGATGCCGTGCCGGCCGAAGCGCTGGAGAAGGATGCCGGACTGAAGAGCCTGGCCGAAGGTGTCGAACTGACGGCGCGCGACATGCTCGCGGCGCTGGAGCGGCATGGCGTGCGCAAGCTGGAGCCGAAGGGCAATCGCTTCGATCCGAATTTTCACCAGGCGATGTTCGAAGTGGAAAACCCGGACCTGCCCGCCGGCACCGTCGTCGAGGTGGTCCAGGAAGGATATGTCATCGGCGAGCGCGTCCTGCGTCCGGCCCTGGTCGGGGTGTCGCGCGGCGGCGCAAGGGCGGCGGAGACGGCGGCAAGCGGCAAGTAGCCTGAAGCCGGGCGCGCCCGCGCGTGGCGGCTCATTGCCGGATCAGTCCGGCCTGCGCCGCGGCATTGGAGAGATTCTGCACCGGGCGCGGCCCCATCTGCTGGATGACGAGGCTGGCGGCGAATGAGCCGAGCCGGCCGCAATCATGCAGGCTGCGGCCAGTGGCGAGGCCGTAGAGAAGGCCGGCAGCATAGAGATCGCCGGCACCCGTGCTGTCGACGACGTGGTCGACCGGCATGGCTTCGATCTCGACGATCTCATCGCCCTTCACGATGATCGAGCCGCGTTCCGAACGCGTCACCGCGCCCATCCGGCTGTCCGCCCGCAGCAGCTTGAGCGCCTGCTCGAATGACGACGCCTGGTAGAGCGAAATCAGCTCGCGCTCATTGGCAAGGACGAGATCGACCGTGCCGGACCGGATCAGATGCAGGAATTCGTCGCGGTGGCGGTCGACGCAGAACGGATCGGACAGGGTGAAGGCGACCTCGCGGCCGGCGGCCCGCGCGATGGCCGCCGCCTTCAGGATGGCCTCCCGCGCCCGTGGCGGGTCCCAGAGATAGCCTTCGAAGAAGATCCTCTGCGCCTGGCGCACCGCTTCGGCATCGATGTCTTCCGGGCCGAACTCGACAGATGCGCCGAGATAGGTGTTCATCGAGCGCTCGCCGTCGGGCGTCACGAAGATCATCGAGCGTGCCGTCGGCGGGCCGTCGCGCAGCGGCTCCGAATCGTAGTCGACGCCCTGGGCGCGCAGATCATGGCGGAAGACCTGGCCGAGATAATCGTCCGCGACCTTGCCGAAATAGCCGACCCTGGCGCCGAAGCTGGCGAGGCCCGCCGCCGTGTTGCCGGCGCTGCCGCCGGAGGATTCCACCGCCGGCCCCATCTGCAGATAGAGAAGTTCGGCCCGCTCGCGATCGATGAGATTCATCGACCCCTTGATGATGCCGTGCTCGACCAGGAAATCCTCCTCGCATCGCGAAAGGATGTCGACGATGGCATTTCCGATACAAAGCACCTCAAGTTCAGGCATGGCCCCCTCCGTTTCGCCGGCGAATCTCGCAAGCGGCATTTACTCCATTGCCGCGGCAAGGGAAATCCGTCGCATCGCACCCGCCAGCCGGCCTTGCGGTGGCGCTTGCCGGCTTCCACCTTGCGCTGACGCGGACCTGCGGTTCGGGATCATGCCTCCTTGCCCGGGCATGATCTTGTCCGGAAAGCGGGTTCCACTTTGCGCTGACGCGGACCTGCGGTTCGCTGACGCGGACCTGCGGTTCGGGATCATGC
>CAYLSN010000089.1:0-8647 GCA_964386015.1 uncultured Rhizobiaceae bacterium | reverse complement strand
CGGATGACAATGCAGTCCGAAGTGCCGAACGACCAGGGACGGCTCAGCCCGGAATGCCTTCCGCCATCGTTCCCTTGCTCCGGATTGAAAACTCGATCAGCATATTCGAAGCCATTCTGGTCCAGCAAGGGCTTCCATTTCGCATGAAGGAAGAAATTGGTCGGCGTTTCCACCTCCCACACCAGCCGTTCTCCGGAACTGAATTCGAATGGCAGCAGTTTCTTGGTGGGATTGGGAACCGGTGAAAGTCCGCTGTCCCGAAGGATGGCGAAGAACGATCGCCGAACTTGATCTGCCCTTGCAAGCTCATTTTCGTTCACGCGTTCCTCAAAATCGTGCCACACTTCTCAGTCTCCGTTCATAGATCTGTTGTTGTGCTCGAAAAAGGATTTCAAAGCCACGACAGGATCCAGTAGCTGAAATTCTTAATCGGTAATCACAGGTTCTTCCGCCATGCCCGGCCGGGGTGAAATCCGTAAATTCTGATTTCGCTTCCGCTCATTCCAGGTCCTTTCTTTGCTGCCTGAGGCCCGAGAGCATCTTCCAGGTCGCATTATCCTCGGAGATTGCTCGACAAGTTCCAGTCACCCTTCTAACCTTAGAGGGTGACAAAAACTGACAGGCTTGCGAGGGGGCATGTCTTTTTCCAAGGCACAGGATCTCATCCGACTCGCGCAGATGGCGTCGGCAAGGCGTGGAGGAATAAGTCTCGACGAGATCTGCTGCGAATTCGACGTGTCACATCGAACCGCTCAGCGCATGACGGTTGCGTTGGAAAGCATGTTCGGCAATGTCGAAGTCCTCGAGGGCGAGGATCGCAGGCGACGGTGGCGGTTGACGGATCCAGGTCCTTCGCGATTGCAGCTGCGTCACGAGACGGCTGTGGAAGCATTGGAGATTGCCATTCTTGCAGCCAAGGACGAGGGGCGCCTGCGTCATGCCCGTGCGCTTGCCGACCTCCGTGAGGGAATGCTGGCGCGAATCCCCGGACGCGCAAGGGTGGAGGCCGATGCGGAAGCTGTGCTGATGGCAATGGGTCAGGTCATGCGACCGGGGCCGCGCGTTAGCGTCGATGCGCGTATTCTGGATGCGATCATCGAGGCGCTGCGCGGCCCTTTCCGCCTGAAGGTGCGCTACAATCAGGATGAATCAACGCGCATTCTGGAGCCGCACGGGATCCTCCTTGGTCATCGGACTTACCTTGCAGCGCGGGATTCGTCGCGAGCGGACGAGGTACGCAATTTCCGCATCGACCTGATCCATGAGGCTGAAACCCT
Organism: uncultured Rhizobiaceae bacterium; assembly: GCA_964386015.1. Lineage (GTDB taxonomy): Bacteria > Pseudomonadota > Alphaproteobacteria > Rhizobiales > Rhizobiaceae > CAYLGY01. The sequence continues at coordinate 7,370 of CAYLSN010000089.1, read as the reverse complement.
GAATGAGAGTTTCGCGCTTCAGGATGGGTTCACGATTGCCGAATATGCCGCCCGGGCATTTGGTGTCTGGCAGGATCCCTCGCAATATGGCGAAGTGGTCTGGCGCTTTGCACCAGAAGCGGCGGAGCGTGCCGCGGGATTCCGCTTCCATCCCGGGCAAATACTGGAGCCACAGGAAGATGGCAGCTTGGTCGTCCGGTTCCATGCAGCAGGCTGGCTGGAAATGGCCTGGCATCTCTATCAATGGGGAGACAAGGTCGAGGTGATTGCGCCGGAGGGACTGCGCGCGATGGTTGAGGGCCATCAAAGGTCAGATTTTGGCGCCCTGCCATGACCGGACCAGAGTGGGGAGACCATGAGGGAAGTTCTGGATCATCGGGCATTGAAGGACAAGCAGCGCGCTATCCGCGGTTGCTTTCCAGAAGCGATGGGCCTGCGCGTACATCGTGCGATCAGCTGGATCGGCCGGGCCGAATCCTGCGGTGATGACGACGACGCCCGCTTCATCTTTCTCTGGATAGCCTTCAACGCAGCCTATGCAGACGAGCGGGAATTCCAGTCCATCACCCATGGCGAGCGCGCTGCATTCATTGATTATTTCGGGAAGTTGGTGGCGCGCGACACCGAACGGCGGATCTACAAGGCGCTATGGCAGCGCTTCTCCGGACCGGTGCGGATGCTCATGGACAATCGCTATGTCTTCAGTCCGTTCTGGCAGTATCACAATGGCATGGCCGGGTTCGAGGATTGGGAGGATCGGTTCCGGGCATCATCGCGCAGCTTTGCGCGGGCGTTCGAGGCCGGCGACACTGTACGCGTCCTGAGCTTTGTCTTCGATCGGCTCTATGTCCTGCGCAATCAGCTGGTCCATGGCGGATCCACCTGGAACAGCGGCATCAACCGGGCTCAGGTTCGCGACGGCGCAGCAATCCTCACCTTCCTGTTGCCGGTATTTGTGGATCTGATGATGGACAATCCGCATGAAGATTGGGGGCAGCCCTTCTACCCGGTAGTCGAGTGAAAGAGCAGGCCGAAGGTCACAGGTCCTCCTGCCTGTCGACAGCGCCACGCGGATGACTGACCATCGCAGAAAAGGGCGTGAATCGCAAGATCGGGGCCGTCTGCGCTCTTCCTTGCAGACCCCCAGCGGACCGCCCTGCCGCGCCGGCGCACCAACCAATGGCAAAGCGCTTGCCTGTCTGTATGAAAATCAATGCCGCGCGGCAATATCCGGCTTCGGCCGATTCGGCTCCTTGACCCTCCATCGGCTGCAGCAATACATTGTCTGGAGTTATCGGGGGCAGGAGGCAAGATGAACATCGGTCCGGGTCTCGTACTGCTTCTGGCCCTGCTGGCGATCGCAGCCTATGTGATCATCGCCTATAACGGCCTTGTCCGGGCGCGGCAGATCATGCGCGAGGCCTGGTCGGGAATCGATGTCCAGCTCAAGCGCCGCGCCGATCTCATCCCCAATCTGATCGAGACCGTGAAAGGATATGCGCAGCACGAGCGTGCCACGCTGGACGAGGTAACGCAGTTGCGCACGCGCGCCCAGGGCCTGCCGAGCGACGATGTGGCCGGGCGCGCCCGGGTGGAAGGCATGCTGGGACAGGCGCTCGGGCGTCTTTTTGCCCTGGCGGAAGCCTATCCCGACCTCAAGGCAAACGAGAATTTCATCCAGTTGCAGAATTCGCTGGATCTGCTGGAAAGCGAGATCCAGATGTCGCGCCGCTATTACAATGGCGCGGCGCGCGACCTCAACATCAGGGTCGAGAGCTTTCCTTCCAATCTGGTCGCCGGCATGTTCGGCTTCCGCCAGGCCGAATATTTCGAGATCGAGGATGCGGAGGACCGGGCGGTACCGAAGGTCTCGTTCGGCTGAAGCATGGTGAAATCGGCCGCCGGGCTCCTGCTTGTCCTCGTTTTCGCCGCGTGCTGGTCGGGGACCGCGGTCGGAGCCGAGGAAATCCGCAATTTCCACGCACGGGTCGAAATCGGCGCCGATGGCACTCTCACCGTAACGGAAACCATCGACGCCAATGCAGAGGGTCGACAGATCTCGCGCGGAATCTTTCGCGACATTCCGTTGCGCTACGAAGACGCCGGGGGCCGCATGCGCGAGGCACGGCTCGAAATCCGCTCGGTGACGCGCAACGGCAATCCGGAGACCTATGTCACCGAGCGCCAGCCAGGCTTGCTGCGCATCCGCATCGGCAATTCAGCGGTCATGCTGCCGTATGGCGGGCATTCCTGGCGCATCGCCTACACGATGACGCGCCAGATCCGCCATTTCGACGCTCATGATGAACTCTACTGGAACGTAACCGGTACGGAATGGAGCCTGCCGATCCTGCGCGCGAGCGCGGAGATCGTGCTGCCGGGCGCGGCCAGTGCAACGGACGTCACCTATTTCACCGGTCCCTACGGCTCGACGGAGCAGGCAGCCCGCGCGACGCGCCTCGATGGAGGAAACCGCATCCGGGTCGAGGCGACGCGGCCATTCCGTCCGCGCGAGGGGTTGAGCGTCGTCGTGGCCTTTCCGAAGGGTGTGGTGGCACCCCCTTCGGCGGCAGAACTGCGCGCCGACTGGTGGCAGGATAATCGCGGCTGGATCGTCGGCACCATCGGCCTTGCCATCGTGCTCGGCTTCTATTTCTGGTCGTGGCGACGTGTCGGGCGGGACCCGCCGCGCCAGGTCGTCGTGCCGCGCTGGACACCGCCGGAGGGCATCTCGCCGGCATTGGCAAACTACATCGAACAACGCGGCTTCCGGGGAGAAGGCTGGGATGCCTTCGCCGCATCGGTGATCGATCTCGCCGTGAAAGGCCATGTGGAAATCGATCAGCCCGGCAAGACCATGAGCATCCGCCGCAAGGGCAGCGGCCTGCCCGGCGCGATCGGCGCCGGCCAGCGCGCCATTCTCGCGGCGCTTCCGGAGGAAGGCGACAGCCTGACGATCAGCAAGGCGAGCGGCCACGCCATCCAGAAAGCGGGCCGGGCCTTCCGCGAGGCGATCGAGAAGGAGCATCGCGGTCAGTTCTACCGTGCCAACACCTTGCCTGTCGCCATCGGCGCGCTGGCCTCGGCGATGCTGGCGGCCTATGTCATCGCGGGGGGCGGCATGGCAGCGGATGCCGTCGGCGGCGTCCTTGCGATGGCTGTTCCAAGCATCGCAATTGCCTTCATTGCCGTGAGTGTCGGGCGCCATTTCCGGCGTGCACATACGCTATCCGCACGCATTCGCGCGGTGCTGCTGACGGCCTTTGTCGGCTTCATCGCGCTGAATTTCCTTGGCGGCGGCTTGCTGGCGCTGACGCAGCTCCAGTCGGACTGGCGCACGCTCTCGGTACTGGCGGGACTTGTCCTGGCCAATCTCGTCTTCTTTTTCATCATGGGAGCGCCGACGCCGCTCGGACAAAGAAGGTCGGCGGAGATTGCCGGACTGAAGCAATATCTGACCCTCGCAGAGAAGGAGCGGATGAACCTGCAGGGCGCGCCTGAAATGTCGCCGCAGCATTTCGAGACGCTGTTGCCCTACGCCGTGGCGCTGGGCGTCGAGGAACCGTGGTCCCGGACCTTCGATGTCTGGCTGGCGGCTGCCCTTGCGGCTGGCAGCACGACCTATTCGGGGCCGGCCTGGGTGCATGGCGGAAGTTTCCGCCCGGACAGGCTCGGCTCCGGCCTTGGCAATTTCGCAAGTTCCCTTTCCGGCAGCCTCACCGCTTCGCTGCCCGCCCCGCAACGCACCTCGTCCGGGTTCTCGGGCGGGGGCGGATTCTCGGGCGGCGGAGGTGGCGGAGGCGGCGGCGGCGGTTGGTAGGATGACCTGAAGACCGCCCGGTCACCGCCCGGTTCGCACTGCCCCACCGGCTGCCGATGAACGGCCTTGCGGCTTCCCACCGTCGAGGCCGTGCAGACAAATCCATGCCGAAGGGGTTGACCCAACCCAAACTGAATTATTATGTTGCGACACCAAGGCATCTTCGATCCCCGCTGCCGATGCCATTGTTTATAGCTCAGTGATGTTCAAGCATACATTGCATCACGTGCATCGATCCGTCGCGAAAGGATTACTTGAGTTTTGACAGATAAAGAAAATTACTTTGCGCGGAAACTAGAAAATCCTAAGGTGTCGGTGAGGAACATTACGAAGATCTTCGGCAGAGATCCGAAGCGCGCCATCGATTTGCTGCGGGCTGGCAAGACAAAAGACGAAATTTTCGAGGCAACAGGACTGACCGTCGGCGTTCGATCCGCCAGCTTCGACGTGGCCGCCGGGGAGATTTTCGTCGTCATGGGACTTTCCGGCTCGGGCAAGTCCACTCTGGTGCGCATGATCAATGGTCTCATCCAGCCCAGTTCCGGCAATGTCCTGATCGACGGATTGAATGTGACGGCCAGCACCGGCGATGAACTCCGAGCCATCCGACGCGAGAAGGTGGCGATGGTTTTCCAGCACTTTGCCTTGTTCCCGCACAGGACTGTCGCCGGGAATGTGGCATTCGGGCTGAAGATTCGCGGAGTATCGCGCGCGGAAAGGCTCGAGAGAGCGCGAGCGGCGCTCGACCAGGTGGGACTTGGCGCGAGGGCAGACAGCTATCCGGACGAGCTGTCTGGCGGAATGCAGCAGCGCGTCGGTCTGGCCCGCGGCCTGGCTTCCGGGACGGATGTCCTGCTCATGGACGAACCCTTCAGCGCGCTCGACCCGCTGATCCGCGCCGACATGCAGAACGAGTTGCTGGAGCTGCAACGATCACTCGGGAAGACGATCATTTTCATAACGCACGATCTGAACGAGGCGCTGACGCTGGGCAGCACCATCGCCATCATGCGCGGTGGCGAAATCGTCCAGACAGGGTCGGCGCGAGAGATCGTCCTGTCTCCTGCCGACGACTACGTTGCGGCTTTCACCAGGGACATCGACCGATCCCTGGTTTTCGACGCCGGAAGCGTCGCCGAGCCTGCCACGTTCATTGAATGCCCATGCAACGACCCGGCAGCAGCCATGGGACATATGGAGGAATCCGGGGCAGGCGCGCTCCATATCGTGCGGGACGGCAAGCCTGTAGGGGTTGTTACCTACCGGGCCGCGGTCGCCGCGGCCCGCAATGGCGGGGCGCTGTCGGACGCAATCCTCGCCGATTTCCCGGTCGCAACACCCGAGGCACGCCTGGCGGAACTCTATCCGCTGGCGAAAAGCGGCCTGCCGATTGCGCTTGCAGACGGCGCCGGCAGGCTTGTCGGCATCGTTCGCCCCAAGGCGATTTTCAGCGCACTCGCCGGGGAGCGCGGGCTATCATGATGAGTCCTGCCGATTTCGTTTCCGTGCCCCTGGATGATTGGGTCAACATCCTGGTCCGCGACTGGCTCGTGCCCAATTTCCGGCCGTTCTTTCGTTCGCTGCAGTGGCCGGTCACACAGGTTCTGAGCGGGCTGGCGGGCCTCCTCCATGCCACGCCGATGGCGGTTTTCACCGCATTGCTGGCATTGGTCAGCTGGCGCACTGCCGGCCGCGGAGTCGCGGTTTTCACCCTGATCGCACTCGTCTTCATCGATGCCATTGGCCTGTGGTCCGAAACGATGACCACGCTCGCCATGGTATTGACTTCGGTGATCTTCTGCGTCGCGATCGGCATTCCGCTCGGCATTGTCTCGGCGCGACACGGCATCTTTCGTGCGGTCTTGCGACCGATCCTCGATGTCATGCAGACGATCCCGTCATTCGTATACCTTGTGCCGATCGTCATGCTGTTCGGCGTTGGTGTCGTACCCGGCATCATCGCGACAATCATCTTTGCGCTTCCGCCCCTCATCCGGCTTACGGATCTGGGCATTCGCAATGTCCGCGCGGACCTGACGGAAGCGGCGCTCGCCTTCGGCGCGACTCCCTGGCAGATGCTGGTCGAAGTTCAGTTCCCGCTTGCGCTGCGCACCGTCATGGCAGGTCTGAACCAGACGCTGATGCTGGCCTTGTCGATGGTGGTGATCGCAGCACTTATCGGCGCTGGCGGGCTGGGTTTGACGGTGTTCACGGGGCTGGGACGCCTCGACGTCGGGAGCGCGACCGCCGGCGGCGTCGGTATCGTCCTGCTCGCCATCATTCTCGACCGCATCACCCAGTCGCTGGGCGAGCCCGGCCCGTCACGCCCGGATAATCTGCTGAATACGATCAGTGGACTTTTCTCGCTGCGGCCCTCCAGGTCCGCGGCAGACCCCGAAAGGCAGGCTGATCCTGCCTGACCGCGTCTTGCGCGGTTCCCATGTTCCCGTCTCGGGCGGGAACGCAAGAAGAAGACAAGGAGATTATCTTGAAGAAACACATCCGTTCGGGCGCGCTCATGGCGGGGCTCACCGCCGCCACCCTGGCGGCGGCGCCGCTTTCCGTTCTCGCCCTGGAAGGACCCGGCGCCGGCACCACCGTGCGCATGGCTCAGGCAACCTGGGATACCGGCTGGTTCACGGCGGCGATCTACAAGCAGTTGCTGGAAAAGATCGGCTACACGGTCGAAGGGCCGACGACACTGGACAATCCTCCCTTTTACCAGGCGGTTGCACAGGGCGACCTCGACCTCTGGGTCAATGGCTGGTTTCCGCTCCACAATTCGTATGAAAGCACCTTCTCCCAGGGGGCCGAACTGGTCGGTCATGTCGCAAAGGGCGGTGCCCTGGAGGGCTATCTCGTCGACAAGGCGTCGATCGAGAAATTCGGCATCAAGTCGCTCGCCGATTTCAAGCGCGAGGAAGTGAAGGAGGCCTTCGATCGCGATGGCGACGGGAAGGCGGATCTCGTTGCCTGCCCGCCTGGCTGGGGCTGCGAGATCACCATCGAGCACCACCTCGATGCCTATGGACTGCGAGATCATGTCAACCCCATCAAGGCCAGCTACGCAGCGTCGATGGCCGACGCGGTCGCAGCGCATGGGGAGGGGACGCCGATCCTCTTCTACACCTGGACACCGAACTGGACCGTCGATCGGCTCAAGCCCGGCAAGGACGTGATGTGGATCGAGGTTCCCGAGGTGAATCTCCCGGAAGCACAGAAGGATCTCGAGGACGCGGCAATTCTTACCGGGGTGGAAGGCTGCATCAACGATCCATGCAAGCTGGGTTTCCCCGCCAATGACATCCGCCCGGTAGTGAACGCAACTTTCCTCGAGGAGAACCCCGCCATCGGCGCGCTGCTGGAGGTCGCCTCCGTCCCGATCGGCGACATTTTCGCGCAGAACGCGAAGATGAACGCCGGCGAATCCACTCCGGAGGATGTCGAGCGGCACGCCAGCGAATGGATCGATGCCAATGCGGATCTGGTCGAGAGCTGGCTGGAGCGGGCCCGGGCTGCTGCTGACTGAGTGTCCAGGGGCGGCCGGCAT
>CAYLSN010000088.1:0-8657 GCA_964386015.1 uncultured Rhizobiaceae bacterium | reverse complement strand
TGCCTGCCAGCATCGGGCACAGGCGCCCTCCGGCGGCGCCGTGCGGGCCGGCCCGACCCGCATCCTGCCCTTCCCCACGCATTCATCCATGCCCTCCCCCATGCATGTCATCCCCGGGGCTTGTCCCGGGGACCTCCCGGCAATCAGCCACCATGTTCATGGAGGGTGCCAAACCCCTCCCGCGCCCCTCGTGATGGAGGTCCTCGCCACAAGGGCGAGGATGGCGGAGGGTGGGACCCCGCGCCACAGACCGGATGCCGTCGTTGCAAATACTTGTAAAGAAAGGCCAAGTGATTCGCAATCCCAAAGATGTTTCAGATGTTTCTGGAATAATGGCTATTATTCGTGTAGTTTTCGGCTATTGGATTGTTATGGTTGATTGAATATAATTAACTCAAGCACTTGATCGATCTTGCCTGTCGCCAAACTGAACATATTACGGGTTCTTGCAACCTGGAAGATTTTGCAACCCGGCATCGAGAGGTGGAGGGTGCCAAACCCCTCCGTGCCCTTTCCTGAGGGAGGTCTTCGCTTCCCCCACGCCGTCATCCCCGGGCTTGTCCCGGGGACCTCGACAATTAGCTGCGATGGGAGTGGAGGGTGCCAGTTCCTTTCGTGCCCCTTTCTGATGGAGGTCCTCGGGACAAGCCCGAGGATGACGGTCGGTGGGCGACGCGGTGTTTGTGGAGGGTGCCATGCCGTTCCGCGCCCTTCCCTGAGGGGAGGTCCTCGGGACAGGCCCGAGGATGACGGCCGCCGGGAGGCGGGGGATCATGGCGGGAGCAGCGCAGCAAGCAGTCTCCCCCGCCGCGCCACCCCGCCGCCCGGGTCAGTTTCACTATTTGGACTGACGGAACGACCGAAGGTAAGCAATCTCCGTACGGCTCAGAGTAAAGGAGTCGTGTATCTTGGAGAGTGCAAGGTACTGATCGAGGCCGTCATAGGCAATTTCGAGACCGCGCACACCATTGCTGACGACAAGCGGCGGCAACTGATCCATGATCCGATTGTCGCCGTCAGAAAGCCCGGTCCCGCGAAGCCCGCTCAGCCGATCGGCCAACAGATTTGCACAAACCGACCTGAACGCACCGGTGACTTCCTCGTCCGGATCATTGCCGATCTCGTTCACGAATTGCTGGGCCAGGCTGCGATAAAGTTGCCGAACCGATGCATCGAGATGATCAATGTCGAAATAGGCATACTGGATCATGACTTCGATGATGCGCTCCTTGTCCGCGCTGCCACCATCCATGAAGTCCAGCAACATGTTGGCATACCAGTTCGTCGCAATATCCTCGGGAGTAAGCTCCATCCCGCCAACGCCGGACGGCCGATCGACATCCGAGGTCTGCATGTCTGTCATCGGGCCATCTACGTATGACTGCGACCGATTCAGGTCCTCGGCATACCATTGGCACGACATCTCTTCGATATAGGCAAGGTTGACCATGTCTTCCCGGATGTCTTCCGGCACACCGTCCATCAGCCGCCACGCCGTATCCGCGATCGCGTCGTGCGGGTGGCTTTGCAGCTGCCACAGATCGTTCCAGACACTCACCCTCCGCGGGCCCGGCACATCCGGCTCCTGCAAGCCCGCGATGCTGTTGGCCACAAGCGTGTCAAAATCGTCCAGCAGGAACCTTTCGAGATCCACGGTTCCCTGCTGGGTGATGTGCAGGATCTGCAGCTCCGGCGCATTGACGGTGAGATCGAGACCGACGACCGGCTCGGATTCGAGCTGAATTACATGTTCGCTGACGATCGGGGACCCGACATCCGGACCCTTGACGTCGACAGAGAACTCGTCCCCGAAACTCGACCAGATATTGTCCGGCACTTGCGAAAGTTGCGCCAGCTTGTTCGGATAGCTCGGCAGCTCGATGCCGCCCAACCCGACCATGACCTTGCCAACCTCTGGCGGGACTACCTCCGACACCACTACCCTGGAGGGTTCAGGCAGCAAAATCGTGTCGATCTTCGTGGACGGGAGCCGGGCAAGCGAGGATGAATCCGGGCTGAGACGCTCGCCGCTCTTCAGCACCTTCATCTGATCGTCGACATCCTGCCAGGTCGTATCGCGCCCGGTGACAACCTTGTTGAACATGCCCTCATTCTTCAGCAGATTCCGCTTGAAATCGAGGTGGCGAAGATCTCGCTTCAGGTCCTCGCTCTTCTGCTCGAGCCGGCTGCGGTCGGAAACCATGCAGTCGACCAGCGAGAATTCGAGAGGCGTGATGTCATGCGGCTTGACATTGCGGTCCGGCAGCACCCGCTCCAGACGATGATTGAGATAGCCTCCGAGGAAGATCAGCTTTCCGTCATCGTACCCGACATTGTCGAGACATTGCGCGAGCATGTCGGTCGCCTGATTATCGCCCATCTGGGCAAGCACCATGAGATCCTGCAGCACGGCTTCCGAGCTCCGCTGGTCGAGCTCGCCGTTGAGGAATTCCGCAAAGATCCTTCCGTCCAGAGTGTCATGGAACCGGTTCAGTTCCCCCTGGCTCAACGTCCTGAACCGCGGCTGCTCGACATTCTGCTTCGGGACATGCTGCTTGTTCACCACATCGAACTCGTCCAGCGGAACCCGAGGATTATTTTGAACCAGACTTATATTTTCAGTAGCCATTTGAACTTCTCCGCTCGTTGCTGACTCAGGCTCGCGCCTCACCCTTACTCATAGCGAATCGCCGGAAGAGCGCTGTCCTCTCCGGCACAAGGCCCGCTGCATGGAGGATTTTTTTGCCCGCGGGAGCAAGGTCCCGAAAAAAACCGGCCCCGGCGCGGCGGGACCGCGTCGGGGCCGAATTCGACCAGGATTGAACGTCCGGTTCAGCCGATGTTCGCGCCACCTTTCGATATTGGCGCGAAGCACAAGCCCCGCGCCACGTGGCTGGCCGGCCTTCGGCCTTCAATCACCCTGGCTGGGCCGGTGAGATCAGCCGCGGCTGCCGTCAATCTCTTCGGCTAAGGGTTCAGGCGGGAGACCGACCTGCGGTTACTCCTCCGGCCATTGCAAGCCCTCATTCCCCTTATTCCTGCAATGATCATTGTACCAATCGTCAAACTGGTCCTGCAACCAGTTGTCTTCCTTTTCGGGAAGCATCTTGCGGCCCTCACCATCGAGTTCGGCTCGGACTTCGCCGGGCATATACGCGAGCAGTCCGGTGCCTATCGAACTGACTTTTTCGTTCTTGAACTCCGCAAGCCGTACCACATTTTCCCAGAGTCTCAGCCGTTTATCCGGTTGATCTTTCACCCATTCGTCCATCTCAAGCGTCTGCTGCAGGAGTTCGGCAAAGGGCAAAGACCAGTCGTATGCGAGGCACCGATAGTCAATCGATCCAGGCAAATGATATGCATCATTGAACTCTCTTGAAAGTGCGAAAAACGCCTTGGGAACACCGTCGCCCATCTTTTCACAATAGCGTTGGAATTGCATGAAAACGTCGTCATAGGCGGCCTGACAGTCCTGATCGAACCACTGCTCACTCTGCTCATCGATGTAGCGCTGACTCATGGCTTCGTTGACATCGTACGGAATATGCCCGAGCAGCCGGGTGGCAACGGAAGCGACGTTCTTGTCCGGGTCCTCCGCCATGCGCGACACGAGATCCCAGAGCTTCAGCCGGTCGTCCATAAGCTTCATCGAACTGTCTACCGAAAGCGTCTGCTTCACCAGACTGTCGAAATCTGTCCGCCGCTTGAACCAGCCGCGAATGGTACGGGCAAGATTGTCGAGAAGCCTGGTCACACGGTGGGTCTCCCTGGCCTGCTCCCTGACATGGTCGCGGCAAAATCCGCTATGGAAGGCGAGCCGGTTTGACGGATTCTTGATTTCGCGGATCTCGTCGCGATACGCGCTGTCCTGCCCCAGGAGTTCCAGCTTCAGCTTTATCGGTCCGGAGCTTTCGTCGCCCGGCTGCCGGCGCAGCAATGCTTCGACCAGCATGAGTTCCAGCTTCGAGATCTTCCGCTCGCGCGCCAGGGCCTCCCCGAGCCGCTCGTCAAGAAAGTCCGCAAGCAGCTTGAGGTCCTTCGGATGCTTGTCGAAGCCCTTGAGATAGCGATCGATCAACTCGCCGGCCCGCTCCATGTCCTTTCCCTCCCGGGCGGCATCGATCAGGCGCGACAGGACCTCGCGGGCACTGTCCGGATGCAGCTCATGACCGGTGAACCCGCTGACGATGGGATCTTTGCCATCGATTCTGAAGTTCTCCAGCTCCTCGGAAATCAACTTCCGCTCGTTCGCCTGCAACTCCTGCGCCAGACGGTTCAATTCCTGCCTGGGCGCATTGAAGAGGGGATTGATGCAATAGGTCATGGTGAAGCAGCTCCGTAAACGTGTTCGCCGCTCCATAGCGCACTGCGCGACGCGATGCTGTGCCGGTTGGCACAGAGCGGAGTGCAGCAAAGAAATTCTTCGTCGGAAAAGTGCGGCAGCCCTGTCTGGGCCCGCGCGGCTTCGCACCGGGGCCGCGGCGCGGCGCGCCGGCCGTCAGACGACGAGAATCGGCGAGCCGTTCTTCACGCGATCATACAGGTCGCAGACATCCTGGTTGAGCATGCGCACGCAGCCGCTGGAGACGGCCCGTCCGATGCTCGCCACTTCCGGCGAACCATGAACGCGATAAAGCGTGTCCTTGCCGTTCTGGAAAATGTAGAGCGCCCGCGCGCCAAGCGGATTGAGGAGGCCGGGCGGCATGCCGCCATTGTCGGCCGAATACCTCGCCAGCTCGGGCTGGCGCTGGATCATTTCGTCCGGCGGGGTCCAGGTCGGCCAGGCCCGCTTCCAGGCGATGTAGCCCCTGCCCGACCATTCGAAGCCCTGCCGGCCGAGCCCGACGCCGTAGCGCATCGCCCGACCGCGGGGCATCACATAATAAAGATGAAACGCCCTCGTATCGACGACGATCGTCCCCGGCTTCTCCCCGGTCGGATCGATGACCTCGCGCCGGTAGTGCCTCGGGTCCAGCTTGCTCAGGTCGACAGCAGGAATCGGAAAGGGCTCGTCCAGCTTGGGCCCGTAGATCTCTGCATAGGAGAGCACGGCGCCGTCGAAGCGGGGCTGCTCCGGAACGGAACTGCACCCTGCTCCCGCGAACAGAACGGAACCCAGACCGAACAGAACATCACGTCTGTGCATCGCCATCCTCATCCCATCCAAGCGGCCGATCTCATCCCATGCCAGCGGTCGATTCGCGCCCGATCATTCTAAAAGCACAAAATTCGGAACTCTCCTAGAGCCATTCGGGGCCCGCCCCGCTCGCGCGGCGCAGGGGCCGGAAATTTTCCCGAAAAGCTGCGCTCCGGTGTGCCGGATGGAACAGCAGGCGAAGGGAAGGCGTGCTAGAAAATGCCGGATCAAGAAAACCGTCCCATGGGTGGTACAAGATGAGCGTTCCCAAGATAGACTATGTCACCTCAGTTCTGCGTTTCACTCCGTTGGACCCGAAAACGGCAAAGGTGGATCAGGTCACCGTCAACGCATTCCTGGATGAGTGGTTGCTTGCGAAGCCCCTCAGCGACACGGGCAAGGCAGCCTTCAACCGCCTCTACGAGCAGGCGCAGAAAGACGTCGCAGACGAAGTCGACTCCGAAGCGGTCGACTTCGTGCTGAACTGCATGTTTCACCCTGACAAGGACATCCGCGCCAAGGCCATGGACCTGTTCAAGGTCGTAGACTGGTCCGACAATGAAAAGACAGCTATGGTCGGGCAGCTCGTCGCCGTGACCTCGGGCGCATCGGCTGTCATTCGCAACGAGGTCCAGAGTAAGCTGAAGGGCGTCTCCGAGAAGAACAGCGAGACGATTATCAAAACTTTGAACGTCGTCACGTCCGGTGATTCCCTGAATGGATTGGTGGACGAAGCAATCAAGGAAGAAATCGAAGTATTCAAGACACTGAAGCCTTATCTGAAGCCAAATACCGAGACCGGCCATGTCCGACTGCTCCTGAATAAGATCGAGGCTCGCTGCCTCACGCACACGGATTACGTGCAAGTGAAGGTGGACAAGGACGATCAGGTAAAGTCAGACGAGAAAGGAAACGAGAAAGCCGACCCGAAAATCGAGGTTGACTTCAGCAATTTCTTCGACAAAATGAATAACAATTTCAAAAAACTCAAAGAACGCGACCAAGACAAGAAAGATCATCTCTCGCCTGTCCCTAAACTCCAATCCCTCAACCCTAACCAGCCGGAAAACAAGATCAAGTCTGACGAGGACGACGACCAGTCCAAATCGGGACTGGGCAAGAGTGATCACAAACTGGGCAAGAGTGGTCCCAAGAAGGGCAACCGCAAACTGAAGAGCTTCAAGCTAAAGCAGGAACAGCTGCCCGGAAAGCAGGAACAGCTGCCCGGCAAGGGGATCCTCCCGCCGCCGCCGCCGCCGGTGGTGAAGCTCAACGAGAAGAAGCTTGACGAGAAGCAGAAAGAAGCGTGGAAAAACAGCATCGAGAACGGCGTCGTTACCGCCGCAATGCTTGTCCAGTTTGACTATGAGTTGTTGTCATTCCTCCGGGAGAAGACGAACGAGCATACCCTTGCAAACATGCTGAAGGACGTGACCTTCACCCGGGAGGAGAAGACCCGGATCCTGAATACGATTTTCGATAAAGACAAGATCGCCAAGGATATCGATAAAGACAATATCTCGAAGGAGAAGAATTTACGCAAGGGATGGAATGTGACGTATGAATACTTCCAACAACATCTCCGTTGCAAGGAGCAGCAGGACGTAAATGTCGTCGTGGACCATTTTCTGACGCAAATAGACGTCAAGCCCGACAGGCTCCGCTCGCTGATTGCGTTCGACAACAAAACGCCAGAGGTTGAAAAATACTTCAACACTTACGAATACTCCAAGGAAATCGTCCTGGATTATCTGAAGAAAACATCTCCAACGCTTTACACGAATCTGGACGAGGGGCTTACATCAGTTACGTCCATCACCGAAAGTAATTATGCTGATGTCTTTTCCGAAGGAAAGTTCAAGAGCTTGAGTCTGCAGCAGCTACAACTGCTTGCGAAGCTGGACCCGGGCGGCAAGATTGTCGGGTCTCACCAGGTCCAACTTACGAGCGACCAATTCAAGAACCTGATCGACAAATGCATTTCTGACAATCTGAAGAAAAAATGCAAGGACTCTATACAACAGTATCACAGAATGCAAATTGATGTCGACACACTAATCAATACGCTTATGAAAGCCGGAAATGGCGATAAGTCTGCCTTTGACGAACATACAATCAAATATTTGGATAGGGCCGCTCGGTGGACTCATATCTCGACCCTTTCAGAGGTTCTAGAGATCAAAAACGATAACAGTTTAGTAGAGAATGTGCCGAAGGATACGCAGAAGAAATACCTTGAGATTAACGGGTATACTAAGGATTTTAGTTACAAGAGTGGCGGTTCCTCGCTCAAGACCGGAAGTTACGCACATTGTGGAACAATTGTGATAAGAGCTACCGATACTATAGAAGACGTAAAGAAGAAGATTTCAAATTCGATCGTTAATTCAGTTAAACATGAAATTGCGGTACTCGAGGCTTTCTGCCCGGATACTGGCTATTACCATACAATCGTAGCGAGGAATCGCAAGGGAAAATCTACGCCTGACTCGAGCATATGCATTGTTACCCCGAACCTTGAGAAACAAGACAGTTCCAGCAGCGGCATTGATCATAAGAACATTACGCTTTCTGGAAAGATATCGAGCGCTCTAAGTGAAATTGAAACAACAACGAAGAAATTTCTCGGCCTGTTCAAGGGTACTCCGGTAACACTGTTTCAAGCTGGCAATATAAAATTCTGCGATATTGGTTCTACACCGCATTTTAGTAATTATACAGAAGAATATTGTCAGTTGCCGAACAGGAGGAGGAACTTTTTGAGCATGTCATCCTTTGGAATTGATAGCAAGCTATTATCCGAAGTACTGAAGGAGAAAAAAAAGCAAGAGGATGTGCGGCACCAGGGTCTGCTCGGGACAGCCTTTCTCAAATGGCTCGAAGAGAACGGTACGAAGGAGAATTTCCATTTCGAGGATGCACATAGCTTGTACAAAGCATTCGTCGGCGACATGGCGAGCAAGCCGGACGAGGACCGCAACAAGTTCCTCGACAATGTTTCAAAGGGAATCGGGACGACACCCCGAACGGTCTCCTGATGTCAGCCTGAGATATGGCCGGCAGGGTTGCGGCCAACGCCGCCGCGGGTCTCGGGTCACCGGGCTCGGTTGGCCGCTCCGCCTTCTCCTCCCGGGGGCGGAAGCCGCCACCCTTCCGCGCCGCATGGGCGGGCCCGCCGAAAGCCGCTACAAGTGTAGCGCCTGAGCGGTGGGGTCGGCGCGACCCTTCCGCGGGCCGAAACCCTTGGGCTGGCGGGCCGGGGGCAACAAGGCCGGGGTGGCCGGAAGCGCCAGTCGCGCTCGGCACGGTCGGTAAGCCGACCTTCTCGATGTTGCGCCGCGTGCAGCCAGGTTTGCACCAGATCCCGGCTCGCATGCACGAAGCGCTGGCCGCCGCCCGTCGCCTCCGCCATGCTGCGCGCCGGAGGCCGGAAACCCGGCCGATTGCCTGCCACTGCGCTCGCGGTGCCTCCCTGCTGCCAGCCATGCCTGCCGTCACCGCCAACCTGGCGCGCCGGCCG
>CAYLSN010000087.1:0-8670 GCA_964386015.1 uncultured Rhizobiaceae bacterium | reverse complement strand
GGGCGGCAAGCCGACCATCCAGCTTTCCGGCCGCGCCGCCGAGCGGCTGCGCGCAATGGTGCCGCCGGGGCACGGCGCCCGCATCCATGTGACGCTCACCGACGATTTTCCGATGGCGCAGGCCTTCGTCATCATCGAGGCGGTGCCGGAAGAGCGGGGCTAGCCGGCACGGTCTTCGCATCAAACGGCTTCCATTTGCGCCGGAAGCGCTCTAAGACGCGAGATCAGCGAATGATCCAGCGGGAAAGTGAATGAGCGTGGCGGACGTGAAGAGCAAGAAGTCGGGCGGCCTCGGCGAGACCATTTCTGTCATCATCCAGGCGGTCCTTCTGGCGCTGGTCATCCGGACATTGCTTTTCCAGCCATTCTCGATCCCGTCGGGCTCGATGCGGCCGACCCTGCTCGAGGGCGACTACCTGTTCGTCACCAAATGGGCCTATGGCTATTCCCGGCACTCGCTGCCCTTCTCGCCCGACCTGTTCGAAGGGCGGATCTGGGACGCCAGTCCGGAGCGCGGCGATGTCGTCGTCTTCAAGTTCCCGCCCGACCCGTCCATCGACTACATCAAGCGCGTCATCGGCCTGCCCGGCGACCGCATCCAGGTGCGCGACGGCGTCCTGCACATCAATGGCGAGCCGGTGCGGCGCGAACTGGTCGGCACGGTCGACGACATCGACATCACCGAAGTGCGCGGGCCGGTCGAGATCTGGCGCGAGACCCTGCCGAACGGCGTCTCCTTCAATACGCTCGACCTGACGAAAAACGGCGTCGGCGACAATACGCGCGAATTCGTGGTCCCCGAGGGCCATTATTTCATGATGGGCGACAATCGCGACAATTCCACCGACAGCCGCTTCAATGTCGGCTTCGTCCCGCACGAGAACCTCGTCGGCCGCGCCAATATCATCTTCTTCTCGATCAGCGGCGGCGCCAGCCCGCTCGAGATCTGGAGATGGCCGGGCGAGCTCCGTCTTTCGCGGATCTTCACCTGGGTGAAGTGAGGCAATGGATTCCGCGGATCTCGCCGCTCGCATCGCACGGCGGACCGGGCACGAATTCCGGTCGGCGGAGCATCTGGTGCTCGCCCTGACCCATGTCAGCGCCAAGGGCGCCAACCAGCGCAATTACGAGCGGCTGGAGTTTCTCGGCGACCGCGTCCTCGGCCTCGCCATCGCGCACATGCTGTTCTTCCAGTTTCCCGAGGCGGACGAGGGCGAGCTGTCGCGCCGCTACAATGCGCTGGTCAATGCCGGGACGCTGGCCGAGGTCGCCGACGAGCTCGACCTCGACGAGCTTGTCGTCACCGGCGCCGAGATCCGTTCGCTGCGCGGTCGCAAGACCGCCAATCTTCGCGCCGACATCGTCGAATCGCTGATCGCGGCCATCTATCTCGACGGCGGCCTGCCGGCGGCGATGCACTTTGTCGAGCGCTTCTGGCGCAGCCGCATGCTGGCATCCGGTGGCGGGCGCCGCGATGCGAAGACCGAGCTGCAGGAATGGGCGCACCGGGTCTGCGGCGCGGTGCCGGTCTATACGCTGCAGGCGCGTACCGGTCCGGACCACGATCCGGTCTTCACCGTGCAGGCCAGCGTTGCCGGTGTGCCGCCGGAAGAGGCGAAGGGCAGTTCCAAGCGCCAGGCGGAACAGCGCGCCGCCGCGGCGATCCTGAAGCGCGAAGGCGTCTGGCCGGACTGGGAAGAATGAGCGAGCAACCCGACACGGATCCGCCGCGCCGTTCCGGCTTCGTCGCCCTCATCGGCGCGCCCAATGCCGGCAAGTCGACCCTGGTCAACCGGCTCGTCGGCGCCAAGGTGACGATCGTCACCCACAAGGTGCAGACGACGCGGGCCCTCATTCGCGGCATTGTCATCCATCGCAACGCCCAGATCGTCCTCACCGATACGCCGGGCATCTTCAAGCCGCGGCGGCGCCTCGACCGGGCCATGGTCACCACGGCCTGGGGCGGGGCGCGCGACGCCGATGTCGTGCTGGTGCTGATCGACGCCGAGCGCGGCCTGCGCGAAGACAGCGAGATCCTGCTCGAGGGGCTTGCCGGCGTCGGGATCCGCAAGATCCTCGTGCTCAACAAGATCGACCGCATCCGGCCGCAGCGGCTGCTCGAGCTGGCGAA
This sequence comes from uncultured Rhizobiaceae bacterium, assembly GCA_964386015.1. Lineage (GTDB taxonomy): Bacteria > Pseudomonadota > Alphaproteobacteria > Rhizobiales > Rhizobiaceae > CAYLGY01. The sequence continues at coordinate 6,539 of CAYLSN010000087.1, read as the reverse complement.
ACAGCTCAATGACCGCATCCTCTTCGAGCGCACCTTCATGATCTCCGCCATGACCGGCTCCGGCTGTGGCGACCTGCTCGATTATCTTGCCGCCACCCTGCCCGAGGGCCCGTGGTACTATCCGGAGGACCAGATCTCGGACCTGCCGCTGCGGCACCTGGCGGCGGAGATCACGCGCGAGAAGATCTATCTGCGGCTGCACCAGGAGTTGCCCTATTCCTCGCATGTCGTCACCGAGCGCTGGGAGGAGCGCAAGGACGGCTCCGTGCGCATCGACCAGGTGATCTATGTCGAGCGCGAGAGCCAGCGCAGCATCGTGCTCGGGCACAAGGGCGAGACCATCCGCGCCATCGGCACGGCGGCGCGCCAGGAGATCGCCGGCGAACTCGGCCGCAAGGTCCATCTGTTCCTGCACGTCAAGGTCCGCGAGGACTGGGGCGACGATCCCGAGCGCTATCGCGAGATCGGCCTCGAATTTCCCGACTAGCGCCCGATCCCCCCTCCGGGCTCCTTGTCCCCCACCCACCGTCATCCTCGCCCTTGTGGTGAGGACCCCCTTTCCCCCACGCCGTCATCCCCGGGCTTGTCCCGAGGACCCCGTGCAGGATGGGGCACTGAACGGTATGGCACCCTCCACTTGCATCGCGGCCAACCCCACCCACCGTCATCCTCGGGCTTGTCCCGAGGACCCCCATCAGAATAGGGCACAGCGAGAAGTGGCACCCTCCACAAACACCGTGCGAACCCGCCATGAGGTCCCCGGGACAAGCCCGGGGATGACGGCGTGGGAGAAGGAGGCCCCCATCAGAACGGGGCACGGAACGGCATGGCGCGCTCCTGCGCCCCGTGCTCGGGCAAAAGGCACTGGACGAAACGCCGGACTGCCGCCATACCGGCCGGAGGGGGCAACGGGGAAGTGAATCAATGCGGGGCCGGAGCCAATGCAGTGGCAGGATGAAGCCATCGTCCTGGGGACCCGCCGCCACGGCGAGTCCAGCGCCATACTGGAGGTGATGACCGCGGGGCATGGCCGCCATCTCGGCCTGGTGCGCGGCGGCCGGTCGCGGCGCATGCGGCCGGTGCTGCAGCCCGGCAACCGCGTCGAGGTGACCTGGCGGGCGCGGCTGGACGAGCATCTCGGCACGTTCCAGGCCGAGCCGGTGGCGCTGGATGCCGGCCGGCTCATGGGTGTGGCCGTGGCGGCATTCGGGCTGCAGCTCGCGGCGGCGCATCTGCGGCTATTGCCCGAGCGCGACCCGCATCCGGTGCTGTACCGCATGCTGCGCCTGACCGTCGATCATCTCGACGATCCCGCCTCGGCCGCCGAACTGATGGCGCGGTTCGAGCTTCTGGTGCTGGAGGAGCTGGGCTTCGGTCTCGACCTGTCGGCCTGCGCCGCCACCGGCAGGAGCGACGATCTTGCCTTCGTCTCGCCGAAGACGGGCAGGGCGGTGAGCCGCGAGGCCGGCGCGCCCTGGGCGGAGCGGCTCCTGCCGCTGCCGGCCTTTGTCGCCGGTGGTGGCAGGCCGCCCTTCGACCAGGTGATGCAGTGCTTCCGCCTCACCGGCCATTTTCTCGCCCGCCATGTCTGGGAGCCGCGCGGCCTCGCCGAACCGACGGCGCGCGCCAGCTTTCTTGCCGCGGCGGCGCGCGCCCTGCAGCCGGAATAGGCTAGCGTCAGGCGGCAGCCAGGACCGGCCGCTCGACCGGCCGCTCGCGGATCGGCAGATGCACGATCGTGGCGAAGAGGCCGAGCGCGACGCCAAGCCACCAGACCGGGTCGTAGCTGCCGAAGCGGTCGTAGAAGACACCGCCGAGCCAGACGCCGAGGAACGAGCCGACCTGGTGCGACAGGAAGACGATGCCGCTCAGCATGCCCAGATGCCGCGTACCGAACATGATCGCCACCAGCGAATTGGTCGGCGGCACGGTCGAGAGCCAGAGCAGGCCGATGACGATGGAGAACAGGATCAGGCTGGCCGGCGTCTGCGGCAGCAGGAGGAAGGCGGTGACCGCCACGGAGCGGGCGAAATAGATCAGCGCCAGCACCAGCGGCTTGGAGAATTTCTGCCCGATGATGCCGGCCGACAGGGCGCCGACAATGTTGAAGAAGCCGATGCAGGCAATGGCGAGCACGGCATAGTTCGCCGCAATGCCGATATCGGCGAGATAGGCAGGGAAATGGGCGGTGATGAAGGCGATCTGGAAGCCGCAGACGAAGAAGCCTGCCGTCAGCAGCACATAGGAGCGGTGCCCCATGGCTTCGGTCAGGGCGGCGAGCGCCGTCTGCTCGATCTCCAGCCGCGACTGGCTGCCGGATGCCGCATTGCCGCGCAGCGGCACGGCCAGCACCGGCACCGCCAGCATCAGGGCCGATATCCAGATCAGCGCATCCGACCACCCAAACTGGTCGATCAGGCCCTGGCTGATCGGGGCGTACAGGAACATGCCGGCCGAACCCGCCGCGGTGCCGAAGCCGAATACGAGGCTGCGCCGCTCCGGCGGCACGTTGCGGGCGAGCGCGGCGAAGATGACGCCGAACGAGCCGGCGGCAACGCCGAGCCCCACCAGCACGCCGCCGCCCAGATACAGGACCCACGGCGCCGACGGCGCGGCCATCAGCGCCAGCCCCGCCGCGTAGAGAATGGCGCTCAGCGTCAGGATCTTCCAGGTGCCGAACCGGTCGGCCAGCGCGCCGAAGAAGGGCTGGCCGATGCCCCAGGCGAGGTTCTGCAAGGCCATGGCAAAGCCGAAAGTGGTTCGGTCCCATCCCGTATCGGCCAGCAGCGGCAGCTGGAAGAACCCCATGGCCGAACGTGGGCCGAAGGTGATCACGGTCACCAGGCAGCCACAGATCACCAGCAGCCAGGGCAGGGGAGCACTACGCAACGAGGTGGAAGACAAGGGCGCGATTCCGTTACAGCAGCGGGTGGCCGAAGCCCCCGACAATGGCGGAAATTCCGCCGGTGCCGGATTCCATACTCCCGGATGCTTCGCGATACAATCCCGATGAAGCCTCCCGCCCTCTGTCATCCTCGGGCTTGTGGCGAGGACCTCCCTCGGAAAAGGGCACGAAAGTGCGCGGCACCCTCCACTTCCACCGTGCGAACTCGCCATGAGGTCCCCGGGACAAGCCCGGGGATGACGAGTATTGGGGGACAAGCCCGGGGATGACGGCGTGGGGGAAGCAGCATGGCACCCGCCGCCAGCCCTAGAGCACATCCTCCCAGCGGCGCGAGAGATGCATGGCGGCATTGATCAGCCCGACCATGGAATAGGTCTGCGGGAAATTGCCCCAGAGCTCGCCGGTTTCGACATGCAGCCCTTCGGAAAGCAGGCCGAGATGGTTGCGGTGCTCGAGAATGTCGTTGAACACGGTGCGCGCATCGTCATGGCGGCCGGCGCGGGCGAGCGCGTCGATGAGCCAGAAGGTGCAGGCCGAGAATGCGGTCTCCGGCTCGCCGAAATCGTCGCGGGTGCGGTAGCGGTACAGATGGTTGCCGAAGCGCAGATGCGCCTCGCATGCCGCCAGCGTCGACAGGAAGCGCGGATCGGTGGCCGGCAGGAAGCCGGTTTCCGCCATCTGCAGCAGGCTGGCGTCGAGATCGGAGCCGCCGAAGGTGGAGACGAAGCTGCCGAGATCGGGGTTCCATGCGAGGTCGAGGATCGCGGCGCGGATGCGGTCCGCCTCGCCGCGCCAGTAGGCCGAGCGCGCGAACAGGCCGAGCCGGCCGGCGATCTTCGCCAGCCGGTCGCAGGCCGCCCAGCACATCATCGCCGAATAGGTGTGCACCGCATCGCGCGTGCGGAATTCCCACGGACCGGCATCGGGCTGGTTCCAGCGCTGCACTGCCTGCGTCCCCAGCGGTTCGAGGCGGCGGAACAGGGTCTCGTCACCCATGTTCGGCAGGCGTTCGTCGAAGAAGCTCTGCGTGATGGAGAGGATGACCGAGCCATAGCTGTCATTCTGCACCTGCATGTAGGCGGCATTGCCGGCCCGCACCGGCCCGTGCCCGCGATAGCCCGCGAGCGAGTCGATGACGGCCTCGTCCAGCCGCCGCTCCAGCCCGAGGCCGAACAGCGGCTGCAGATAGCCGTCGGGCGAGGAGATGGCGATGTTGGAGACATAGGCGATGTAGTTCTCCATCGTCCTCGTCACGCCGAGCTGGTTCAGCGCCTTGACCGTGAAATAGGAGTCGCGCAGCCAGCAATAGCGGTAGTCCCAGGTGCGGCCGCTGGCGCCATATTCCGGGATCGAGGTGGTCAGGGCCGCGACGATGCCGCCGGTCTCCTCGTGCTGGCAGAGTTTCAGCGTGATCGCCGAGCGGATCACGACGTCCTGATAGTCGATCGGCACCGAGAGATTGCGGACCCAGTCCTCCCAGTAGAGCCGGGTCTCGGCGAGGAAATGCCGCGCCACCTGCATCGGCGCCTGGTCCAGCCTTTCATCCGGACCGAAGACGAAGGCATAGGGCCGGTCGATGAGGAAAGGCGTCGACCGGGCGACATATTCCACCGGCGCGTCGGTGGTCATCCGCATGACCTGGTCGCCGAGCAGGAAACGGATATGGCTGGTGCCGCGCGTCGTCTCGGGGACATGCGCGCCATAGCCGTAGCGCGGCTGCAGCCGCATGCGCATGGTCGGCGTGCCCTGCGCCGGCTCGACGATGCGGATGACGCATTGCGGCCGGAAGGTGCGCCCGAACGCCTTGAAGCGCGGCGCGAAATCGGTGATCCGCAGCCGGTTGCCGCTGCCGTCGCAAAGGATGGTTTCGAGAATGGCGGTATTGCGCAGGTAGCGCTGCTGCGTTTCCGTCTGGCCCTCTATCTCGATCGCCCATTCCCCGCCCTCGCGATTGCCGTCGAGGAGGCGGCAGAAGATCGGGTCGCCATCCATGCGCGGCGCGCACATCCAGACGATCGAACCCCTGCGGTCGATCAGCGCCGCAGCGCTGGCATTGCCGACAAGGCCAAGGTCGAGGGAAGGCTGATGACTCATCCGGGAATCTTTTCCTGCATGGTGGAAGCGGCGGCAAGTGCGATCGCGGCGCCGCGCAGGGCCGCGTCTCTTGCCAGTATGACATGAACGGGTATGGCTTCGACATAGGCGGACATCCGCCCCTTGTCCTCGAAGGCCCGGCGAAAGCCGCCCTGGCGCAGCAGGGGCAGGATCTTCGGCGCGATGCCGCCGCCGAGATAGACGCCGCCGCGGGCGCCGAAGGCGAGCGCCATGTCGCCGGCGAAGCGGCCCAGCCATTCGGCGAACAGCGCCAGCGTCTCGCTTGCGAGCGCGTCGGATCCGTCGGCGGCGCGGGCGGCGATCTCCTTCGGGTCCGGCGGCTGGCGCGGGGTTCCGGCAAGGTCGGCGACGATGCCGTAGAGCCGGGCGATGCCGGGGCCCGAAAGCAGCTCCTCCATGTCGACATGCGTGCGGCCGCCGGCGATCTTCTCACAAATGGCCAGTTCGCGCGCATTGCGGGCGGCAAGGCCGGCATGCCCGCCCTCGCCGGGGAGCGGCAGCCAGCCCTGCGGCGTATGTGCGATCGCGGCGAGGCCGAGGCCGGTGCCGGGGCCGAGCACGATGCGGGTCGCGTCCTGCGCCCCCTCCGCGCCGCCGATGCGCACGAGATCGGCCTCGCCGAGATGCGGCACGGCATGGGCAAGGGCGACGAAGTCATTGATCAGCAGCACTTCGCCGACGTCGCAGGCGGCGGCAAGTTCCCGGCGCGTGAACGACCACGGCAGGTTGGTCATGCGGATGGTTTCGCCCGAAAGCGGCGCCGCCAGTCCGAACGCGGCCCGGCCGGGCCGGACGGGACAGCCGTCGAGATAGGCCCGCACCGCCTCCTGCAGCGAATCGAACGACCGCGACGGCAGGGTGGCGGCGTGGCGGATCGAGAGATCGCCGAGGTCGGCAATGGCGAAGCGCGCATGGGTGCCGCCAATGTCGGCGACCAGGGCCTTGGTCGGATCTGCTGCCATTTCAACCTTTCCGGGCACGGGATGCGGGGAGAGGTTTTCGGACAGCATTCCAGCAAGATCAAGGCGGAATGGCGCCCCGGGTCGCCCCGGAGCGCCCGCCGGGGGGCAGGGGACCGCCGTTCTCAGGCCGCCGTGTGCAGCGCCGGGGCGCAGGCGCTGCAGATTTCCTCGATATGGCGATGGTCGGTGCCGCAGCAGCCGCCGAGGATCTGCATGGACGGGAAGGTGCGGACCAGGTCGCGGTAGCGCCGGCCGAGATCCTCGATGTCGCCCGCGTCCAGCGTCTCTGATTCGTCGAGCTCGGCATGGCTGAGCGTCGAGGCATTGGCGCGCACGCCGCGGATCCGCTCCACCCAGGTCTCGCCCCGCGCCAGCGCATGGGCAAAATGGGTCGGATGGGCGCAGTTGACCATGTAGTAGACGGGCGACGCCCCGGTCTCGCCGTCGGTCGCTTCGATCGCCTCGCGCAATGTCGTGCCGTCGGCGAACTCGCGAGCGTATCCTGGAAGTGGCGGAGGCCTCGGTCCTCGCCAAGGGCTTCGCCGCGACGTCCATCG
>CAYLSN010000086.1:0-8688 GCA_964386015.1 uncultured Rhizobiaceae bacterium | reverse complement strand
GTTGTTGATCTTGTGGCTGCCGGTGTGGTTGAGCTCGTCGCGCTTGAAGTAGATCCTGGCGCCGCCGAGCCTTTCGGTCAGCCGTTCCGCGAAATAGAGCGGCGATGGCCGGCCGGTATAGTGCTTGTGAAAATGCGCCAGTTCGGCCTGGAAGGCAGGGTCCGTTTTCGCCTGGTTCCAGTGACGTTCGAGATCGAGGATCAGCGGCATCAGCGTTTCGGCGACGAAGCGGCCGCCGAAAATGCCGAACATGCCCTCCTTGTCGGGGCCTGAGCGAAAACTGTTGGGTTCGGGAAGGCTGCTCATACTAACCCTTTCCTTCGGCCGGCTCGCCGGCAACGGCCGCAAGCGCGGCGAAGAACTCCCTGATGCGTTGCGGGCTCTTTTCTCCCGGCGCGTCCTCGACCCCTGAGGACACGTCGATGCCCGTCGGCGAGGCGATGGCAAGCGCCCGGGCAATATTGCCCGCGTGCAACCCTCCCGAAAGCATGTAATCGATGTCCGGGTCAAGGCCGGCGAGCAGGCTCCAGTCGAAGGCCTCCCCCCTGCCGCCGGGCAGCGCCGCCCCTGCCGGCGCCCTTGCGTCGAACAGCAGCCGGTCGGCAATGCCGAGATAGTCGCGGACGGGCGCAAGATCGGCGCGGTCGCGGATGGGCAATGCCTTGATCACCGGCAGTCCGTAGCGCTCGCGCAGCTGCCGCACCCGCGCCGGGGATTCATGCCCGTGGAGCTGCAGCATGTCCGGCTGCACCGTGGCGACGATCCGGTCGAGCATGTCATCACCCGCATCTACCGTCACCGCGACCGCCTTCGCCCGGCCACCGGCAGCCCGGCGCAGCTCCGCCGCCATGCCCGGTTCGACATTGCGCGGGCTGGCCGGAAAGAAGATCAGGCCGAAATGGCTGGCGCCGCCCGCCAGCGCCGCCTCGAGCGCGGCATGCGTCTTCAGCCCGCAGATTTTCACATCCAGCTTCATGGCCCTGCAACTGCCACGGAACGGCGTGGCTGTCGAGACATTCCGCTTGCGACCCTGCGGGGTAGCGGCCATCCACGCCCGTGTGCGGGTGTCTGCGGCCTGTTGTTGCCGGCACCCCCGCGCCCGGACGGTCTGCCTGGAACAATCCAGGCCCTAGTCCAGCAGGGACAAGGTCCGTTCGATGGTGGACGCAGTCGTTTTCATCAGGTCGCGCGGCACCCGATAGAGCAGCCAGGTGACGATGAGATGATTGATGCTTCCGATCATGATCGCCGCGCTTTCATGGCGATTCGGGCCTTCCGGCCACTCGCCGTTCAGCTCGCCCAGTCTGATGAGGCTGACGACGATCCGCATGTAGTCGTCGATGAGGGGCCGCATCGGACCGTCGTTGGCCAGCACGCTCGGCCAGATTTCCAGATAGAGGGTTCGCGCCCATTCCGGATGACGGCGGGCGGCATCGGCGCTCTGCCAGAGAAGCATGCGCAGCCGCTCCCGCGCCGTGTGCCGCCGTTCGATCGACCTGGCGAAATCGTTGATCAGGGCGGCAAGCTGAGCGATGGGGACGACGTAGGCCAGATCCTCCTTGCTCGGGAAGTACTCGTACAGGGAGGAGACGGGCATGCCTGCCTCTGCGGCGATGTCGCCGATCCGTGATCGGGAAACGCCGTTGCGCGCAAAGATTCGCATGGCAGCGCGCAGGATTTCCTGCTCGCGACGCTTGCTCCGGTCCTGCTTGCGCCTGCATCGCTCCACATTCCAGCGGGCGACCACCTCGCCAAGGAATTCTTCCCACTCGGCTTCGCCGACCCTGTCGGCGTTTGCGTCCACGGTTTTTTTCAGCATGGTTACCAGCAATGATCCACTCTCGACTGTATTGCCGCCGTGCGCAGCCCGCGGATAGCTGTCAGGGGCGGTTTAGTTGATTAACTCGTATATTAGAATATAATAATCTATGGAACAGATAGATACATTACGGAAACTACTCGAAAATTTTTCATGTTTACCTCCCATTTGCTTGGCCATGATGCTTTCTTCCATAAGAGGTATGCTTTCGCAAGTCCCTATCTTGGGTAGAACTTTCGGGTCATGAGGGGTATAACGCTCGTGTCACGGCTGCCGCACGAATGCGCCGCGGGAGCCGGCCGGGGTCCGCTTTCGGCGCGCGGGGGCATTGCGGCCAGCGGAGTTCACGTTCCGGCGCCGGAATGCCGGATCGACGCCGCGAGCTCCGCCATCAAGCTGCTTCCTTTTCGAAACGAAAGGCTCTAGCTGAGAGCGGCATGGTCTTGCGGAGGCACAGATGAGTCCTGCTGTCTACAATCTTGCCATCCTGGCGGTTGCCGTCGCGCTCGAGGTGGTCGGCACGACGTTTCTGGAGCGTTCGGAGCAGTTTACCCGGGTGTTCCCGACGGTGATGACCGCATTGTGCTATGCCGGCGCATTCTATTTCCTGTCGCTCACGCTGCGACATATTCCCGTCGGCGTTGCCTACGCCCTGTGGAGCGGGCTGGGAATCGTGCTCATTTCCGGGATCGGCGTCCTGTTCCTCGGTCAGAAGCTCGATCTGCCGGCGCTGGCGGGACTTGGCCTGATCATTGCCGGCGTACTGGTCGTCAACCTGTTCTCGAAGACGATCCAGCACTAGGGCAGCCTGAACTATTCGCGGCTCGCCTGCAGCAATTGCGCGCGCTCGAAGCCGAGCACGATGACCAGGGCGATTGCCAGCGGAATCAGGAGGTAGAGCAGACGGAAGACAAGCAGGGCCGCAAGGACGTCTTCGGGCGCCTGATCCGGCAGTCCGAGAATGAAGACCAGCTCGAACACGCCGAGGCCGCCCGGGGCGTGCGACAGCAGGGCTGCGGAAAAGGAAAACAGGAAGATGCCGAGGACGACGACATATCCCGGATTGCCGCTGGCAGGCAGGCAGAAATAGATGATTGCCGCGGCGCTGAGCAGCTCCATTGGCCCGATGATCAGCTGGCGCAGCACGATCCCGGGTCGCGGATATTCCAGATGGATCCAGCCAAGACGGAGGGAAGGCAGGCGCAGTACGCTCCCGAGCGCATAGAGCGCGACGAGGGCAAGCAGGAGAATCCCGAATGCGGTCGAGAAATGAATCGGAAATGCATCGCCGAAACGTTCTCCGAGCTCAGGCTCGATCAGCAGCACCACCCCCCCGAGCAGGACCGTGCCGAGCGCGAAGGTGAAGGAGCATAGCGCGACCAGGATTCCGATCTCCGCCGCGGAAAGGCCGCGCGAACTGTAGGCGCGGTAGCGAACGACCGTGCCGCTGATGACGGAAGCTCCGATATTGTGGGAAAGCGCATAGGTCGTGAAGGAACACAGGGTCACGAACAGCCAGTCCACCCTGCGGCGCAGATGCAGCAGCGCAATATGATCATATCCGGCCAGGGCCAGATAGGCGCCAATCGTGGCGGCGATCGCCAGGGTCCAGTGGAGCGGGGAGATCGCGGTCAGGCTGTCCCACAGGCTTTCCAGCGACATGGTGCGCAACTCGCCATACAGCAGCCAGGCCGAGAACCCGGCTGCTGCAAGGCCAATTGCGGGCCATAGGTATTTCTTGACAGCCATACACTACCTGATTGCTGCACAGTTTGCGCGACGCCCCATCGCGAAAGGAATTCCCCGTGATTCAGCACCCTGTCTGTAATTAGGCTTCTCGCCCGCGTTATCAAGCGAAATACTTCGTGATCCGCCCGCCAGGGCGCACTCTCCGGCGCTGCAGCGTGCCGCGAATTGTCGCGGGGCCGGGGATTTCCATCATGTCGCGAGCCAGCCGACCGGGCTCGACCGAAAATTGTCAGGAGCCTGAAGCGGAGTTTTCGGGTGGAAGTCCTGCCATCCCCGCGAGGGTGGGATGGGCTCAGGGGGAGGGGGTGCCGCGTTCGCCAATGCCCTTCCATCGGGGAGATTGCCGGCAAAGGGCCGAGGAGGTCGGGGGCGAACGCGAATGAACGGGGATCGGTCTGCCGACACTACCCAACGATGATCTTCGAATTCGGGTTGTCGGGAAGCGGGATGGACGTTGTCTTGCCGTTCTTGCCGTCAGGGGATGGCTGCTGGGTGAGCTGCTGCGGCGTCTGCTGGACCGGGCCGGACGGTCCCGGCTTCTTACCCGACGACACCTTCCCGGCATTCTGCTGGTTTCGCGTCGACGCGATGTCGAACTGGACGCGAAGAGTCATGGGTATGATGAACGACATGGCGATTCTCCTGCGAGTGACGATTGCAGGATAGACAGCTTCCGCGATTCCTGCAGTGTTGTCTGATACGTTGTCGCCGGAAACGAAGACACTTCGACTCAGCGCAGCTCGAGCAGCCTCTCCAGATATTCCCGCTCGAACTGCGGCGACAGGGCATCGCCCAGCCGCTTGCGGATCGCTTCGAGGATCCGGCGGGCGCGCTGAACGTCGATCTCGTCAGGCACGTCGACACTGTCGCCGAAATCCGGACCGGTCGTCGCGCGCGGGCGGCCGAGCGGGTCGCGATCGCTGCGGCTGCGATCGCCCTGCTGCGCCCCCTGGCCCTGTCCGTTCTCGCCCGCCTGCTGCTGCATCTGGTTCATCATGTCCTGGGCGCCGCGTCGCAGGGCCTGCAATGCCTCACCCTGTTCGCCGACGGCCTGCTCGCCTTCGCCCTGGCCGAGCGCCCGTCCGGCATTGTCCATATGCTCGCCTGCCTCGCCAAAGCCTTCGCCGGGCTCGATGCCGAGTTCGCCGAGGCCTTCCATGAGACTGCCAAGGTCCTGCTGCAGCTGCTGCTGGCCTTCCTGCAGCCGGCGCATGGCTTCGGCGAATTCCTCGGCGCTCATCTCCCCCGGCTGTCCGTCGCCGCGTTCGCTGCCGCGACGGTCCGGTTGACCATTGCGACGCAGCTGGTCGAGCCGGAAGGTTTCGTTCATCAGTTCCTGCTGCCGCCGCATGATCTCGCCGAGCTGATCCATCTGCTGGCGCATGGCGCTGTCGCCGCCCTGGTTCGGACGCATGGCCTGGAGGTTGTTCATCATGCTCTGCAGCTGGTCCAGCAATTGCTGCGCCTGATCGCGCGCGCCGGACTTGGCCAGCTGCTCGATCTGGTCGAGCATGCGGTCGAGGTCGGACTGGCTCATCTCCATGCCTTCCGGCATCTGCATGGAGAGATTGGGGTCCTGCATGGCCCGTTCCGCAAATTCGCGCAGGAAGTCGTTCAGCGCCTCGCGCAGCTCGGCCATGAGCCGCTCGATTTCCTCGTCGCTGGCGCCACGCTCCAGCGCGTCGCGCAAGGCCTGCTGCGCCTGCAGAAGCCGCCGCTCCGCGTCGCTCAGTCCGCCATCCTCGATGCCGCGCGCCACCTCCCACAGATAGTCGACCACGTCCCGCAGCGCTTCATCGGAGCGCGCGTGCTGCAATTGCCGCCGCGCCACGCTTACAGCGAGAAAGTGCCCGGCATTGGCGATGGTCTCTTCCGGCCAGAGCAGGATCGCGTCCATCATGTCGAGGACCCGGCGCCGGGAATTGGCGTCCAGCGCCAGCACGCGGCGCTGCTCGATGATGGCGCGCGCCAGCGGGTGGGAGAAGCTGCGCTGCGGCAGGAGAAAGGACCTCGTCTCGCTCGCCGCGTGCTGGCCGGCATCGTCGGCCGCATGCAGCTGCAGGCGTACCCTTGCCCCGGCCCAGGGATGCGCCGTCAGATCCCGGCTGACCCTGGTCGCCTGCCCCTTGCGCCGTGGCGGCGTCAGCGGAAAGTCGGGTGCATCGTACAGCGGGCGCGCATTTGCCGGGCGACCTTCTTGCTCCAGCTCGAACCGCGCTTCCGCCGAGGCGATGCCATAATCGTCCTCCACCTCGTAGGCGAGTTCGAGCGCGCCGTTGAGCGCCTGGCGCGGCTCCTCGGCAAACTCGATTTTCGGCGGTTGGTCGGGCACGACCTCGAAACGCCAGCTTCGCAGGATGTCATTGCCGTCGCGCAACATGGCTTCGGCGGGACCCTCGAGGGTCGCGGCGAACTGCTCGGCGCCGTCGCTTCCGGCCTCGGTGCGCTGCGCCTCGACCACGGTTCCGTCTTCCGCCGCGAGATGCAGGGCGAAGCCTCCGTCCCCGCCGCTGGCCCGCGCGGTCAGGACGCTGCCTTCCGGCACGCGCAGCGTATCCGTCCGGGCAGCGAGGAACACCGGCGCCTTGCCGGTATAGGCGGGCGGAGTGACCCAGGCATCGATCCGCGGCGGGACTGCCGCCGCCATGGCAGGCATGCGCCATGGATCGAAGACCGACCCGCCTGACGGTCCGAAGGACCAGGCAAAGGCGATCACGGCGAGCAGGGCGACGGCGGCGCGCAATCCCCACGGATCGCGGTCCGGCAGTCCCGTGCGGGGCGTTCCGGCAGACAGTCGACCCAGCCTGCCGGCAAGTCGCGCCTTGTGTTCGCTCCACAGTGCCTCCGCAAAGGCGTCCGGGGCTCCGGCGAGCCGCTCGGTCTGCGCGCGGATGGGCGAATGGGCGAGTCGGTTGACCCGCTCGATATGGCGGTCGGCCTCTGCGCCCGCTGGCCAGCGGAAATGCCGCAGCGGCAGCAGTGACGCCAGCAGCGCCAGGCCAAGCAGGGCGAGGACGGCCAGTCGCAGCATGTCCGGCATCAGCCGGAACAGACCGAACCACGAAACCGCGAGATAGATTCCCGTCACCGACAGGGGAGCGACGAGGAGAGGCCACAGCCGGCCGAAAGCCAGCGTCAGCCGCGCGACGCCGCGCGTGCGCCCCAGTCCGTCGGTCAACATGCTCCAGCGCTTCTTCATCCGGAAGAAGCATACTGCGCAAAGAGGGCGATTACGAGGCCGGTGTCGCAGTCGTGATCCAGTCCGGAACCGAATCCAGTCCGATCAGCTCCTCATAGGTCCGGCGCGGCCGCACGACATGAAAGCGCTCGCCGCTCACCAGGACTTCGGGCACCAGCAGCCTGCTGTTGTAGGTGCTGGAGAGAACCGCTCCATAGGCTCCTGCCGAACCGATGGCGAGAAGGTCTCCCGGCTCGGGCCGCTGCATGTCGCGCTGCAGTGCGAGATAATCGCCGGTTTCGCACACCGGCCCGACGACGTCGGCACAGATGCGCGGGCTGTGCGCCGGCTTGACACCAACCGGCCTGATCTCGTGCCAGGCATCGTACAGCGTCGGTCGGATGAGGTCGTTCATCGCCGCGTCGACGATGACGAAATTGCGCGCATCGCCTTCCTTCACGTAGATGACCTGCGTCACCAGGATGCCGGCATTGCCGACGATCAGGCGGCCCGGCTCGAAGATCACCTTCAGGCCAAGCTGCGTCACATGCCGGCGCACGATCTCGGCATACTCGACCGGCAGGGGCGGCGGGTCGTTGTCGTCGCGGTAGGGAATGCCGAGACCGCCGCCGAGATCGACCATCTCGATCCGGTGTCCGTCGGCGCGCAGCTGCTGCACGAGTTCGGCCAGGATGGCGAAGGCATCGTCGAACGGGCGCAGCCGCGTGATCTGGCTGCCAATGTGCATGTCGATGCCATGCACCGAGATTCCCGGCAGCTCTGCGGCGCGGCGATAGACCTCGCGCGCCCGCGCCCGCGGGATGCCGAACTTGTTCTCGGCGCGACCGGTCGCGATCTTGCTGTGCGTCCCGGCATCGACGTCGGGATTGATGCGCAGCGAGACCGGCGCCGTGGTGCCCGCGGCCACGGCCCTGGCCGAAAGCAGCTCGAGTTCGGGTTCGGATTCCACATTGAAGCACAGAATGCCTGCGGCAAGGGCGAAATCCATTTCCGTCGCGGTCTTGCCCACGCCCGAGAAGACGATCCGGTCTGCCGAAATGCCTGCCGCCAGCGCCCGGTGCAGTTCTCCGGCGGAAACGACATCGGCCCCGGCGCCGAGGCGGGCCAGCGTTGCCAGCACTGCCTGGTTGGAATTGGCCTTCATCGCATAGCAGACAAGCGCGTCGAGTCCGGAAAATGCTTCGGAAAATACGCGGTAATGCCGTGTCAGGGTCGCGGTCGAATAGCAGTAGAACGGAGTCCCCACTGCCGCCGCAATGTCCGGTACAGCCACGTCCTCGGCGTGGAGGACGCCGTCCTTGTAGTGGAAGTGGTGCATCCGCCGGCTACTCGATCAATGCGTCGAGGATGAAGCGCCGATCTGGCGCGGCCGGCTCGGCAGGCCTTTCCTCGCCGCGCGCTTCTGCCCTGGCGACGCTCGGTGCCTCGAGGTCTCCGCGCCGCCCGCATCCGGTCGCGGCGATGGTCAGCGCGGCAAGAAGGATCGCTGCAATTGCGGGGCCGGTCTTCATGTGGCGGGCCTGGGCTCTGCTGAGGTTCATGCAGTTCTGATAGCCGAGATCGGCCTGTTTTGCATCCGTTTTCACCAGCTTTGCATCCGTTTCTTCCAGAAAGCAATCTGGCGGCGGACTTCGGCCGGCGCCGTTCCGCCGAAACTGTTGCGGCTTCGTACCGAACTGTCCACGGAAAGGACGGCAAGAGCGGCCGCCGTGATGCCCGGATGGATTGCCTGCAGCTCTTCCAGCGACAATTCGTCCAGGCTCAGCCTGCGGCTCTCGGCCAGCGCCACGGCCCGGCCGGTGACATGATGCGCCTCGCGGAACGGCAGTCCGAGCTCGCGCACCAGCCAGTCGGCGAGGTCGGTGGCGGTCGAATGGCCGGCGCCGGCGGCGCGCCGCATTGCCGCGGCATCGACTTCCAT
>CAYLSN010000085.1:0-8738 GCA_964386015.1 uncultured Rhizobiaceae bacterium | reverse complement strand
GCGCCGAACAGCGGCGGGCGCCCGTGGGCCGACGAGACCGGTCCGGTTGCCGACGGCTGGGAGGCGGACGGCGAAATGGTGCGCAGCGCCTATGCATTGCGCAGCGACGACGACGATTTCAGCCAGCCGGGCAAGCTCGTGCGCGAGGTGATGGACGACGCGCAGCGTGACGCCCTGGTCGAGACGGTCGCCGGCAGCCTGCTCGCCGGAGTGCGGGAGCCGGTCCTGAGCCGCGCCTTCGAGTACTGGAAGAACATCGACCCGCAGGTCGGCAACCGCATCGAGGCGAAGGTGAGGCAGACGGCGGGGCAGCCCGCCACTGTCGGCTGATCGCGCCTTGCCTGCAAATCCCGGACCGGGCAGGCCCTGCCCGGTTCAGGCGGCGCTGCGCAAGCGGGCGCGGATGCGCATCCCCGCCCAGTCGATCAGCGTGACCATCCCCATTGTGAGGATCAGCAGCGCCAGCGCCTCGCGATATTCGAACAGCTTCAGCGCCGCCACCAGTTCGAGGCCGATACCGCCTGCCCCCACCAGGCCCATCATCATGGCGGCGCGCAGATTGTGCTCCCAGCGATAGAGCGTGACATCGGCCAGGCGCGGCAGTGCCTCGGGGATGGCGACGAATCGCATGATCTGCAGGAAGCCGGCGCGCTGGCTGCGCAGAAGGTCGATCGGCCCCGCCGGCAGATGCTCGAAGATCTCGGCATAGAACTTGCCCAGCATGCCGAAGGAATGCAGCGCCAGGGCGATGGTGCCGGGCAGCGTGCCGAAGCCGACAATGGCGACCACCACCGCCGCCATGAGCAGGTCCGGTACCGAACGCAACAGGTTGAACAGGGCGCGCAGGGGAACGGCCAGCCATGGCGCCGGTGACAGGGACGGCGTCGCCAGCGCCGCCGCCGGCAACGCCAGCGCCACGCCGATGGCAGTACCGGCCACCCCCATCGCCAGCGTCTCGAGGACAGGCATTCCCCATGAGCCGATGCGGGTGAAGTCCGGCGGCCAGGCATCGCCGATCATGGCGGCGAGAATCGGCAGCGCATCGCGGTAGCGGCCGGGATCGGCGACGCCGGTGACGACGAGGCTGGCGGCGATGACGGCGAGCAGCAGCAAGGCGAGCAGCACGCGCCTGCGGGTGCGGGCAAGATCGCCGTCGACGATGCGCCGGATGGCCGGCTCGGCCGGATCCGCGTTCTTGCCCGTCATCTGCCTTCCGCCCTGCGCACGGCATCGACCCATTCGCGGACGGGATCGAAATCGCTGTCCGCGGCCGGCACGAAGCGATCGGCCCGGAATACCGCCAGCGCCTCGCCGTCGTCGAGCGCAAGGAAGGCGTCGCGGATGCGCTGGCGCAGGCCGGGATCGAGACCGGGCCGGAAGGTCCAGGCATATTCGGGGATCGGCCCGGAACGCTCGAGGATGCGCAACGCGTTGCCGTCGATCTTTCCCTCGCGCACGAGACGTTCGTAGATCGGCAGGCTGATGCCGCCCGCGGCCGCCCTGCCATTGAGCACGGCGAGCGCCACCGCGTCATGCCCGCCGAGATAATGGGCGCGATAGTCGCGGCCGGCGACGAGGCCGGCATCCAGCAGCCGGTGGCGGGGCACCCAGCTGCCCGAGGTCGAGGCCGGATCCCCGAACGCCACGTCGCGGCCGGCAAGATCGCCGAGCGCGTCGATGTCCGAATCCCGGCGCACGACGATTGCCGCCTCGAAGACGGGCCCCGCATGCGGATGCGACGGCCTGGCAAAGGGCTCGATCGCCGCGCGCCGCCGCTGCAGCACATAGGTGACCGGGCCGAGATAGGCGATGTCGATCCTGCCGAAGCGCAGCGCCTCCCCGGTGGCTGCATAGTCGCTGCCGACGACGAGTTCGATCTCCATGCCGAGCTTTTCTTCGAGATGCTCCGTCAGCGCCGCGTTGAGCCGGATCACCGTCGGCGCGGATTCGCCGGGCAGGAGCCCCACCTTCAGCGCCGTCCCGGATCGCGCCGGCGCCGCCAGCGCCAGCGCCACGAGCATGAGCAGGACAGCGACCCGTTTCATGTTCCCCCCTTGCCGCGCCGGATCACAGAACCAGGAAGTCCCGGTCCGCATCGCGGGCATAGACGCGCTCCGCCTCTTCCGAGCGGTAGACCCATTCCGAATATGCCGGATCGAAATGGCGCGGCGGCTCGCAGGCGATGATTTCGCCGCCCTTCATGCTGACGACCAGGTCGGCAACGGAAAGCGCCGCCTGCAGATCGTGCAGGACGATCAGCATGGTCGCGCCGCGCATCCGCGCCGTCCGCACCAGCAGGCGCCCGAGCGCCAGGCGGCGCATGGGGTCGATCGCGGACAGCGGCTCGTCGGCCAGGATCAGCTGCGGCAGGGCAGCAAGCAGCCGCGCAATGGCGACGCGCTGGCGCTCGCCGCCGCTCAGCGTGGCCGCAGGCTGCGCCGCCTTGTCGAGCAGCTCGACTTCGGCCAGCGCCGACGCGGCGCTCGTCCTGCGGCTGCGCGACCATGGGAAGGGCAGGCTCCAGGCCGGCCGCTCGCCCGCAAAGGCAAGCAGCACATTGTCGAGCGCCGACAGACGGCCGATCAGCGCATGATCCTGGAAGATCATGCCCAGCCGCGGCCGGGCCGCGCGGTCGGCTCGGCCATGGAAGCGGATCGTCCCGCTTTCCGGCCGGTCGAGCCCGGCAATGGCGCGCAGCAGCGACGTCTTGCCGGCGCCGGAGCGCCCGATCACCGCGACGACCGCCCCTGCCGGGACACGCAGGCCGACATTCTTCAGGACCAGGGCCGCGCCCCGGCGCACGGACAGGCCGTCAAGCTCGACCGCAGGGGCCGGCCTGCCGTCCGTCAACCCGGAATCGGATGGATTGTCGACAAACATGAAATTCCGCACCTGTCCCGACGACGATAGATTGTCCGGAAGTCATTGTCGACAATTATCTCCTCAACCCGGTACCGTAGTGATTTTCGCGGGAATTTCGTTGGATAACCTCCGATTTCTGGCATTGTGGATTGTCGTGAATCCGTGAACCGCCTTGCCGCATCGGAGGTACGCAGGGCGATTGACAGGCTTTCGGTTTGATGCTCTGTTGATTGTCCACAATATCTCGATGAATCACCGTCACGAGTGGTCGCGCACATGGTGGACCCGGCAGGACCGGCCCGATCCAGGGCAAACAATATTGTCCGTCTGCCTCTGCACGAGGATGTCGTGGCGCGGTTGCGCGACCTGATCGTTGCCGGCGAATTCGCCGAGGACGAGCATCTTTCCGAGCGCATGCTGTGCGAACGCCTGCAGGTATCGCGCTCGCCGCTGCGCGAGGCGCTGAAGACGATCGCCGCCGAAGGGCTGATCGTCCTGCTGCCGAACCGGGGCGCGCGCATCGCGACGCTGTCGGAGCAGGATCTGCGCGACACGTTCAGGGTCGTCGGCGTCCTGGAAACCTTCGCGGCGGAGGAAGTGTGCCGGCATGCGAGCGACGCCCGGATCGCCGAGATCGGCGAGCTGCATTTCCGCATGCTGAAATACTATGCCCTGCGCGACCACGGCAGCTATTTCAACACCAACATGCTGGTGCACGAGAAGATCGTCGAGGCCGCCGGCAATCCGGTGCTGCTGGACCTGTACCGGCAGGCCAATGCCCGCATCCGCCGCTTCCGCTATTTCACGCACCAGCAAATGCATGCCGACAGCGGCGAAATGGTGCTCGACAGCCGGTCCTTCGACCAGGCGATCCGCGATCACGAGGAAATCTTCAGCGCGCTGCGCTCGCGCGATGCCGAACGGGCCCGCGCGGTCATCGGCAGACACTACGAATCGCTCGAGCCGTCGCTCCGGCGACTGGTCGAAACGCGCAAGCAGAAAGCGGCCTCCGGACGAAAGCAGGAGGCGGCGCAGGGCGACAACAACAGCCTGGTGGAGGGGGTATGAATGTTATATGTTGAAAATACCTATGGTCATAGCATTTCCGTTGTAGACACCAAATCCTTCAAGGTCGTCGGAACGATCGAGCTTGACGAGGAAAAGCATCCCGACGACGTTGCCGTCACGAAGGACGGGAAAATCCTTTACTGCAACATGACTTCGGATGGCGGTCACAGCCATCCGCTGGCGCGCGGCGATACGAGCTATGTCGCCGCCTTCGATACGGCCACCCTGAAGGAGCTCTGGCGCATCCCGATCAAGGGCCATGCCGGCCACATGACCATTTCCAACGACAATCGCTATCTGTACAACACGCTGTTCGACCGCTGGTTCGTGGCGCGCGTCGACCTGCAGACCCAGGAAGTCGTCGAGATCCCGGTCAGCTTCAATGGCGGCCATGGCATCCGCATCTCGGACGACGACAAGCGCCTCTATGTCGGCTCGATCCTGATGAGCAAGCTCGACCTCGTCGACCTCGAGAAGCACGAGACGGTCAAGTCCTTCCTGTTCCGCGACAATGTGCGGCCGTTCCACTTCACGAAGGACGAGCGGACCATGTTCGTGCAGCAATCATGGATGCACGGCTTCCACGTGGTCGACGTCGAGGCCAACCGGATCCTGCGCACGATCGCCCTGCCGACCCTGCCGCCGGAAACGCCGGTGATCGATTCCTACCCGCATACGGTCGATCACGGGCTGGAGGTGACGCCGGACGGCAAGCACATGGTGGTGCTGGCCTCGACGGGCAATTACGCCGCCATCTATTCGCTGCCGGACCTGACCCTGGTCAAGACCATCCGTCTGGGCGGCGTTCCCAACTGGATCACGATCGACAGCACCGGCACCTATGCCTATGCCAGCAACCGGATCACCGACGACATCTCGGTCATCGACCTCAGGAATTTCGAGGAGATCGAGCGGATCAAGGTCGGCCGGTTCCCGCAGCGCATGTGCGTGACCGACTAGTCCGGCGAAAACGTCCGGGCAAGGAGGGCCGGGCGGACGCCGCCCGGTCCGGCATTGGCAAAACAAGGATTGCAAGGGAGGAAATTCATGATCGCACTGCATAAAGGCTCCATTTTCCGCCGATGCCTCGGCGGCGCCGCCCTGGCCCTGATCGTCGCCGCGACGACGGCGGGCTCCGCGCTGGTGGCTGCATCGGACGCGGCCGCGGAGGTCGTGCTCAATCGCGGCAATCGCGGCGAGCCCGCATCCCTCGATCCGCACCGGATCGTCAATTCGCTCGACGAGGTGATCGCCACCGACCTCTTCGAGGGCCTGGTGACCTTCGACGCCAGGAACAACATCATTCCCGGCGCCGCCGAGAAATGGGAGATCAGCGGCGACGGCAAGACCTACACCTTCACCCTGCGCGAGAACCTGAAATGGTCGGACGGCGAGCCCCTGACGGCGGAAGATTTCGTCTTCTCGTTCCGCCGCCATCTCGACCCGGCGACCGGCGGCGATGCCGCCCTGCTCTATCCGCTGAAGAATGCGGAGAAGATCAATTCCGGCGAGATTGCCGACCTGACGCAGCTCGGCGTTTCGGCGCCGGATGACCGCACCGTGGTGCTGGAGCTCGAGGCGCCGGCCGGCTATTTCCTCAGCGTGCTGGCGCAGCGCTGGGGCACGCCGGTGCCCAGGCATCAGGTCGAGGCCAAGGGCGACGCCTGGGCGCGGGCCGGAGAAATGGCGACCAACGGCGCTTTCGTGGCGACCGAATGGGTGCCCAAGGGGCATGTCAAGGCGGTGAAGAACCCGAACTTCCATGCCGCCGGCGACGTCGCCATCGACACGATCTACTATCATCCGCTCGCCGACCAGTCCGCCGCGCTGAACCGCTTCCGCGCCGGCGAGATCGACGTCAATTACGGTACGCCGTCGGGCGAGATGCAGTGGCTGTTCGAGAACATGCCCAACGAGACGCGGATGCAGTCGAACTTCGCCATCCGCTTCATCGCCATCAACAACCAGAAGATCACCGATGCCCGTGTGCGCCGCGCCCTGTCGATGGCGGTCGACAATTCGATCATCACCGACAAGGTGCTGCGCACCGGCGAGAAGCCGTCGACCAGCTATATTCCGGAAGGCCTGCCGGACTACAAGCCGGCCCAGCTGCCCTATCTGGGCATGTCCATGGACGAAAGGATCGCCGAAGCCCGGCGGCTGATGGAGGAAGCCGGCTACGGCCCCAACAACAAGATGCCGCTTTCCTTCCGCATCAAGGACCGTGAAAGCTGGAAGCGCGAATCCATCGCCATCATCGCGATGTGGAACCAGATCCATGTCGATGCTCGCCAGCAGGTGGCGGACAGCGCCACGCACGACGCCGCGCTCGGCACCGGCGATTTCGAGGTGGCCTATACGGGCTGGGTCGGCCGCTATCCCGATCCGGACGGGCTGCTGAACTACTTCGAATCCTCCGCCGGATCGCGCAACTGGGCGCACTTCCGCAATGAAGAATATGACGAGCTCCTGCGAAAGGCCCGCGTCGAGACGGATCCGGCCAGGCGTCTCGCGATCCTGCACGAGGCGGATACGCTGCTTCTGAAAGAAGCCGCCATCATTCCGATCTATCCGCTTTCCCTGGGCTATCTGGTGCAGCAAAATGTGCAGGGCTGGCATGAGAACCTGATGGCGATCCACCCGACGCGCTTCATGAGCATCGCCAGGTAGGACCGGCGATCCGGGGGGAGGCAGGCAATGTGGGGCCTTGCGATCAAGCGGGCGCTGATGGCGATCCCGACCCTGTTCGTGATCGTCACGCTTGCCTTCTTCATGATGCGCTTCGCGCCCGGCGGACCCTTCGACCTCGAGGCCAATCTGTCGCCGATCGCGCGGCAGAACCTCGAGGCGAGGTTCGGCCTCGACAGGCCGCTGCTGGTCCAGTACCTGAATTATGTCGGCGGCCTGCTGGCGGGCGATTTCGGCCCCTCCTATGTCCGGCCGGGCATTTCGGTCAGCGAATATCTGGCCACCGGCCTGCCGGTCAGCCTGCAGCTCGGCCTGATTGCCATCCTGCTCGGCCTCCTGATCGGCATTCCCTGCGGCGCCTATGCGGCGCTCAACCAGAACAGCATTTCCGACTATCTGATCATGGGATTTGCCATGACGGGGGTCGCCATTCCGAAATTCGTGGTGGCGCCGCTGCTGGCGCTGGCCTTCGGCATCTATCTCGACCTGCTGCCGGTGGGCGGCTGGAACAATGGCGCCTGGCCGAACAAGGTGCTGCCGATCGTCAGCCTGGCGCTGCCCTTCATCGCCTATGTCGCGCGGCTGACGCGCGCCAGCATGATCGAGGTGCTGCGGCTGGATTTCGTCCGCACCGCCCGCGCCAAGGGCCTGCCGACGCGGATCATCCTGTTCCGCCATTGCCTCAAGCCGACCCTCATTCCCGTGATCAGCTATCTCGGCCCGGGCACGGCTTCGGTCATCACCGGCTCGATCGTGGTCGAGCAGATCTTCGCCATTCCGGGCATGGGCAGCTATTTCGTCGAAGGCGCGCTCAATCGCGACTACACGCTCGTCCTCGGCGCGATCATCGTCTATGCGACGCTGCTCATCCTGATGAACGCGCTGGTCGACATCGCCTATGCCTTTCTCGACCCGAGGATCAAGATCTGATGAGCGCGCATCCGGCTCCACCCAGCGAAACCGCGCCGATCCGCGGCAGAAGCCTCTGGCGCGAGTCGCGCGACCGCTTCTTCGGCAATCGCGCCACCATGGGCAGTGTCATCGTCCTCGGCCTCATCGCCCTCGCCTGCCTGTTCGGTCCCTTGCTTACCGGGCACGGCCTCAACGAGATCTACTGGGACCGCATCGCCATGCCGCCCGACCCGGCAGCTGGCTTCCTGCTCGGCACGGACGGCAATGGCCGCGATCTCCTGACCCGGATCCTCTACGGGGGCCGCATCTCGCTGATGGTCGCGCTCGTCGCCACCACGGTCAGCCTGGCGATCGGCGTCACCTACGGCATCATATCGGGCTATGCAGGCGGATGGCTGGACGCGCTGATGATGCGCGTTCTCGAGATCCTGTACGCGGTGCCCTTCATCTTCCTGGTGATCCTGCTCATGGTCGCCTTCGGCAACAGCATCGTGCTGATCTTCGTGGCGGTCGGAGCCGTCGAATGGCTGGACCTGGCGCGCATCGTCCGCGGCCAGACGATGAGCGTCCGGCGCAAGGAGTTCATCGAGGCGGCGCAGGCGCTGGGCGTGCCGACCTTCACCTTGCTGCGGCGGCACATCCTGCCCAACATCATCGGCCCGGTGGTGGTGTTCGCGACGCTCACCGTGCCGAAAGTCATCCTGCTCGAAAGCTTCCTCTCCTTCCTCGGGCTTGGCGTGCAGGAGCCGCTGACGAGCTGGGGCGTGCTGATCTCCGATGGCGCCAAGGCGATGGCGAGCTCGCCCTGGATCCTGATCTTCCCGTCCCTGTTCCTGACGGTGACGATCTTCTGCATGAACTTCATCGGCGACGGCATGCGCGATGCCTTCGATCCGCGGGATCGCTAGGGATGACGGCCCTGCTGGAGATCCGCGGCCTGCACACCACCTTCGCCACCAGCCAGGGGCTGGTGCGGGCAGTGGATGGCGTCGACCTGTCGATCGGCCAGGGCGAGGCATTCGGCATCGTCGGCGAGTCCGGATCCGGCAAGAGCCAGCTCGTCATGTCGGTGCTCGGCCTGATCGCCGCCAACGGGCGCGTCAGCGGCAGCGCGAAGTTCAACGGCACCGAACTTGTCGGCGCGCCGGAAAGCGAGCTGAACCGGATCCGCGGCCGCCACATCGCCGTCGTCTTCCAGAATCCGATGA
>CAYLSN010000084.1:0-8768 GCA_964386015.1 uncultured Rhizobiaceae bacterium | reverse complement strand
CATTGCCGCCCGCGCGGGCGGCTATTCGCTGTCCTTGACGACGGAGATATCCGGCGCGTCCACCGCCTTCATGCCGACGACATGATAGCCGGAATCGACATGCAGGATCTCGCCGGTCACGCCGCGCGAGAGGTCGGACAGAAGATAGAGCGCCGAATCGCCGACCTCGTCGATGGTCACGATCCGCTTCAGCGGCGAATTGTACTCGTTCCAGCGCAATATGTAGCGGAAGTCGCCGATTCCCGACGCCGCCAGCGTCTTGATCGGGCCGGAGGAGATGGCGTTGACGCGGATCCCCCTGCCGCCGAGATCGACCGCGAGATAGCGCACGCTGGCCTCCAGCGCCGCCTTGGCGATTCCCATGACATTGTAATGCGGCATCACCTTCTCGGCGCCGTAATAGGTCAGGGTCAGCAGCGAGCCGCCCTCCGGCATCAGCGGCTCGGCATGGCGGGCCAGCTGCGTGAAGGAATAGACGGAAATGTCCATGGTGCGCCCGAAATTGGCGCGGCTGGTGTCGATGTAGC
The DNA here is from genome assembly GCA_964386015.1 of uncultured Rhizobiaceae bacterium. GTDB lineage: Bacteria > Pseudomonadota > Alphaproteobacteria > Rhizobiales > Rhizobiaceae > CAYLGY01. The sequence continues at coordinate 8,241 of CAYLSN010000084.1, read as the reverse complement.
GGCCATCGAGCTCATCCTTGTCGGAGAAGGCGATGGCGTGAACCAGGAAGTCCAGGCTGCCCCAGCGCTCGGCCAGCCCGGCGAACACCGCCTCGACCGAGGCGTCGTCGGTGACATCGCAATGGCCGGCGAGATGCGCGCCCAGTTCCGCCGCCAGCGGCTCGACGCGCTTCTTCAGCGCATCGCCCTGATAGGTCAGCGCCAGTTCCGCTCCCTCCGCAGCGCAGGACCGGGCAATCCCCCATGCGATCGACCGGTTGTTCGCCACGCCGAGAATGAGGCCGCGCTTGCCTGCCAGGAGGCCGTTTCGAGAAGCCATGTTCACCAACCCCGTAACGTGAAGGATTCAGCAGCCTATCGCACAGGGGCGTGCCGCCTTCAAGCCTCGGCGGCATCATCCGCGCCTGCGCCGCATCAGGCTCTCGAGTTCGGCATCGCCGTGCGGCAGACGGATCTGCAGGTGCAGGTAGAGGTCGCCACGGCCGCCCCCGCGCTTCGGCAGCCCCTTGCCCTTCAGCCGGAACTGCTTGCCGGAATCGGACCAGGCGGGCACATTGACCGCGACTCTGCCCGAGAGCGTCTCGAACGGCACCCGGGCGCCAAGCACGGCATCGGCCAGGTCGACGGGCAGGTCCGCGTGCAGGTCGCGGCCCTCGACGCGGAAGCGCGGATGCGGCTTCAGGCGCAGCGTGACCAGCGCATCTCCCGGCGGGCCGCCGAAAAGGGAGGGCGCCCCCTGCCCCTTGAGGCGGATGACCTGGCCGTCCTCGACATAGGCGGGCAATTGCACCGCAAGCCGCCTGCCGCCGGGAAAGGTGGCGGTGACGCGCGCGCCGCAGGCCGCCTCCTCGAGGCTGACCTCCAGCGTCGCGGCGATATCCTCGCCGGCCGGCGCGGTTCTCGCCGATGTCCTGCCGGCGCCGAAGCCGTGGCCGAAGATCTCGCTGAAGATGTCGGCGCCGGGGCCGGTAGTGTGGAACTCGAAACGGGCGCCGCCAGGACCGCCGCGCCGGAAGGCTGCGAACGGATCGGCGCCGGCGCCGGCGCCGCCGTCGAAGCCGTGGAACCGCTCCTTGCCCTCGGCGTCGATCTCGCCCCGGTCGAAGGCGGCGCGCTTCTTCGCATCGCCGAGAATCTCGTAGGCACGCCCGATCTCGGCAAACTTCGCCTGTGCATCCGGATCGTCCCGGTTATGGTCCGGGTGATACCGCTTGGCGAGCTTGCGGAAGGCGGACTTGATCTCTTTCTCGGTCGCGTCCCGCGCAACGCCGAGAACGCTGTATGGATCGCGCATGTTCCTGATTCCGGAGGTCGAAAGGATCGGTTGCCAACAATATGAGCATCCGGCCGCCGACTTTCCAGTACGGCCCGGTTCTCAGGAGTCGGCCGGCGCAAAATCGCGCATTCGCCAGCTGCCGCCGCTGAGGCAGGCTTCGCCCCGGTACAGGAGCACGCCGTCATAATTGCGCCGCGAGGCAAGGAAGCGGCGGCATCGGTCGCCGGCGTCCATATATTCCTCGATGCGGGAGATCGTGCCATGCGTGCCTGTCTCCGCATTGGCCCAGGCAAGCGTGCCGTCTGTCAGCGCCGGCAGGTCGGCCGAGGTGACGGCATTGCGGATCGTGGCCGCGTCGGAGCCGATCTCCGGCCCTTCCCGCCAGTCACCGGGAAGGACGGAGCCGGTGCGGATCGTATCGTCGATGCCGAGACTGGCCGCGTCCATCTTGCCCGCGCATGCCGACAGGACTGACAGGACAAGCGCAACGGCGGCAAGCTTCACGCAAATCGCAGCCGCCTCTTGCACTTGCCGGAACAATGGGCAATCTCCCCGGAAACATCAGCCTGACGGGAAGGGATCATGACCGAGACGGAGTTAACAAGCGGTGACTTCACCGGCGCCACCGACCCGTTGCGCCTGTTCGCGGACTGGCTGGCAGACGCCCGGCGATCCGAGCCGAACGATCCCGAGGCGGTGGCGCTGGCCACGGTCGACGAGGAGGGCATGCCCAATGTGCGCATGGTGCTGCTCAAGGGCTTCGACGAACGCGGCTTCGTCATCTACACGAACTACGAGAGCGCCAAGGGCCGGGAAATCCTGGCGACGCGCAAGGCGGCGCTCTGCTTCCACTGGAAGAGCCTGCGCCGCCAGGTCCGGTTGCGCGGCGGCGTCGAGCTGGTGACGCCGGAGGAGGCGGATGAATATTTCGCCTCGCGTCCGCGCGGCAGCCGGATCGGCGCCTGGGCGTCGAAGCAGTCGCGCCCGCTGGAAAGCCGGTTCGCGCTGGAAAAGGCCGTTGCCGAATACACGGCGCGATTCGCGATCGGCTCCATTCCGCGACCCGAATACTGGTCGGGATTCCGCATCGTGCCCCTGCAGATCGAGTTCTGGCACGACCGGCCGTTCCGCCTGCACGACCGGCTGCAGTTCAACCGCGACGAGGCGGGCGGATGGACGAGCCGCAGGCTGTATCCCTGAGGGAACCGGCCAGCCAAACGCCATGCGGGTGAAGGTTGCCGGTGCCGAAGGAGCCCCTTGCCGGGGGAGGTCCTCCTTCTCCCAGCCGTCATCTCCGCCCTTGCGGCGGGATCTGCCGCCAATCAGCTGCCGCCGGGCGCGCCGCCGGCAACCATTGCGGCCATGATCTGCTTCAGGGTCACCATGCCGGCCGGCGTGCCATCCGCCCCGGTCACCACCAGCCGCTCCTCGCCGCTCGACAGCAGGAGCCGGGCCGCGTCGTCCAGGGACAGGTGCCTGTCCGCCGTCACCCCCGCCGTTTCGCCGGCCAGCGGCGTCATCACCGACTCGACCTTCAGGACACGGCCGCGATTGACGTGCTCGACGAAGTTCATGATGTACTGGTCAGCGGGCCGCAGCACGATTTCCTGGCCGGTGCCGTCCTGGACGATCTCGCCGTCGCGCAGGATGGCGATGCGATCGCCGAGCCGCAGGGCTTCGTCGAGATCGTGGGTAATGAACACGATCGTCTTGCGCAGCTCCTGCTGCAGTTCGAGCAGCACGCTCTGCATGTCGACGCGGATCAGCGGATCCAGCGCCGAGAATGCCTCGTCCATCAGCAGGATGGGCGCGTCATTGGTCAATGCCCGCGCCAGGCCGACGCGCTGCTGCATGCCGCCGGAAAGCTGGTTGGGATATTTGGATTCGAATCCCTTGAGGCCGACGCGCTCGATCCAGCGCATGGCGGCCTCGACCTGCCGGCGGCGCAGCACACCCTGGATCTCCAGCCCGTAGGCCGTATTTTCCAGCACGTTGCGGTGCGGCAGCAGCGCGAATTTCTGGAACACCATCGCCGTCTTGTGGCGGCGGAACTCGCGCAGCCGCGCCGCGTCCATCTTCACCACATCCTCGCCATCGACCAGGATCTCGCCCGCCGTCGGTTCGATCAGCCGGTTGATGTGGCGGATCAGGGTCGACTTGCCGGAGCCGGAAAGGCCCATGATCACCTGGATGGCCCCGGCCGGCATGGCCAGATTGACGTTCTTGAGGCCGAGAATATGGCCGTGTTCGCGGTTGAGCTCCTCCTTGGTGATGCCCTGGTCGAGCAGATGCACCAGCTCCGCCGCGCGCGGGCCGAAGATCTTCGACAATCCGCGGATCCGGATGCCGCCCTCGCTGTCGCGTTCAGCCGCCATGCACGATCTCCCGGTATTTCTGCAGCCGGAGGCCATAGGCCTGGCTGATCCGGTCGAAGACGATGGCGATGCCGACAATGGCGAGGCCGTTGAAGACACCCATGGTGAAATACTGGGTGTTGATGGCCCGGAGCACGGGCTGGCCGGGGCCCTGCACGCCGATCATCGAGGCGATGACCACCATGGCCAGCGCCATCATGATGGTCTGGTTGACCCCGGCCATGATGGTCGGCAGCGCCAGCGGCATCTGCACGTTCCTGAGCTTCTGCCAGCCGGACGAACCGAAGGCGTCGGCCGCCTCCAGCACGTCGCGGTCGACAAGCCGGATGCCGAGATTGGTCAGGCGGATCATCGGCGGAATGGCGTAGATCACCACGGCGATCACGCCGGGTACCCGGCCGATGCCGAGCAGCATGACGACAGGAATGAGATAGACGAAGCTCGGCATGGTCTGCATGACGTCGAGCACCGGATTGACCAGGCTCTGCACCCGGTCGGAGCGGGACATGAGGATGCCGATGGGAATGCCGAGCGCGATGGAGATGACGGTGCAGACGAGGATCATCGAGATCGTCCGCATCGTGTCGTCCCACATGTCGAAATAGCCGATGACCAGGAGCGTCAGCACCGAGCCGAGGACGATCTTCCAGTTGCGGCTGGCGATCCAGGCAATGAGGGCGATCGCGGCCAGCACGATCGGCCAGGGCGTGTTGAGCAGCAGCCATTCGGCATTGATCAGGAAAATGCGCAGCGGCTCGAACACGTTCTCGATCGCATCGCCATAGGCGCGGGAAAAGGTCCTGAAGCCGTCATCGATGGATCGTCTCAGTTCGCGCAGCGTGCCGTCGTTCATGTGCGGAAAAGAATAGAACCAGTCCATGGCCGGACCTCCCCCTCGACTCGCCGCCTACGGGCGGCGGAAACCCGCCGCCCGCAGCGCATCGGAACGGACAATGATTACAGCGAAGCCTTGATCTTCTCGGCCGCCTCGGGCGTGACCCACTGCGTCCAGAGCGCTTCGTTGCTCTCGATGAAGTGACGGGCGCCGTCTTCGCCGGTCGCCTGATTGTCCGTCATCCAGGCCATGAGGGCGTTGACCGTGGCATTGTCCCAGGCGCGCTTGTTGAAGTACTCGACCACCGCCGCATCCGCCCGTTCGGCGAATTGTGCAGTCAACAGCGTCTGGACCGTATCTGCCGGCCAGTCGTTCTTCTTCGGATCCGGACAATCGGCCACCGTGTTGCAGCGCTCCCATTCGGCCTTGTCGAACGGCACGCCATGGTCGAGCTTGACCATTTCGTAACGCCCGAGCAGCGCCGTCGGCGACCAGTAATAGCCGACCCAGCCTTCCTTGCGCTCGTAGGCCCGCGCGATCGAACCGTCGAGGCCGGCGGCCGAACCGGTGTCGACCAGGCGGAAGCCCTTCGCCTCGGCGTCATAGGCCTTGAAGAACTGGCCGGTCACCACCGTGCCGCCCCAGCCCTGCGGCCCATTGTGCACGGCGCCCTTGCCCGGATTCTCCGGATCGGGGAACAGGTCGGGCCGGGCCAGCGCATCGTCGATGGTCTTGATGTCCGGATTGGCGTCGGCAATGTATTTCGGTATCCACCAACCCTGCTTGGCGCCGTCGGAAATCGCGACCGCCGCCTTCACCAGCCGATTCTCGGCCAGCCCGCGCTCGATCAGTTCCGGCACCAGGTCGATCCAGCCTTCCGGCGCGACGTCAGGCTCGCCCTTCTCGACCATGGAGGTGATGCTGGGCACGGTATCGCCGCTGATGATGGTGGCATTGCAGCCATAGCCCTCGCGCAGGATATAGGCGTCGAGCGCGGCGAGCACTTCGGCGCTCTGCCAGTTCATGGCGACGATGTTGACATCGCCGCATTCCGCCGCTGCGGGCGCGGCGGCCCAGGCGCCGATGCCGACGGCAAGACAGGTGGTGGCTAGTAGTTTTCTCATGTGTTTTCTCCCATTGTTGAGGATTGGATCCCGATTTCCGGCGATGCGATTGCCTCCTTCCGCCTAGGCGCGCATTCTGTCGTTCGATGGGTCCCAGAGTGCCGCCTGCCCCTGTACGGACGCAAGGTACCGCTCGCCGAAGATGTCGACTTCGACCGTTTCACCCGCGCGGGCAAGATCGCTGCGCAGCATGGCCAGCGCGATCGACTTGCCGACGCGGTGACCCCAGCCGCCGGACAATGTCTCGCCGACAATGCTCCCGTCGCGCCACAGGGTCGACATGTAAGGTGCATCGCAAGGGCCGGGATTGGCAATGACCAGCGTCACGAAACATTTCGCAGTGCCCTCCCGCCGAAGCCGCAGCAGGGCGTCCCGGCCCTTGAAGTGCGGCTTGCTCCAGTCGATGAAGCGCCCGAGCCCCGCCGAGATCATGTCGTAATCGGTCGACAGCTCCTGCTTCCAGGCGCGATAGCCCTTCTCGAGACGCAGCGAATCCAGCGCGAACATGCCGAAGGGCCTGAGACCGTGCTCCCTGCCCGCATCCGCGACCCGCTCGAAGATCCGGGCGGTGTCGCCGACCTTCGAATGGATCTCCCAGCCGAGTTCGCCGGCAAAGGAGACGCGCACGAGCTGGCACCAGTCATCGCCGATGCGCGCCGACTGGTGCGTGAGCCAGGGCAGCGTCAGGTCGGCGTCCGTGACCTTCGCCAGGATGTCGCGCGATTTCGGCCCGGTGAGGATCTGGCAGGCAAACGCATCGGTGACATTGGCGAGGGAAATCTCCGCGCCCGCCGGCAGATGACGTTGCAGCCATTCGAGATCGTGCCATTCGGCCGCCGCGGCGGTGATGAGGAAGAAGAGATCCTCCCGGATCGCCATGATCGTCATCTCGGTGACGATGCGGCCCCGATCGTCGGCGAAATAGGCAAGGCCGATCCGGCCGGGCCCCGGAACCCTCCCCGTGATCAGGCCGGACAGCCATTTCCCTGCATCGCGGCCCTCGAGCCGGTAGCGCGAGAAACCCGGCAGGTCGAGAATTCCGGCGGCATCGCGCACGGCGAGACACTCCTCGCCGACGCGCCGGTGCCACGGACCGTCGCGATCGAAGGTCTGCGTCGCCGCCTCGGAAACATCATCTCCCGGATGGGCGAACCAGTTGGCCCGCTCCCAGCCATTATAGGCGCCGAACTGCGCGCCCATCGCCGCGATCCGGTCATGCACCGGCGACAATTTCCGGCCCCTGCCCGCCGGCCAGGCATGGTGCGGGAAATGAATCGCATATTCATGCCCGTAGACCTCCATGGCCCTGGCGACGGCGTAGTCGGGGGCAGAAGCGAATCCGGTGAACCGGCGCGGGTCGCAGGACCACATGTCCCACTCCGTCGCCCCTTCCGTCACCCATTCCGCCAGCACCTTGCCGGCGCCGCCGGCCTGGGCGATGCCGAAGGTGAAGACGCATGCCTCGTAGGCGTCGGGCACGCCCGGCATCGGGCCGATGAGCGGATTGCCGTCCGGCGCATAGGGAATGGGGCCGTTGATGACCCTGGACAGGCCGGCGCTCGCCAATAGCGGCACCCGCCGCGCCGCATCCTCCAGATAGGGCTCCAGCCGGTCGAGATCGTCCGGGAAAAGCTGGAAGGAAAAATCGTCCGGCATCGGATCTTCGGGCGAGATCCAGTGGGCGCGGCAGTCGCGCTCATAGGGGCCCAGATTCATGCCGAACTTTTCCTGGCGCAGATACCAGGACGTGTCGACATCGCGCAGCAGCGGCAGCTTGCGGCCGGTCTCCTGCGTCCAGGCCCGCAATTCGGCGAGCTCGTCGAACAGCACATATTGGTGGCTCATGACCACGAGCGGGATGTTCCTGCCGAACATGCGGCCGACTTCGGCGGCGCGATAGCCGGCGGCATTCACCACCTTCTCGCAGCGGATCTCGCCCTGCCGCGTCTCCACCACCCATTCGCCGCGCTCGCGCCGCACGCCGGTGACCGGGCAGAAGCGGACGATGCGGGCGCCGAGATCGCGCGCTCCCCTGGCCAGCGCCTGCGTCAGCTGTGCCGGATCGATGTCGCCATCATACGGGTCGTACAGCGCCCCTGCGAGATCGTGCAGCTCGATGAAGGGATATCTCGCGCGGATCTCGCCGGGGCCGACCACCTCGATCTCCATGCCCTGATGGCGGCCCATGCCCCGGGCGCGCTCGAATTCGCGCATGCGTTCCCTGCCATGCGCAAGCCGGAGCGAACCGGTGACGTGATAGTTGAGCGGATAGCCGACCGCCTCGGCGAGGCCGCGATAGAGCCCGGCCGAATAGCGCTGCATGTGCATGATCGACCAGGAGGAGGAGAAGGTCGGCACATTGCCGGCGGCATGCCAGGTCGAGCCGGAAGTGAGTTCGTCGCGCTCCAGCAGCACGCAGTCCGTCCAGCCAGCGCGCGCCAGATGGTACAGCGACGACACGCCGACGGCGCCGCCGCCGATGATCACGACACGGGCGGCTGCAGGCAGATCAGCCAAGGGCGGCCCTCCGTCGGATCGAGGGGCGGCGCATGGGCGCGCTGCCGCCTTGTCTTCCGGTGCCGATTGCCACCCCGTCTCCTCCCCCGGAGTTCCTCATGGCGCGAGCCTGTC
>CAYLSN010000083.1:751-8845 GCA_964386015.1 uncultured Rhizobiaceae bacterium | reverse complement strand
CATATCCGGGTCGGCACCTTCCAGTACCTCGCCGCGCGTGACGACCTCGACGGGCTGAGAGCGCTGGCGGATTACTCGATCGCGCGACACTATCCCCATCTTCAAGGCCAGCCCGACCCCTATGTCGCCCTGCTCGACGCGGTTGTCTCTGCCCAGGCCCGCCTCCTGGCGCAATGGATGCAGGTGGGTTTCATCCATGGCGTGCTCAACACCGACAATGTCGCCATTTCCGGGGAAACCATCGATTACGGCCCCTGCGCCTTCATGGACGCCTATCATCCGTCCACCGTGTTCAGCTCGATCGACCTGCAGGGCAGATACGCCTATGTCAACCAGCCCTATGTCACCGCATGGAATCTGGCGCGGCTGGCCGAGGCGCTGTTGCCCATCCTCGGCAAGGGCGGCGGGGAGGGCGAGGAGGAACTGGAAAAGGCCCGCGCCGCCGTCGGCGCGTTCCAGATCCGCTACCGGGCTGCCTTCCACGAAGCCATGCGCCGCAAGATCGGACTGTTCACCGAACAGCCGGACGACCTCGATCTGATCTCCAGCCTGCTCGAATGCATGGCGCGCAACCGTGCCGACTTCACCCTCACCTTCCGCGAGCTTGCCCGCGAGGTCGACGGCCCGGGTCCGGTGCGCGATCATTTCGACGAGCCTGCCCAGTTCGACGAATGGGCGGCACGCTGGCGCGAAAGGCTGGCCCGCGAACCGCTGACGGACCGCCCCGCCCGCATGCGCGCGCTCAATCCGAAATACATCGCCCGCAATCACCGCGTCGAAGCCGCCATCGCCGCGGCGACGAACCAGGGCGATTTCGGCCCGTTCCGGCGCCTGCTCGCCGTGCTGGCGCGGCCATACGACGAACAGCCGGACATGGAGGAGTTCGCGCGGCCGCCGGCCGAGGAAGAGCGCGTGTTGCGGACGTTCTGCGGCACCTGACTCATGCCGCAACCTGCGGTCGCCATCCGCGCCGCGTCTACACGGAGTCGTGATTCCTGGCATGGCAGGACTCGCGCTAGGCTCGGGGCCGGGGCATCGACAGGGAGGAAATCATGAAACTGGTGCTTGCAATCTCCGCCACGGCTCTTCTGGGTCTTGCCGCGCCGTCATTGGCGCAGGACAGCACGATGAGTTTCTTCGTCACCAGTCACGGGCCCGGCGACGGAGCCAATCTGGGCGGACTGGAAGGCGCGGACGCGCATTGCACGGCGCTTGCCGAGGCGGCGGGCGTCACGGGCAAGACCTGGGCAGCCTATCTCAGCACCAGCGAGGTGAATGCGCGCGACCGCATCGGCCAGGGGCCGTGGGTCAATGCAAAGGGCGAGACGATTGCCGCCAGCCTCGACGAGCTGCATGGCGACCAGAACCGGATCTCGAAGCAAACCGCCCTCGACGAGAACGGCGCCATGGTCAACGGGCGCGGCGACAGCCCGAACCGGCACGACATCCTGACCGGCTCGATGCCCGACGGCACCGCGCACGAGGCAACCTGCGAGAACTGGACTTCCAATGGCGCCGGATCCGCCATGGTCGGCCACCATGACCGGATGGGGCTCGATGAATCCGCTCCGGCCAAGTCCTGGAACTCTTCGCACCCATCCCGCGGCTGCAGCCAGTCGGACCTGCAGGGAACGGGGGGAGACGGCCTCTTCTACTGCTTCGCGGTCCAGTAAACCCCGCAACCGGCCGGCATGAACCGGGCAGGATTCGGCCGGCCGGCGTCCCGGACGGGTGACAGACGGCGCGCGCAATGTCATGAATCCTTCCGGGTTCGCAATCGATTCGGGGGGATCGGTCATGGGCTACACGTTCGACCCGCGGCGCAAGCTGGCGCGCATCCGCTACTATGCGCACAACATCCTGCGTGACTGCGCACCGCAGGCAATCTTCCGCGCGCGCCTGCGCCGGTTGGTCGAGAGCGTGCCGGAAGAGGAACGGGAGGCGATTGCCGACCGGCTGGACTATTATAATCGGCTCACCGATTGCTTCGAGCCCGGCGCCGATGCCTCGCGCGTCGGCTCGATCCCGATGGGATCCAGCATGTACTACTACGATCTGAAGCAATATGCGCGCTACTTTCCGCGCGAATGGCGGATCGAACATGTCTTCGGCGACGTCACCTGGGTCCCGCCGCGTCCGGCCATCGTCAAGTCCCGCCCGATCGCCGGCGACAATGCCCGCTCGGTGCTGCTCAACCTCGTGAAAATCCGGCATTTCAGCATTGTGGAGGATCGCATCCCCTTTGCCGCCAAGAGAGGTGCCGCCGTCTGGCGCGGCGCTCCCAACAATCCGTTGCGCACCGCGCTGGCCAGCCGCTTTCACGCCCATCGGCGGTTCGATATCGGCATGACCGGGAGGCGGGCGCCGGCGCCATGGCGCAAACAGCCGCTGTCCATCCGGGAACAACTCGCCTTCCGGTACATCCTCTCGGTCGAGGGACATGACGTCGCCACCAATCTGAAATGGATCATGGCCAGCCGGTCCCTGTGCCTGATGCCGGCGCCGCGCTTCGAGACCTGGTTCATGGAAGGGCGGCTCCGGCCCGGCGTCCACTATGTCCAGCTGGCCGACGACTTCTCCGACCTCGAGGAGAAGGTCGATCATCTCGAGCGCAATCCCGAGGAGGCACAGGCGATCATTGCCGCTGCCAACCGGCATTTCCGCCAGTTTGCCCGACAAAGGCTGGAGGATGTCATCTCGCTGCTGGTTCTCGCCCGCTATTTCGTGTTCTCGGGCAGGGAGCCGGATCTTCCGGACTGGGCCGCCGCGATGGTCAGGAGACAAGCCGCAGCGGGGCAGGACGCTTCCCTTCGCGGCTGAACCCCGCTATGCTCGCGGCCATGTCGAGCCGCTTCACCCGATCTGCCGGTATGGCCCAAGGGAATTGCGGAGGGCCATGAGCCTTCCCGCTGGCCGGCAGTCTGCCGGTCCGCCGCCGCTCGCTCCTCCTGCAGCACTGTTCCGGCGAGGCCCCTTCCTCTGGTCCGCCGCTGCAATCCTTGCCAGCGCAGGCACATATCTGCTCGTCCCGCCGGTACGCCTCGAGATCGACCGGCTGATCTTTGTCCTGTCCATGGCCGATATACACGCCATGCGCGGCTGGCTGGCACAGGCGGGCGCATGGGCCCCGGCGGTCTCCCTGCTCGTCATGGTTTTCCAGGCGGTCCTGGCGCCGCTGCCGGCCGTCATCGTCACCTTTGCCAATGCGGCGCTGTTCGGCTGGGCCTTCGGCGCTTTCCTGTCCTGGACCGGAGCCATGCTGGGGGCTGTCCTCTGCTACGCCATTGCCATGGGCCTCGGGCGGACACTGGTCGAGCGCCATGCGCCGCGGCGGCTCGTCGACTGGCTCGACCGCACGAGCGGGCGGTATGGCGCCTGGGCGGTCTTCTTCGCCCGGCTGATGCCCTTCATCTCCTTCGACGCCGTCTCCTACGCGGCAGGGCTGCTGCGCCTGCGCCTCCTGCCCTTTCTCGTCGCCACCGGCCTCGGTCAGTTGCCGGCGACGATCGTCTATTCGCTCGCCGGCGATTTTCTCAGCGTCAATCGCGGCCTGCTGCTTGGCGGCATCCTGTTCATGCTGGCGGCAGGGGCGATCGTGCTGCCCCTGCGCGCGCTCTACTCGAGGAGGAACCGGGAATGAAAGCTCTCCTGCAATGTCTGCTTGTCCTCATCCTGCTTGCGGCGCCGGCCCGGGCGGAGACGTGGATTGCGCCGGAGGAAGTCACGTCGCTCGACAATGCCATCCTGATCGACGCACGCGGCGCCAAGGACTATGCTGCCGGTCACATTCCCGGCGCCATCAATGTGCCGTGGCAGTCGGTCGCCGACATGAACGGCAGACCGGGCGACCCCGGCTGGGGCGTGTTGCTGCCGCCCGAAAGGCTCGGCCCGGCCCTCGGCGCCCTCGGTATTTCGCACGACAGCCACGTCGTCGTCTATTCCGCCTCGCCCGGCGGCTGGGGCGAGGATGGCCGCATCGCCTGGAGCCTGCGCGTCGCCGGGCTGCGCAATGTGAAGATTCTCGACGGCGGCATCGAGGCCTGGCAGGCGACGGGCGGCGAATTGTCGGATGAGGTCGTGAGGCTCGAACCGGTCGAGTTCGACATTTCCGGCTACGACCCGACGCTCAGCGCCAGCAAGGAAGAGGTCGCCGCATCGCTGAAATCGGCGCGCATCGTCGATTCCCGCACGCCCGAGGAATATGCCGGGGCGCAGAAGCTGGGGGAGGCGCGCGGCGGCCATCTGCCCGGCGCCGTCAACATTCCCTGGACCTCCGTCTTCGACGGCAAGGGGCGGCTGCTCGACAAGGGAGTGCTGGCCGCGAAGATGAAGGAAGCCGGCATCTCGCCCGACGACGAGATCATCGCCTACTGCACCGCCGGGATCCGCTCGGCACATCTGGTGCTGGCGCTGCGCGAGGCAGGCTTTGCCCGCGCCCGCAACTACGACGCCTCTTTCCACGAATGGGCCGGAGACCCGCAACTGCCGCTGGAATAGGGGAAGAACAAAGGGCAGCCGTCATCGCTGACGGCTGCCCTGATCGCGCATGCTCAGAACTGCATGTTGATGCCGAACTTCAGCACGTTGAACCGTGCATCGACATCGATTCCGCCCGCTCCGGTGACGATCGAGGAATTGCCGGCCGGATCCGACCGCGAGCCGGAATAGCTCGCCGAGGAGGACAGCTTGCCGAGATCGACATAGAGATAGGTGAAGTTCAGGAACACCTTGCTACTCAGGCGATAATCGAGGCCGGCGCCGACCGTATAGCCGGTCAGGATCCCGGAATCGTTCAGCGAAACCGTGTGGGAGAACGGTTCCGTCGTGCCGCCGAGACCATAGGCGCCGGAGAAACGCGCCTTGCCGTCGATTCCGACCTTGCCGAAGGCGACGCCTCCGGTGACGAAGGGCAGGAAGTTGCGGCGCACCACCATGCCGGCCCGGCCGCGCAAGGTCGCCAGCCAGTCGAGGCTTGCCGTGCCCTTGACTTCCGTCTTCAGCCAGGTGCCGAACATCTCCTCGCCGGCAAGGCTGGCAAAGGCCTTGGCGCGCACCGGATCGGTGCGGTTGGAAATGCCGGAGAAATCGCCCTCGATGCCGAAGACGAAATTGCCGCGCTGCCAATTATAGCCCGCCTGCGCGCCGGCCAGCATCGAAGTCGAGCGCGAGGCGGCCCGCATCGCCGACTGCATCGCCGACAGCGTGCTGTCGAAGCCGGGGATCAGGTCGCTATAGACCGGATCGTGCCAGACCTGCGACCCTTCGCACTGCTGTTGCGAGGTCACGCCGGGGACCAGCTGCTGGGTCAGCGTGTTGATGCACTGGAGCGACCCGTCCACCCAGGAATATTGCTGGCCCGGCTGGAAACCTGCCGCGAGGCACTCCGATTCGCTGTCGAATGAAAGCTCCCCGCCGGGTCCCATGCAGACGTCCGCGGTGCCATCAAACCAGGTTCCATTCGGGTTCCTGTCGCATTTCTCCTCCGTGTCGAGGCCGGGAATGATCGATTTGCTCGCCTCGTTCCAGCAATATCCGGGTGTTCCGGGAATCCACTCGTTGAGCTGCTGATCCTCCGTGGTGGCGCCGTTGCAGGCATCCTCATTCGCATATTGCTCGACCGGATTGTTCTCGGAGTCGAAGCAGGTGCCGGAGATCTCCTGCCACTCATGCGGCGGGCTTGCGCAGGATGCCTCGTCGGCAAGGCCCGGCAGCGGCGTCCCGCCGGCGGTCTCGCAAAAGCCCGGAGTGATCAGCTCCGGCGGAATCTCCTCGATGATCCGGGTTTCCTCGACACGCGCATCGGCCCAGGCCGAAGCCTTCACGCCGTCGGTACCGCCCGCATGAATTCCGAAATAGGGTCCGGACCAGTCCCAGTCCTGCGCGTGCGCAGGCGTATAGAAGACCAGCCCGGCCATACAGCTGGCCAGGATAAATTTTCGCATCGGAACTTGCCCCAATTTCTACTTTGGCTTCACAAACTTGAGCTTGACACTCTTTTTTAGCGATTCGTAATATACACGTGAACGTGCCAGCAGTATGTGCCCGAATTGACACATGTTCACGACATCTTCCACAAAATTATTTACATGTGAACTTTTTTTGCTTTGGTTGACCGCATGGATATTTGAATATTCGACAATAATGCTGAAGATTTGTCCGAAAATCGTATAGATGTCGCACGGATGCTGCGAGCCCGGACAGTAGATCAGCGGACAAAGCAGGAAGATCGACCGGAACTCGATCCGGTCGCATGACAGTCTGACAATTCGGCGAATTCGGCAGCAGCGGGCGGGCGCCCGCCGAAATTGCCTCGCCGCAGGCGGCAAGACCGCCCGCGATGCAGCGCGGCGTTAGCGGTCGATCTGCGCGCCGATCAGCGCGATCGCCTGCTGGTAGACGCTGGCAGCGTTCCAGCCCTGGAGTGCGCGGAAATTCGGCTCGCCGGGCTGGTAGCCGGCGCCGGGTCTCCAGCCATGCGCGCGCAGGAAATTCGCGGTCGAGGCAAGGGCGTCGGGGATCGAGCGGACGAGATCGACCACGCCATTGCCGTCGGCATCGACGCCATAGCGCAGCACATTGGCCGGCAGGAACTGCGTCTGGCCGATCTCGCCATGCATGGCGCCGCGGGCGTTGGGAGCCAGCCAGCCGCGATCGATCAGCTTGAGGGCGCTGTAGAGCTGGTCGCGGAAAAACTCGCTGCGCCGGCAGTCATAGGCAAGGGTCGCCACTGCCGAAAGCGTGTGTTCATTGCCCATGAAGCCGCCGAAACCGGTCTCCATGCCCCAGATTGCCAGCAGCGGGCCGGGAGGGACCCCATATTGCTTCTCTATATTGGCGAACAGGCGCGCATGCGTCTGCTTCAGGCCCTTGCCGCGTCGGGCGATGGCGGTACCCCCGCGAACCTGCATGAACTTGTCGAGCGAGTATCGGAAGCTCTTCTGGTTACGGTCCGCATTGATGGTCTTCTGGGCATAGCGCGTCGTATCGAGCGCGGCGAGGCCGCGCTTGCCGATGCCGTTCCTGGCCGCCTCGGCCTTGAACTGCGCCAGCCATGCCGCATATCCGGAGGAATTATTGCCGCATTGCGCGGCCAGGGCTCCCTGGACAAGAATGAGCGACACCGCCGCCGCCGCCAGGGATTTCATGAAAGGTTTCAGTATCATGCAGGACTCCCGGTCGCCTTGTCCCACTATCGGCATATATTATTTCTAACTTGCTAATAAACTTCCTGCCGGTAAAGGCTGAATCGCGCGACACAATCAAGATGCTTCACGAAAAGATGAACGCCGCCCGCCCCTTCTGGATTTCCCTCGGCATTGCCGCGACCGGCCTCGGGCTGGTCGGCGTTGCGCTGCCGCTGCTGCCGACCACGCCATTCCTGCTGCTGGCGGCATTCGCCTTCGCGCGGAGCTCGCCGCGCCTGCATGGCTGGCTGCTGTCGCATCCGCAATTCGGCCCGCTGATCGAGGACTGGCGCCGGCACGGTGCCGTTTCGCGCCGGGCGAAACTATTGGCCATTCTGACGATGTCCGCTGCCCTGCTGCTGACCTGGGCGGCTGGCTACAGCCTGGCCGTGCTTGCGGTGCAGGCCGCGGTGCTGTGCGGGGTTGCCGCGTTCCTGCTCACCCGTCCCGAAGGCCCGCGCATGTCATGACTTGACTTTTCGCTCCGGCTCCTGTTTACGGCATCGATCCGCGAAGAGTCTCCAGCTCAGAGCGCCGACCGGGACATTGTTCGATCCCGGAGGTCCACATCCGGCAGCGCGTTGCGCCCCCGGATGCATGTTCGCTTTGGGGTTTGACATTTGGCGGCGGAATACTGACCTGAAGGGCCTGGACCCGGAAGGACAAGGAACTCGACATGTTTGAATCGCTTCAGGAGCGGCTTGGCGGAATTCTCAACGGACTGACGGGCCGCGGCTCGCTCAGCGAGAAGGACGTGCAGGCAGCACTGCGCGAGATACGCCGGGCACTGATCGAGGCGGATGTCGCCCTCGAGGTCGTGCGCGGCTTCACCGATCGCGTGCGCGAGAAGGCGGTCGGCGCCGAGATCCTGAAGAGCATCAAGCCCGGCCAGATGGTCGTCAAGATCGTC
>CAYLSN010000083.1:0-741 GCA_964386015.1 uncultured Rhizobiaceae bacterium | reverse complement strand
CGCTGGACGCCTGACTGGGCGCACGTATGGCAACGATGTGGTGCGTTCGTTCACCGATCGTGTGCGCGAAAAGGCCGTCGGCGCCGCCGTTCTGAAATCCGTGAAGCCCGGCCAGATGGTCGTCAAGATCGTCCATGACGAGCTGGTGGAGATGCTGGGCTCCGAAGGGGTCGGCCTCGATCTGAACGCACCCGCTCCCGTCGTCATCATGATGGTCGGGCTGCAGGGCTCCGGCAAGACGACGACCACGGCCAAGATCGCGCTCCGCCTGCGGGAGCGCGAAGGCAGGAAAGTGCTGATGGCGTCGCTGGACACGCGCCGCCCGGCGGCGCAGGAGCAGCTGCGCCAGCTCGGCGAGCAGACCGGCATCGACACGCTTCCAATCGTCCCCGGGCAGCAACCCGCCGACATTGCCCGCCGCGCCGTGCAGGCCGGCAGGCTCGGCGGCCATGATGTCGTCATCCTCGATACGGCCGGCCGCACCCATATCGACGAGCCGCTGATGCTGGAGATGGCGGAGATCCGCGAGCGTTCGGACCCGCACGAGATCCTGCTCGTTGCCGACTCGCTGACCGGCCAGGACGCCGTCAACCTCGCGCGCAGCTTCGACGAGCGCGTCGGCCTCACCGGCATCGTGCTGACGCGCATGGATGGTGACGGGCGCGGCGGCGCCGCCCTGTCGATGCGCGCCGTGACCGGCAAGCCGATCAAGCTCATCGGCACCGGCGAGAAGATGGATGC
>CAYLSN010000082.1:0-8881 GCA_964386015.1 uncultured Rhizobiaceae bacterium | reverse complement strand
GCGGATGGCCGGCTGGCGATCGTCGGCGGCCGCAATATTGGCGATGCCTATTTCGATGCCGCGGAAGACGCCAATTTCAGCGACATGGACCTTGCGCTGGTCGGGCCGGCGGTAGACGAGGCGTCGCGCATCTTCGACGCGTTCTGGAACAGCGAGGCGGCACTGCCGGTGCGCAAGCTCAATTTCCTCAGGCCGAACCTGCCGCGCCTGCGCAGGCGGCTGGAGGCCCTGGCGCAATCCGAGTCGGAAGGTCCCTACATGTCCCGGATCCGCTCCGGCCACGACACGCGGCACATGCTGCAGGACGGGTCGGCGCTGAGCTGGACGGACAGGGTGCGGGTGCTGTCCGACCCGCCGGAGAAGGTCGCCGGCAATGGCGAGAAGGACTGGCTGGGCCGGACCATTCTCGCGGCCATACTCGGCGCGCGCAGCAAGGTGGAGATCATCTCTCCCTATTTCATCCCGGGGCCGGGGGGCGTCGAGGCGCTCGGCCGGCTGGCCGGCGACGGCGTGGACGTGGCGGTGTCGACCAATTCGCTGGCGGCGACCGACGTCATGGCGGTGCATGGCGCCTATGCCAGGTACCGCAAGCCCCTGATCGAGGCCGGCATCCGGCTGTACGAGCTGCGCCCGGAGATCATGAGCCGCGATCGCAGGTCGCTGTTCGGCTCCAGCGGCGCCAGCCTGCACACCAAGGCGTTCACCGTCGACGGCCTTGCGGGCTTTGTCGGCTCGTTCAATTTCGATCCCCGTTCGCTGTCGCTCAATACCGAAATGGGCGTGCTGTTCGAGGACGAGGCGCTGACGGCGGAAGTCAGCGAAGTCTTTGCGCGCCAGATCTCGCCGCAGGAGAGCTATCGCGTCTTTCTCGCCGCCGATGGCGGGCTCGCCTGGGAAGATGGCGGTGCCGGCGGCCGGATCTGGCGTACCGAGCCGCTGGCCAGCATCTGGCGCAAGCTCGCCGCCGCGATCATCGGCTGGCTGCCGATCGAGTCGCAGCTCTGAAGCCGCGGCCCGCTTCCCCCAGGGCCGTCATGACGGAGCGTGGGGGTGGGGGCTGACGGAGCGCGGGCTCAGCCGCGCGGCCCCAGCCTTAGCTCCACGCCGACGGGCACATGATCGGAGGGCTTCTCCCAGGCCCGCACATGCCTGTCGATCGTGGCGGCGGCCAGATGGTTGGCGGCCTCCGGCGACAGCAGCAGATGGTCGATGCGGATGCCGTTGTCCTTCTGCCAGGCGCCGGCCTGGTAATCCCAGAAGGTGAAGAGCTCGGCCGAATCGCTGGTTGCCCGCACCGCGTCGGTCATGCCGAGATGGATCAGGCGGCGCAGGGCGGCGCGACTTTCCGGCTGATAGAGCGCGTCCTTCAGCCATTCGCCGATGTTGCGCGCATCCTCGGCCTGCGGAATCACGTTGAAATCGCCGGCCAGGACAAGCGGTTCCTCCAGCTCGAGCCGCCGGCGCGTCCATGCCTCGAGCCGCGACATCCAGGCAAGCTTGTAGGCAAACTTGGCGGATCCGACCGGATTGCCATTGGGAAGATAGAGCGAAACCACCCTGAGGGCGCCGCCATCGACGGAAAACACCCCTTCGATGAAGCGTGCCTGCTCGTCGCCGTCATCGCCGTCAAGCCCGCGATGGACTTCATCAAAAGGCAGCCGCGAAAGCAGCGCGACGCCGTTGAAGCCCTTCTGGCCATGCGTCTCGACGGCGTACCCCAGTTCCTCCACCTGCTCGCGCGGGAAGGCGGCGTCCTCGCACTTGATCTCCTGCAGGCAGACAATGTCGGCGCCGCCATCGCGCAGCCAGGTCAGCAGATTGTCGATGCGCGCCCGGACGCCGTTGATGTTCCAGGTGACGATCTTCATCGTCCCTCGGACAGGCTGCCGGTCCTCGTCATGTCGGTGGTGCGCTTCAGGCTCATGCCGATGACGGGAACGAGCTCGTCATTGACCTTGACCGACACCGTGACATTCATGGTGTTCTCGTCGGGAAGTCGTGCCGACATCGCGCCGTTCAGCTGCTTGCGGTTGAGGCCGAATACGACGCGCTGGCCGTCGATGCGCCCGGAAACGATGTCGAGTCCGTCGCCCTTGCCGCCATCCATGAACACACCGCGATAGCCCTTGCCCTGGCGCTCGACCTTCGCCGACATCTTCTGCGTGAAGACGCCGACGCGGCAGGCCCCGTCCAGCATCATGCCGGTCGACTTCTTCGGCGTCGTGCCGGTGAAGTTGCAGGTGAACTTCGTGCCCTTGTACTTGCCGGCGACCACCTCGCCCGGCCCGACCCATGTACCTTCGACCTGCTTGAAGAACTTGCCGTCGCGATCCTGCGCCGTGGCGGGCAGGCCGGTCAGGAGGGCTGCCAGCAGGGTGAGCCCGGGAAGAAGACAATGGCGTCTGTGCATCTGAGATCCGTCGCTCGAGGTGGAATCGACCTCTGATCCACACTGCAGAAAAATGGTTAACCCTTCGTCTACGTCGCTTGACCGGGAGAATGGAAGAAGTTGCGCGGCCTCGCACATCAAGCCTTGTTGCGCTCATTAACCTTGCGTGAGCCGGTCAGCCCGGCGAGGAAGTCGCTCATGCCGGGGCGCGGCAGCACATGAAACGGCAGCGGGCGGACGGTCTCGATGGCGGCAATACCGATGCGCACCGTCATCAGCCCGTTGATGACGCCCTCGCCGAGCCGCGCCGACAGGCGGGCGGCGAGCCCGTGGCCGACGAGCTGCTGTACCAGGCTGTCGCCGACGGCGATGGAGCCGGTGACGGCGAGGTGGCCGAGCACGTCGCGTACCAGCTTGATGAAGCCCAGCCCGCCCGGCCGGCCGCCATAATGCTGCGACAGGCGCCGGATCAGCCGGCTGGCCTCGAAAAGGACGAAGGCGACATCGATCAGTGCGCGCGGGCTGATGGCGGTGACGACGGAAACGCGCTTGGCCGAGTTCATGACGATGTCGCGCGCCTCGCGGTCGAGTCCGGCGAGCAGCTCCCGCTCGGCGAGAGCGAGCAGGTCGGCACAGTCGAGGATCTCGCCCTCCAGCTCCTGCAGGCGCCGCCGGCCGGCGGCGGAGGCGGGATTGGCGCTGACCAGGCCGGCGACGCCGTTGACGACCCGGCGCGCCGCCGCCGCATCGCCTGCCGCCAGCGCCTCGGCTGCCTGGTGCTGCAGGCGGGCCACCGAGCGCAGCCGCAGGATGGCGAAGCTTTCGCGCAGGACGAGCCCGAAAAGGGCGATCGCAGCGGCGGCGGCGATCGCCGATGCCGCCCATCCGAGCCATTGCGAGCGGGCGAACAGGTCGCGGATGAGGCTCTCGGTCCACAGGCCGAAGGCCAGGGAGACCAGCAGGCCGGAGGCGGCGAGGAAGATTGCGCCCCAGGGAATGCGGCGCTTGCGCGGCAATGCGGCCGGCCGTGCCGCATCCGCCTCGCGCTCGAAGGCATCGATCTCGTCCATGACGATGCGCACCGTATCGAGATCGCGGATCGCCTCGGGCTGGCGCGGCGCCGTCCGGCGGCCGGCCGGGGGCTCGACGGGAAAGGCGGCAGGCTGGCGCGGCGGCTTCATGCGAGCTTGTCCCCGAGGAGGAATTCGAGGGCACGGTCGAGCCGGATATGGGGCAGGGAGAGCGGAAAGCCTTCCGCGGTGCGTTCCAGTTCCGGCGGGCGGAAGCGGACGAAACGCAGCGGCGGGAAATTCTCCGCCGCCTCGTCGAGCTCGATGCCGTGTTCGGGCAGGTCGCCGGGAAAGATTGCCGTCTCCGTGCTGCCGTCGAAGCGCTCCGAACCCAATGTCTCTCCCGCCATCGGCGTGCCGATGATGACAGGAAGGGTCTCGCCGCCGCGGCTCACCGTGCCTTCCCTTGTCGCGCGGACAGCGGCCATGGCCAGCGCCTCGACCCGGGCGCCGGAGAAATCCGCGGCCTTGAGCGAACGGTCGACGAGCATGCGCACGAGGTTCTGCAGCCGGTCGTGATTGTCATGGTGCAGGTGATCCGCCTTGGTCGCGGCGACGAGGATGCGGTCGATGCGGCGGGTGAACAGGCCGGTGAGGAACCCGGTCCGGCCATGCCGGAAACAGGCCATGATCTCGTTCAGTGCCCGCTGCAGGTCCGCGGCGGCCGCCGGCCCCGCATTCAGCGCCTGCAGCGCGTCGACCAGGATGATCTGACGGTCGAGGCGCGCGACATGCTCGCGGAAGAACGGCTTGACGACATAGGTCTTGTAGGCTTCGTAGCGGCGCTTCATCATTGCGTGCAGGGTGCCGGAGCGCGCCGGTCTTTCCGGCGCCGGCAGCGGCGCGAAGGTGAGGGCCGGCGAGCCCTCGAGATCGCCGGGCATGAGAAAGCGTCCCGGGGGCAACGTCGACAGGGCGCGCGCATCATCCTTGCAGGCGCGAAGATAGGCGGTGAAGGCGGCGGCCAGGCGCTGCGCCGCGGCCTCGTCCGCCTCTCCGTGCGGATCGGCGGCATGGGCGAGGCGCAGCCATTCCTGCGACAGGTCGGCGCGCGCCGGCGATTGCGCCAGCTCGATGGCATGGCGCGAAAATTCCTCGTAGGATCGGCCGAGCAGCGGAAGGTCGAGCAGCCATTCGCCCGGATAGTCGACAATGTCGAGATGCAATGTCCGGCGAGCCAGCAGCCGCGACAGCGCCGACGCCGATTCGAACTCGATGGTCAGGCGCAGTTCGGAGATCTGCCGGGTCGATTCCGGCCAGCGCCGTTCCCGCACCAGCGCGTCGATATGCTCCTCGTACTGGAAGCGCGGCACATTGTCGTCCGGCTGTTCCTGCAGATGGGCGCGCGCGATCCGGCCGCTGCGCATGGCCTCGAACATGGGCAGGCGCCCGCCATGAACCAGATTGTGCACCAGCGCCGAGATGAAGACGGTCTTGCCGGCCCGCGACAGGCCGGTAACGCCGAGCCGCAGGGCAGGGGAAATCATCCCCGAGGCGCGGTCCTGCAGCGTATCCAGCGCGATCCGCGCCTCGTCGGCGATGGTCGTCAGTCTTGCCAAGGGGTGCGTGCGTCCTGCTGAAATCCCTATTGATATATGGCGGATGCCGGGCGATGCAAAGTCTAGCGCGCCGTCGCCAGCGGATCGGGCGCGAGGAATGCCTCCAGCCGGCCGCTGCCCGGCCCGATCTCCCCGAGCGGGCCGGCAAAGGCGATGACGGCGAGGCTGGCCGTCGGCAAGCCGCGCCGCAGGGGCGCGATACGGGCGGGATCGTCGGACTCCGCCAGGGCCAGCGCCAGATCCTCGAGCATCGGATTGTGCCCGACGATCAGCAGCGCCGCGGCCGAACCCTCGCGACGGACGCATTGCAGATAGCGCAGCGCGTCCGAATGGTAGAGGGAATCGTCGGCGATGGCCGGAATGTCGCCGAGGATCGCCGCCGCCTCCTCCCAGGTTTCGACCGCGCGTGCGGCCGGGGAATGCACCACCCGGTCCGGGACGAAGCCCTGCTCGCGCATGGCGCGGGCGATCCAGCGCGCCTCCCTGCGGCCGCTCTCGGTGAGGGTGCGGCCGAAATCGTCGCCGCCGGGCATTGCCCAGCCCGCGCGCGCATGGCGCAGCAGCAAGAGTCGGCTCGACAAGGGCATTTCTCCCGCCTTCCTGCCCGTGGCACCGGGCCCTGTGCATCACGCAGCTTTGCACTTGTAAGCTTTCGGTGTCACGAATATAAGGCGCGCGAATCGGTTATGAAGAGGAGTTCTGTCATGAGTGAGGAAGCCGAACTGACCTACACTCCCAGCGAGGACGAGCCCTTCATGAACGAGCGTCAGCAAGCCTATTTCCGCGCCAAGCTGATTGCATGGAAGAACGAGATCCTGCGCGAAGCGCGCGAGACGCTGGAAATCCTGCAGCAGGAAAACTCGAACCATCCCGATCTTGCCGACCGGGCGTCCTCGGAAACCGACCGTTCGATCGAACTGCGTGCCCGTGACCGCCAGCGCAAGCTCATTGCCAAGATCGACGCGGCATTGCAGCGGCTGGACGACGGCACCTACGGCTATTGCGAGGAGACCGGCGAGCCGATTTCCCTGAAGCGCCTCGACGCGCGCCCGATCGCGACCCTGTCGATCGAGGCGCAGGAACGGCACGAGCGGCGCGAGCGCGTCTACCGGGACGACTGACGCCCGCACGAAAGGCCAGGATTCACGGAGGAGATCGAGGCCAGGGAAGGGAACAAGCAGGAAAGTCCCAGGGCATGTACGCCCTGCCAGCCGGTCGCGCCGCATTCGATTCGCTGTTTTCGGCCCTGGCGCTATCCCCTGTGACGGCGCACGATCTCCGCGAAGATGCTGGACAGGGATTCCTCCGCCTTCGGCTCCTGCGGCTGTGACTTTTCCTGAAAGCCTGCCTCCAGTTCCCTCAGCAGTTCGGTGTCCAGATCCGTGCGGGCGGCAACCGGCTCGCCGGCGGGTTGCGGGTCGATCCGCGGCGCCGCGGCGGCGGCTGGCCCGGCAGGCGGATGCTGCGGCGCGGCGGGCTGGGGTCGGGGCAGCTCGACGGAGGGAATTGCAGGTTCCGGCGCTGCGCTCACCGGCGGGTCGAAGCGCGGCGCGGCAGGCATGGCCGGCGCGGGCCGCGGAGCTTCGACCACCGGCTCGAGTGCGGGCCGCGGAGCTTCGAACACCGGCTCCGGCGCGGGCCGAGGAGCTTCGACGACCGGCTCAGGCGCGGGCCGCGGCGTCTCGACAGCCGGTTCGGGTACCGGCCGCGCGGTCTCGGCGACGGCCGGTTCCGGTGCGAGTCGCGGTTCCTGCGCCGGCCTTCTGCGGATCCCCGATTCGATGACGATATCGCCGGGGCCGCCGATCATGACCAGGTGCTCGACATCGTCGCGGCGAATCAGCACCAGGCGCCGGCGCGAATCGACCGCCGCCGCTTCCAGAACTGCCAGCCGCGGCCTGCGGCCACGGCTGCCGCCGATCAGGCTGCTGGACGCTGCCCGGCCGAACAGCCAGTAGACGGCCAGGAACAGCAGGACCAGCGCCAGCACGGTGACGAGTGCGAACAGCACGGTGCCGAGGGCAGGACCGGCAAGATCAACGAACCAGCCATACATCGCGCAAGAATCTCCATCTCTTCGGCGCCCGACTTTACGGGCTATTTGCCGCCTTGGGAACGACGCTCCGGGCTGTTGCCCGTCTGTCCGGGGGAAGCCGAAGCGGTGGAATGCGCTCCCGCAAGGCCGGGAAGGACTTTTTTCGCATCGGAGAATATGATTCAAGCAGAATCGGCTTCGGCAGGACAGGCACGGGATAAATGGCAGGAGAGACAGGCGAGGATACCTATCCCGCACCGATCGTGGACCAGAATACCCGCCCGGCCATGATCCTGCGGCTGGTCGTCCTGATCATTGTCCTTGCGGCGGCGGCGCTTCTGTTCTCGGTTTTCCGGCGGCAGCTCGGGGATCCCTTCCTTCTCGGCATGCTCGGGCTGCTGGCCATGACCGGCGTCGGCTTCCTCTTTGCCGCCGCGATCGGCTTCGTCCAGATCGGGCCGAGAACGACGGGCGGCGACCTCGCCAAGAGCTTCATCGACACGCTGCCGCACGGCCTCGTCATCACCGACATTCGCGGCCGCATCGTCTATGCCAACCGCGCCTGGGCGCAGATGACCGGCGCCGTCTCGCCGGCGGAGGTGAAGTCGGCCGAGACCCTGCTCGGCGCCAATGAGGAAGCGGCCTCGGTCATCCTGCGCATCTCGTCCGAGCTGCGCGACGGCCGGCCGGCGGAGGGGGAGTTCCGCCTGTCGCGGCCGCTGGCGCCGCTCGCGCGCGAGGCGCGCCCGCGCTGGCACCGCGTACGCGCGAGGCTGTTCTCGTCCCCCGACATGCGCCGGCCCCTCCAGGCCTGGGAAATCGCCGACATTTCCGCCGAGCGCGCCGAGCAGGAGCGCTTCTTCCAGGACCTGCAGGAGGCGATCGACCATCTCGACCATGCCCCGGCGGGCTTCTTTGCCGCGGATGCGGCCGGCAGGCTGACCTATATCAACGCCACCCTCGCCGAATGGCTGTCGATCGATCTCGCCAAGTTCGTTCCCGGCTCGGTCGGCCTGCCCGACATCGTCGCCGGCGACGGCATGGCGCTGATCCGTGCGGTGAAGGCGGATCCGGGCAGTTCGCGCAGCGCGACGATCGATCTCGACCTCGCCACCACGACGGGCGCGGTCCTGCCGGTCCGCTTCCTGCATCGCGTGCGCGCTGACCGCGACGGCAATCCGGGGCCGAGCCGGACCATCGTGCTCAATCTTTCGGAGGGCGGGGAGGCCGAGGCGGCGCTGCGGGCCGCGGAGGTGCGCTTCACCCGCTTCTTCAACTCGACGCCCATGGCCATTGCCGGCGTCGACGGCGAAGGCCGCATCCTGCGCACCAATGCGCCGTTCCTGTCGCTGTTCTCCTCCGTCGTCGACCGCGACGCCGTCGACCGGACCCTGCCATTGTCCGCCGTGATCCATGAGCGCGACCGCCCGGCGCTGGCCGCGGCGCTGGAGAAGGCCAAGGCCAGGCAGGCGAATATTCCGCCCATCGACACGACGCTGCCCGACAATGAGGAGCGGCACATGCGCTTCTATGTCAGCGCCGTCGCCGACAGTGCGGGCGAGGGCGAGGAGGCCGCCATCGTCTACGCCGTCGAGACGACCGAGCAGAAGGCGCTGGAAAGCCAGATGGCGCAGAGCCAGAAGATGCAGGCGGTCGGCCAGCTCGCCGGCGGCATCGCGCATGACTTCAACAATGTGCTGACCGCCATCATCATGGCGGCCGACCTGCTGCTTACCAATCACCGGCCCTCCGACCCGTCCTTCCCGGACATCATGAACATCAAGCAGAATGCCAATCGCGCCGCCTCGCTGGTGCGCCAGCTGCTGGC
>CAYLSN010000081.1:0-9034 GCA_964386015.1 uncultured Rhizobiaceae bacterium | reverse complement strand
GAATCGCGCCACGCCCCAGGAGGTCACCGGGGCGACCGTGCGTTGCCTGAAGCGCACCGTACCGGCGGCCGTGCCCGGCATCGCCTTCCTGTCTGGCGGACAGTCCGACGAAGAGGCGACCGCGCATCTGTCGGCCATGAATTCCATGGGCAACCTGCCATGGAACCTGACCTTCTCGTACGGGCGGGCCCTGCAGGCCGCCGCGCTTGCAGCGTGGAAGGGCAACAATGCGAATTTCGCCGCCGCGCAACGGGCCTTTGTCCATCGCGCCCGCATGAACGGCCTTGCCGCCAGCGGCAAGTGGACGCAGGAACTGGAGAAGGCCGCCTGACCGGCCCTACAGCGATCCTGGCCGTACCAGCACGGTCAGCCCGATTGCCGCCAGCGCAATGGCGGCAATCTTCCAGAAATCCGCGCGCCGGCGCAGCCCCGGCAGATTGAGGGGCCGGACGAGATGGACCGCCATCATCGCGACGGTGAGTAGGGAAAGAATCTTGACCAAGCGCGTCGCCCTCGATTCCCGGATCTCGAAGCAGTCTGGACGACCCGGCGTCATGATCCAAGTCCTTGCGGATGCGGGTTGCACTGTTTGCTGACGCGCATCTTCGCTCCCGGACCCTGCTCAAGGCACATGGACGAGGCTCGGGTCAAGCCTTTGCATGACGGCTTCGGTTCGTGCCGCAACGACCGGGGGCGCTGTCACGCGCGAAGGGATCGGCCGCATCACGCCGCAATGCGGCGGTAGATCCAGAGCTGCGCCGGCGGGAAGTTGCGGAACACGAAGTCGAAATGCTCGACAGAGAAGTGCCGTCCCTTTGCCGGGACCGGCGACAAAGGTCCGTAGGTGATCTGCACGACAGGACGCCCCGGCGGAATGCGACGCAGCAGGTCCTCGACGAGCGCAATCCGCTTCCCGGGCGGAAAACTCAACAGGGGAACGGCCGAGATGACGCAGTCGAATTGCAAGCCGGCATGTTCGCCCAGCGCCTCGTCCAGCTTGAACGCATCGCCCTGGAGAATGTGAACCCCCGTGAACTCCTGGCGCAGATGTTCGACAAAATCCGCCGAATACTCCACGCACCAGAGATTGTCCGGCCGCACGCCCCGTTGCAGGATTGCCCGGGTGATCACACCCGTTCCGGGTCCAAGCTCGAGAACCGGCAATCCGGATTCCGGACGAATAGGCGCCGCCATGCGGCGAGCCGTCACGCCGCTCGTGGGCAATACGGCGCCTACAGCCTTCGGTCCGTCCATCCAGCCCTTGAAGAACCGCACCTCCTCATCGAACCGCTCAGCCAACTTCCTGCGAAACTGATTCATCTTTACCTGCCGTTCTACCTGCCCCCCGACTCACGACATTCCTAGCATCCCGACCGGGTCACCGGAATTCCCCGGTGAGGAATTTCTGCCATTCCGGTCGACGGACATTGCGTGCAACTTGCCGCTCGCGAGACCTCGCCCCTTTCCGCTCCCTCCGGAATATGGGGATTGCCCGTTCACGAATCGATGCGCTGCCGCATGAAGGCGCCGGACGCGCATTCGCCCATCACCCGGCGGTACTACTGCGCCTTCTGGATCGCCTGCCAGTACAGATTGGTGCTGCGATTGCCGGAGCGGCAATAGGCCAGCACCGGCCGGTCGCTTTCCGCCAGCGCGGCGGCCATGGCCGCCGCAGCAGCGTCAACCGGCTGACCAGGGACAACCGGGATATAATGGAATTTCATGCCTGCCGCTTCCGCCGCCGCCTGCATCTGCTCATGCGGGACGGCGCCGGCCTCGTTGTCGGGCCGGTTGTCGATCAGGGTGCGGAAACCCATTCCGGCCAGCCGGGCGACGTCCTCCACCGCAAGCTGGCCGGCGACCGCGACGCCGTCATCGATTTCCCTGATTTCCATGGTTCCTCCTTTTCCGGACATGCGGCGCCAGAGCGCAGCAAGAATTCCGCCGGGCATATGATCCTCCATTGTGACGGTGCCATGGCGGTTCAGGCGCTCGCCCCCGTCAGGCGCGCGGCGACCAGTGCCGCCAGGCGCTCCGCCACCTCGTCCTTGCCGAGCTCCGGCCAGGTTTCGACGCCCGCCGCAGTGACGAGGCGCACCCGATTGCGGTCGCCGCCCATGACGCCGCCCGGGCCGCCTATGCCGCTGGCGGGGGAAACGTCATTGGCCACGATGATGTCCGCCCCCTTGCGCTCGAGCTTGGCGCGCGCATTGCGCTCGAGTTCCCGCGTCTCGGCGGCGAAACCGATGACCAGCGCCGGGCGCCGGGCGTGCCGTGCCACCGTCGCGAGAATGTCCGGATTCTCGACCAGCCGCAGCGCCGGCATCCCGCCGCCTTCCTTCTTGATCTTGTCGGCCGCCGTCGATTCGACGCGCCAGTCTGCCACCGCCGCCACCATAATCGCTGCATCCGCGGGCAGGAGCTGCAGGACTGCATCGAGCATTTCCTGCGCCGTTTCGACGCGAATGACCGCCACACCGGCGGGATCGGGCAGGCTGACCGGGCCCGTGACCAGGCGGACATCGGCGCCCAGCCTGGCAAGAGCGGCGGCAATGGCATGGCCCTGCTGGCCCGACGCGCGATTGGCGATGTAACGCACCGGGTCGATCGGCTCATGCGTCGGCCCCGAGGTCACCACGATCCGCCTACCGCGCAGCGGCTTCGGCCCCAGCATTTCCTCGATGCGGGCGACGATCTCCAGAGGCTCGGCCATGCGGCCTTCGCCGGCCTCGCCGCTTTCCGCCATCTCGCCGCGGTTCGGCCCGATGAAGGCAACCCCGTCGGCACGCAGGAGCGCGACATTGCGACGTGTCGCCGGATGCGCCCACATGCGCGGATTCATCGCCGGAGCCGCCAGTACCGGCAACTCGGTTGCCAGCAAAACGGCGGTCGCCAGATCGCCGGCGAGGCCGGCCGCCATGCGCGCCATGAGATCGGCGGTGGCCGGTGCCACGACCACGAG
Organism: uncultured Rhizobiaceae bacterium; assembly: GCA_964386015.1. GTDB lineage: Bacteria > Pseudomonadota > Alphaproteobacteria > Rhizobiales > Rhizobiaceae > CAYLGY01. Next base: position 6,072 of record CAYLSN010000081.1, on the reverse strand, counting down.
GTCAGCCTCGCGCGCAAGCCGGACATGCCCGATGTCATGTTCCTCGGCGCGGTCGAAAAGATCGGTGAAGACGCGCTGGCCCGTGATTGCACCGACTGCCATGGGCGTGATGAAGGATTGCGCCGCCTCGGTCATGATCGCCCGCACCTCCGCGCCGCGTTCCCTCAGGCGGCGAATCAGGTCGAGGCACTTGTAGGCGGCAATGCCGCCGCCGATGATCAGCAGGATCCGCCTTCCGGCAAGCGTCATCCGCGATGCCTCCTCTTCATCCCGCCGTCAGCGCCAGCCAGAGCAGCGTTGCGGCGATCGCCCAAAGGGCAATGCGCCCGGAGCGGCTGTGGCGTGCCTCCGCCCTGCCGATCCGGTCGACGGTTTCCGCGTCGAGCCGCATGCCTTCCGCGGCCCAGCGATCCATCTCCGCCGACAGCCGTTCGAGACGGGCCCGATGCAATGGCGCCTGCCGGACAAGGGCGAGCACGGCCTGCAATCCTTCTCCAGCATCCTGCACCACGGCGCAAGGCCCCAGATTGCCGGCAACCCAATCGGACACAACCGGCTCCGACGCTTTCCACATGTTGAACTCCGGATCGAGCGAGCGCGCCACACCCTCGACCACCACCATGGTCTTCTGCAGCATCAGCAGCTCCGGCCGCGTCTGCATGTCGAACAGTTCCGTCACCTCGAACAGGAGCCCGAGCAGCCTCGCCATGGAGATCTGGTGTGCCGACCGGCCGTGGATCGGCTCGCCGATGGCGCGCAGCGCCTGGGCGAACTCTTCCATGCCGTGCTCGGCCGGCACATAGCCCGCCTCGATGTGGACCGCCGCGACGCGCCGGTAGTCGCGGTGGATGAAGCCATGCAGGATCTCGGCAAGAAAACGCCGTTCCTTCTTGCCGATGCGGCCGGTAATGCCGAGATCGACCGCCACGATGGTGCCGTCCGGCTCGACGAAGAGATTGCCTGGATGCATGTCGGCGTGGAAGAAACCGTCGCGCAGGGTCTGGCGCAGGAAATTCTGGATCAGCGATGCAGCAAGTGCCTTGAGATCGAGCCCTGAAGCACGCAGCGCGCCGAGGTCGGACATCCGGATGCCGTCGATCCACTCCAGCGTCAGCACGTCGCGTCCGGTCCGCTCCCAGTCGACTGCCGGTACGCGGAAACCGGGATCGGCGGCCGTGTTCTGCGCCAGTTCGGACAGCGCCGCCGCCTCGAGGCGCAGGTCCATCTCCAGCTTCGTTACGCGCGATAGCGTGCGCGTCACCTCGACCGGGCGCAGCCGCCGCGTTGCCGGGATGAAGCGCTCCTGCAGCCGCGACGCCAGGAAAAAGCTCTCGAGATCGTTGAAGAAGCGGCGGCGGATGCCTGGGCGGATGACCTTGACCGCCACCTGCCGCCGGGCCCCGTCTTCCCGGATCTCCGCGCGATGCACCTGGGCGATGGAGGCCGCCGCCACTGCTTCGCCGAAATGCTCGAACAGTTCGCCGATCGGCCGGCCCAGCGAAGCCTCGATGACCGCGACCGCCTCGGTGCGGGGGAACTGGGCCATCCGGTCCTGCAGGGTGGAAAGGTCGGCGGCAATCTCCTGCCCGACAACGTCCGGGCGCGTGGCGAGGAACTGGCCGAGCTTGACATAGGACGGACCCAGGCGGTCGATGGCGGCGGCGAGCCGGTCGGAACGCTGCAGGCGGCGCGCCCTGCCCCGCTGCAGCAGTTGCGCGAGCCGCCACAGCCAGCGGACCCGGGCAGGAAGCTGCTCGCCCGGCAAAGTCGCGATCACGCCCTCCCGCACCATGATCCAGCCCGCGCGCACGAGCCGCAGATATGCTCCGGCGGCCGTCATCGGGGACTACAGCTTCCAGCCGGAATGGCAGGCGGCGATTCCGCCCGAATAGTCGCGCCAGTCGACGCGATCGAAGCCTGCCGCCCGGATCAGCCCGGCAAATCTGCGCTGATCGGGAAACTTGCGGATCGACTCGACCAGATATCGGTAAGACTCCCTGTCGCCGGCAACCATGCCGCCAAGCTGCGGAATCGCATGGAACGACCAGAGATCGTAGAACCGGTCGAGCATCGGCACCTGCACGGCGGAGAATTCGAGGCACAGGAACCTGCCGCCCCGGCGCAGGACGCGGTAGGCCTCGGCCAGCGCCCGGTCGATGCGCGGCACGTTGCGGATGCCGAAGGCGATCGTGTAGGCGTCGAAGCTGGCATCGGCGAAGGGCAATTCCTCCGCATTGGCCTCGACGAATTCGAGATGCACCCCGCGTCCCTCGGAACGCTTGCGCCCGACTTCCAGCATGGAAGGGTTGATGTCCGCGACGGTCACGCGCGACATGCCGCCGCTCGCTGCCGCGATGCGCAAGGCAATGTCTCCCGTACCGCCGGCCATGTCGAGCACCCGCCACGGCCGGCTGCGCGGCGGATTGAGCCACGCGACCATGGCGTCCTTCCACAGGCGGTGCATGCCAGCGGACATGAGGTCGTTCATCAGGTCGTAGCGGGCAGCGACGCGGTGAAAGATCTCGTCGACCAGGGGCTGCTTGCCGCCCGGTTCGACATTGCGGAATCCGAACGATGTCTCGAGATTCTCGACCGTCGCGTTACGCTGTTCGGGCATGGGCGAAATCCACAGGAACTCTTTGCGACCGGACCATAGCCGATCCTGTGCGGCGGCGCCATTGCCGCGACGGAAGCGATGGCGGGGCCGATAAAGCGCTCCCGCCACCCTCGTCAAGGGGGGCGCATTGTTCTATAGCGACTTTACGGACAGGAAGAGGGAGTCGCGCATGCAGGGTGTCACGGTCATCGATCATCCGCTGGTCCAGCACAAGCTCGGCATCATGCGCGACAAGACCACTTCGACGGCGAGCTTCCGGCGCCTGCTGCGCGAGATCTCGCTGCTGCTCTGCTATGAGGTGACCCGGGATCTGGAACTGACCACGAAGCGCATCGAGACGCCGCTGCAGGAAATGGACGCGCCTGTCCTGGCCGGCAAGAAGCTCGTATTCGCACCGATCCTGCGCGCAGGGGTCGGATTGCTGGAAGGCATGCTGGACCTGGTGCCGCCGGCACGGGTCGCCCATATCGGCATCTATCGCGACCACGACACGCTTGAGGCGGTGGAATATTTCTTCAAGGCGCCGGCCGATCTCGCCGACCGACTGGTCATCGTCGTCGATCCCATGCTCGCCACCGCCAATTCCGCGACCGCGGCCGTGTCCAAGCTCAAGGAGCGGGGAGCGTCCAATCTGCGCTTTCTCTGCCTTCTCGCGGCGCCCGAGGGAATCGAGCGCTTCACGACCGTCCATCCCGACGTGCCGGTCTTTACCGCCGCCATCGACCAGTGCCTCAACGAACATGGCTATATCGTTCCGGGCCTCGGCGACGCCGGCGACAGGATGTACGGGACGAAGTGAAGGCTCTCCGCGGGCCGGACCGGGGAGGACAGGCAAGGCGCGCCTCCGGTGCCAGCTTTCTGTGCCGACATCCGTGCCCTTGCCCCTGCCAGAGTGAGACTCCGTGTCGCCCTGTCCGCCGCCGGCGTGATCCCGTGGCGGGCCTGCCGTGCGCGTGAACGCCGCCGGATTTCTCAATGCCGCTTTTCTTCGGAAGGACCCTCCCCCTTTCGCAGCTCTCAGGACGAGGAGGGGACCGGAGTTTCACTTTCCACAGGCGTGGACTCGGGAGGGGGTGGCATGGGTTCCTCCGGCTGGTTTTCCATCTCCATCAAGCTGCGCTCCAGATACGCGCAGAAACCGGGATAGAAATCGACCGGATTGAGGACGATCACCCCCTTCCTGACATTGTCGTCACCGAGCATCAATGTCTCGATGAATCCGCCCAGCCATTGCAGCCAGGCGTTTTCATCCGGCTTCCGTCCCACCGCGAACGGTCCTTCGCCTCGCACCCAAGCGTCGAACAGGTTATCTCGCTCCAGGTTGCTGGCGAAAATCCCCCAGATCTCGTTACTCCAGCTCTTCTGCCTGTCCGGATCCGTCTCCGGGGACAGACCCTTGCGCTTGTCCACTTTCCCGGGATTGTTCCAGCTCGGATCCAGGGCAGAAATATACTCCTCATTGCCGCTCCGATTATCGGTGTAAAGGAATACCTGGTGATCCTTCATCAATAACAGTATGTACTTGTCTTTTTCTTCGTCGTAGAGGCGATGAAAATGTGTCTTTCCGTAGTATATGCTGTTTTCATCGTCCGCCAGTGAATGCAGCGTGCCGATAAATTCACCAACTTTGCGGGTTGTCGGCAGGACGACCGTTGGAGAACGCCGATCGTCGCCTGAACCTGTGCTCCACGGCATGGGCAGCGTTACCCTTAACTTGTCAAAATTCCCTCTATATTTACAGAAGATATTGCCTTCCGCGATATAGTTGAGACCATTCTTGCCGACATGGATGATCTTATCGCGGAAGAGCTTCCTCTTGAACCCGAGCCGGCCTCTCCAGCCGGGCTTGGTACTTGACACGAACTCCTCGAGGCGCTCCTTGAATTCGAAAGATTTCGGAACAACCTTTCCGTCTTCTTCCGCTGGTTCGATGGCCTGGCTTATCGGCTCCACTCTGGAATCCCAGAACTCCCGGTTGCGGAACAGCAATATCCAGGGATCAAGGTCCTCTGGCGCCGGATTTTCCGGTGTGCTGTCGTCGGGCTTCGCCTGGTCCTCTTCTTGCGGGACTGGTGGATTCAAAGGTTTCTCCGGGGGAGTCTCCGGAGGCGCCACAGGCGGAGTACCCGTAGGCACCACAGGCGGCTTATCCGGAGGCGCCACAGGCGGATTATCCGGAGGCACCACAGGCGGAATCACCGGAGGCACCACAGGCGGAACCGAAGGTATGGGAGCCGGCTCCGGCGACGTTTCGCTGCCGGTCATTTCGCCCTCGTCGGTTCCGGTAGTCTCCTCTCCCTCATCCGGTTGGTTGACAAGATCCAGGAGACCGGACGGAATCGAGTAGTGACTCAGGGAGTTCTCGCCTGACGATTTGCCGAGGTTGCATTTCTGCAGCAATTCATTTTGCTGCTTCTGGTAGTCGTCATATATATTGGCAATAAATCCACTAATTTCAGATGTGATATCGTCCCGGCAAATCTTGTCTGGCTCGAAGTGCATCAAGACGCGCCCGCCCACGAGGTCGACGAGCGTGGAACGCGGTGTGGACGACAGCTCGGTCCTGCACAGCGACTGCAACTTGTTTCCTGCTGCCAGGCGCACCGTCTTGTTCTTGTGGAACGCCGCGTTGAGGAGCAGGCTGCACGCCTCGTCCCAGCAATTGTCGCTCTGATTGTTCCGCAGAATTTCCGCGAGATTCAGAATTGCGTCGGAAATGGCGGCAAGCGAGGGATTCGGCGCCAGGAGAACCTCGCTTGCCTTTCTCAGCTTCTCCACAGGGCCCGGCGGCGGGGCAGGCGAGGGCAACTGAGGAGGAGTCTGGCTGGAACCTAAGGGATTCACCGTCATGTTGTCCTCGCTGGAATGGACCTCGGCTTGCAGCCTAGCTCCTCTGCGAGGATCGCGCTGTCTCAAGTGACACACCGGAGAGCGACTCTCCGGCGATCGTGCCGGGTGAGCGGCCGGCAGCGCGCCCGGGTTCGGCTCACGCCATGCCGAGCGCCGCCTTGTACAGTTCGAGAATCGCCTCCTCTTCCTGCCGTTCGGCCGCGTCCTTCTTGCGCAGGCGTACCAGGGCGCGCACGGCCTTGACGTCGAAGCCGGTGCCCTTCAATTCCGCATAGACGTCGCGAATATCGTCCGAGATCTGCTTTTTCTCTTCCTCCAGGCGTTCGATGCGCTCGATGAAGGCGCGCAGCTGTCCCGCCGCGACGGTCTGGGAAGAATCCTGGTTTTCCATGCAGTTTTCCTCGATGCTGTGTGCGTTGACGCCCCGCGGGAGCGGACGATTCGCCCCCGGGCCCGGCTGCTCGATGCACCAGCCGGCCGGCTCCGTCAAGAACTGCCCCGCAGCCCCTTGGCAAGCGTGCCGCAATTGATTAGATCATCCCCGCGAAGCGGTGAGGTGGCCGAGTGGTTGAAGGCGCACGCCTGGAACGCGTGTATAGGGGAAA
>CAYLSN010000080.1:7846-9042 GCA_964386015.1 uncultured Rhizobiaceae bacterium | reverse complement strand
AGGAAAGTGTCGGCGAGGCGCTGGCGCTGGTGCGGCTGGAAGGCTATGCCGACCGCTACCCGCGCCAGCTTTCGGGCGGCCAGCAGCAGCGCGTCGCCATGGCGCGGGCCATCGCTCCGCGACCGAGCCTGTTGCTGTTCGACGAGCCGCTCTCGAACCTGGACGCAAAACTGCGCGACGAGATGCAGATCGAGCTGAAGCGGCTGCAGCGCGACCTCGGCATCACCACCCTGTTCGTCACCCATGACCAGGCAGAGGCGCTGTCCCTGTCCGATCGGGTCTGCGTCATGCATGACGGCGTGATCCAGCAATTCGCCACGCCCGAGGAGATCTATCATCGCCCGGCGACTTCCTTCGTTGCCAGCTTCATCGGCAAGCCCAACCGCCTGTCCGGCACGGTCCGCAACGGCGCGGTCGAGATCGGGGGCGGCCTCGTGCTGCATCCGGCGGAGATCCCGGCGCGGGAGGGCGACCGGGTCGATGTGTTCCTGCGCCAGGAGGCCGTGGCCCTGTCGCGGACGGATCCCGGGCGCGGCCTTGCGGGAACGGTGACGCTGCGGTCGTTCTCGGGGGCCATGGTGCAGTATGTCGTGCGCCTCGGCCAGGCGGAGGTCGTGGTAGAGGTGCCTTCCGCAGGCGATTCCGCCGGTCTTGCGCAAGGCGACACGGTCTATCTCGACTTCCGGCCGCAGGACATCATCCTGCTCCCGGCGGAGCAGCCGGCGTGAGTACGCTGCGCTCCGGTCTTCTCCTGCTTTCGCCGCTGCTGCTGGTGCTGACGGCGGCGTTCATCGTGCCGCTCCTGATGCTGGTTCCGACGAGCCTGCACGAGTACCGGCCCGGCGCCGGCATCGCCACCGAGACATGGACGCTGCAGAACTATGCGCGCATCTTCGCCGATCCCTATTATCTGGAGGTCGTGCTGCGCACGCTCGGGCTCGGCGTCGCGGTCACCTTTTCCTGCCTGCTCCTCGGCTATCCCGTCGCCTATCTGATCGTGCGCGGCCACCCGCGCTGGCGCCTGCCGCTGACGCTTCTGGTCATCTTCCCGCTGATGCTGAACCTGGTCGTGCGCTCCTTCGGCTGGATCGTCCTGCTGACCAACCGGGGAGTGGTCAATAATCTGCTGATCGACCTCGGCGTGATCGAGCGGCCGCTGCGGCTGATGTTCAACCTGACCGGGATGATGATCGGAC
>CAYLSN010000080.1:0-7836 GCA_964386015.1 uncultured Rhizobiaceae bacterium | reverse complement strand
CCTTCATGGTGCTGATGCTCGTGGCTGCCCTGCAGACCGTCCCGCGCGACGTCGAGGCCGCGGCGGCGACGCTCGGCTCCAGCCGGGCGCATGTCTTCTGGTCCGTCACCCTGCCCCTGACCGCGCCGGGAATCATCTCCGGCTCGATCCTGGTCTTCGTGCTGACGATCAGCGCCCTCGTGACACCGCGCATGCTGGGCGGGCCGACCTATCAGGTGATGGCAACCCTGATCTATGAGGAATACATGCAGCTCCTCGACTGGCCGATGGGGTCGGCGCTGGCCTTTGCGCTCACCGTCACGACGATCTTCATCATCTGGTTGTCCAGCCGGGTGACCAGACGCTGGGCGGGGATGGCATGAACGAGCGGCATCCGGGACTTGCCACTTCCCTCTTCGCGCTGCTGGTCCTGCTGTTCCTGCAGGTTCCGGTGATCGTGGTGGTGCTCGCCTCCTTCAGCGAGACCTCCTATCTCACCATCCCGCCGCAGGGCCTTACCTGGAAATGGTTCGAGACCGTGCTCACCGACCGGGTCTATCTCGACGCGATCCGCATCAGCCTGATCCTCGCCGTCGGCTCGACGGCGCTGTCGCTGCTGCTCGGCACGGCCGCCGCCTATGCAATCTTCCGCCGGATGTTTCCCGGCGCCGAGGCGCTGGCTTCGTTCCTGATGGCGCCGCTGATCGTGCCCTCCGTCGTCATCGGCGTCGCGCTGCTGCAATATTTCACTTTGCTCGGAATGCGGGGCGGGCTGCTCGTCCTGCTGATCGCGCATGTGGTGATCACCGTTCCCTACATCGTGCGCTCGGCGCTGGCCAGCCTCGCCGGCATCGATCTTTCCGTCGAGGAGGCCGCGCGCGTGCTCGGAGCCGACGGGCTGACCACCTTCCGCCTGGTGACGCTGCCGCTGATCAAGCCGGGCCTGGTGGCGGGCGCCCTGTTTGCCTTCGTCACCTCGATGGAGAATGTCCCGGTGACGATCTTTCTCGCCGGCCCGCGGGAGACGACGCTGCCGATCCTGATCTTCACCTCGGTGGAAATGGGGGTCAATCCTGGGGTTGCCGCCGTTTCGACGCTGCTGATCGTCGGCACGGCGGTCGTGCTCCTCGTTGCCGAGCGCTGGACCGGCTTTCACCGCTATGTCTAAGGGTTCCGCCATGCATCTGACCTCGCGGGGCTTCCCGCTGTTCCTCACCTTCGATCTGGATGCCGAAACCATGTGGACGGCGCGCGACCCGAACTATGCCCGGCGGCCCATCCTGATGTCGCAGGGCGCCTATGGCTGGAAGGTCGGCACGGACCGCATCCTGAAGCTGCTGGCGCGGTACGGCATCCGCACCACCTTCTTCGTCCCGGGCCTCGTCATCGACCAGCGGCCGGAGCTGATCGAGCGCATCCTCGCCGCCGGTCACGAACTGGCGCATCACAGCTACAGCCATTCCTGGATCCTGAACCTCAGCCATGACGAGGAGCGCGAGGAGATGGAAAAAGGCATCGAATCCATCGTGCGCGCGTCCGGCAGGAAGCCGCGGGGATGGCGTTCGCCGGCGGCGGAGATCAGCGACATCACCATGCCGCTGCTGGTGGAGCATGGCTTCGACTATTCCTCGAATTTCTTCGACGACGATTCGCCCTACATCCACACCGTCGACGGCAAGCAGACGAAGATCGTGGAGCTTCCCTTCCGCTGGGTTCTCGATGATGCGCCCTTCTTCCAGTATTCCATCGTCCTCCCCGGCCGCACCATGCAGGCGCCATCGGCTCTGCTCGAGGCCTGGAAGGCGGAGTTCGACGTGCTCCATGCCGAGCGACGCATGATGATGGTCGGCATGCATCCGCAGATCATCGGACAGCCGTCGCGGATCGGCGTGCTGGAAGGGCTGATCGAACATGCGCTGGCGCGTGGCGATGTCTGGATCGGGCGCTGCGACGAGATCGTCGACGACATGCGTCCGCGGCTGGAGGCGGCGGCATGAGCTTTGCGGGCCGGCGCATCCTGGTCACCGGCGCGGCCAGCGGAATCGGCAGGGCCGCCGTGCGGCGCTTTCTCGCGGGGGGCGCAAGCGTCGCCTGCCTCGACCGCGACGGCGAAGCACTGACGCAGCTGGACGGCATTGCGGCAGCGGCGCGGCTGGTCGCCGACGTCACCGATTCCTCCGCCGTCCTGCATGCGGTGGAGCAGGCTGCCGCGCAGATGGGCGGGATCGACGGCGTGGTCAATTCGGCCGGGATCGACCTCGTCGCCGGCGTGGAAAGCATGACCGACGAAGCCTGGGAGCGGCTGATGGCGGTCAATCTCGCCGGTCCGATGAAGGTCTGCCGCGCCGCGGTCCCGCATTTACGCCAGGCCGGGGGCGGCACGATCGTCAATGTTTCGTCCGGCGCCGGGCTGAGCCCGCTGCGACAGCGCAGCGCCTATTGCGCCTCCAAGGCCGGGCTGCAGATGTTCTCCAAGGCGCTGGCGCTGGAACTCGCCGAGGCGGGAATCCGGGTGAACGTCGTCTGCCCCGGCGCGGTAGAGACGCCGCTTTTCCGCAGCTCGGTTCCCGAAGGCGAAGCCGGCGAGCGGGAGCTGGCGGCGGTGCGGGCGCGTTATGCCCTCGCCCGCATTGCCGACCCCGACGAGATTGCCGCCGGCATCGCCTGGCTGACCAGCGCCGAATCTTCCTATGTCACCGGCATTGCGATGGCCATTGACGGCGGCAGGACATTCCATTGAGGCAACGGCGATGACCCAGCGCTTTTCGCAGCGGACTGCCATTGTGACGGGAGGCGGCGACGGCATCGGCGCCGCGACCGCGCTGCGTTTCCTGCGCGAAGGCGGCCGGGTGGCGGTCCTCGATCTGGACACCGCGCCGCTCTGTGCGCGACTGGGCCAAGGCGAGCGATCCAGGCTGCTGGCGGTTGACGGCGACTGCACCGATGCCGCGACGCTGGAACAGTTTCACGACAGCGTCCGGTCGGAATTCGGCTGCATCGACATTCTGGTGAATAATGTCGGCCAGAGCGGGCGCGCCCGCAGCGCCCTGTTTCATGAGTCCGACGAGGAAGTCTGGCGCTTCGTCCTGGAAGTATCGCTGCTCAGCGCGATGCGCATGTCGCGGCTGGTTGCGCCGGCAATGCGCGAGCGCGGCGGCCGCATCGTCAACATGTCGAGCGATGCCGCCTTCGCCGGCGACGCCGGGCTCGCGGACTATGCCGCCGCCAAGCTGGGCGTCGTCGGGTTCACGCGCGCGCTCGCCCGCGAACTTGCTCCCCATGGCGTCACCGTCAATGCCGTCGCGCCGGGCGCCATCCGCACCCGGGCGCATGACGCCGTGCCCGCGGCAGTGATTGCGAAGATCCGGGCCGCGACCCCCGCCGGCTTTGTCGGCGAACCGGAGGACGTGGCGGCGGCCATCGCATTTCTTGCCAGCGACGAAGCCCGCTTCATCACGGGGCAATGCCTGCTGATCGACGGCGGCCGCTGGATGAACTAGGAGAACGGGGCATGACCGATCCGGCCGACATGACTGCAACCGAACTCGCGGCGCACATCCGCCGCAAGGAGATCTCGCCGGTGGAGGTCACCGAGGCGGTGCTGCGCCGGATCGATTCGCGCAGGGAACTCAACGCCTTCATCACGGTTGCCGGCGAAGAAGCGCTTGCCGGGGCCAGGGCAGCGGAGCAGCGGCTGATGCGCGGCGGCGAGCTGCCGCCCCTTCTCGGCATCCCCTTTTCGGCGAAGGACCTGATCAATACGGCCGGCATCCGCACGACCATGGGTTCGCGCCTGTTCGAGAACCATGTCCCCGCCAGCGATGCCGTGTCCGTCGCCCGCTGCCGGCAGGCCGGGGCCATTCTGATCGGCAAGACGACCACTCCCGAGTTCGGCCATCTGCAATCGGCGACTTCGCCCCTGTTCGGCCGGACGCTCAATCCTGTCGATCCCTCGGTCACTCCGGGCGCCTCGAGCTCCGGCTCGGCTGTCGCCGTTGCCACCGGCATGGGTCCGCTCTCCCTGGGGACGGATGGCGGCGGATCGAGCCGGATCCCCGCCTCCTGCTGCGGCGTGGTCGGGTTCAAGCCGTCGCTGGGGCTGATCCCGCATCTGCAGCTTCCGGACCTGTTCGGCGCCAATTCCTACATCGGTCCGCTGGCGCGCACTGTCGAGGATATCCGCCTGCTGGTCGATGCCATTGCCGGGCCCGACCCGCGCGACCCCTACGGACAGGCGGCAAGCCTGCTGCATGACGACACGGCTTCGCTGCGCGGCCTGCGGCTCGGATTCATCGCCAGCGGTGGCGCCAGGGTCGAGCGCGAGACCGCGGCGGTCGTAGCCGCGGCCATTGCCCGCCTCGAAGAGGCCGGCGCCAGGATCGAGCCGGTGGAAATCGACTTAAAGTCGTATGAGCCGGTTTTCCTCGTGCTGCTGCGCGTCGGGCTGGCCGCACGGGTCGGACCCCTCCTCGATGGCCGCGAGGACCTCGTGGGACCGACCCTTCGCCAGGCCGTGGCGCTGGGCCGGAGGCACTCGGCGGTCGAGCTGTCGGAGGCGATCGCGCAGCGCACGCGGCTGTTCCAGGCCATGCAGGGCCTGTTCGAGCGCTGCGACCTGCTTGTGTCGCCGACGCTCACGGCGCCGCCCCTGCCCATCGACGTCGATCCGGACGGCGAGATCGAGATCGACGGCGAGAATTGCGGCACGATCCGGGGCGCCTGGTATCCTTTCACCTTTCCGCAGAATCTCAGCGGGCATCCCGCGATCAGCATTCCGGCCGGCAGGACAGGCAGGGGCCTCCCGGTCGGTTTGCAGCTTTGCGCTCCCTGGTATCGCGACCGCGCCCTGCTCGCCGTCGCCGCCGAGGCGATGCAGGTTCTGGCGGCGTAGAGCCCTTCGAACCGGGGATCGTCAGAACTTTCCGGTCTCGCGGAAGCTCTCGAAGGCAGCGCGGATGTGGTCGGCGGCGGCCTGGACCGGCGCCGGCGCATCCGGCGCAACGATCATTGCCAGATGGTAGTTCGGCAGCGGCGGCAAACCCTCTTCCTCATCGAGCACGACGATGTCGTCATTGATGAAGGATTTGGGCAAAGGCGCAACGGCGAGGTCGGCAAGGATGGCGGCTCGCTGCCCGGCGGTATGGGCGCTCATGTAGGCAACCCGGTAGTCGCGTCCCACCTTGCCGAGCGCCTCCAGCGCCGCCGCCCGCCAGACACAGCCGTCCTCCCACAGGGAAACCGGCAGCGGGTCGCGCAGGTGGGCGGTGCCGCCGCGCGCGCCACCCCAGATGATCCGGTCGGTCAGCAGGATCTCGGCGTCGACCGGCACATCGCGGCACACGGTAAAGAGCGTGATGTCGAGCTGCCTTTCGGCCATGCGGCGGCGAAGGTTCACCGTCTGGTCGATGACGACATCCACGGCCACCGAGGGATGCGTACGGGCGAAGCGGCTCAGCACATGCGGCAGCACCCGCTCGCCATAATCGTCCGGCGAGCCGAGCCGCACGATCCCCGAAATGTCCGGCGCCACGAATTTCGACACGCACTCGCGATTGAGCGCCAGCATGCGCCTTGCATAGCCGAGCAGGATCTCTCCCTCATTGGTGAGCGAGACATTGCGGGCATCGCGCACGAATAATTGCCGGCCAAGCATCTCCTCCAGCTTGCGGATCTGCATGGAAACCGCCGAAGGCGTGCGCAGCACCAGATTGGCCGCGGTGCTGAAACCGCCGGTCTCCGCGATCGCGACGAAGGTGCGCAGCACATCGAGTTCCAGCATCGGCACCGGATGGTTGAGCGGAACGTTCATTACCTCATCCTTCAATTATGTTGAAGTAAATCATCATATCATTTCGTTTGATTGACCGTCAATCTGCGCACATGCTCCGTGACTGACCGGTTTCCCGAGGAAGGAGGCTCCCATGAGACTCGTCACGAAGCTGAAGCAATTTGCCGAAGAGCGGCGCAAGGCGCGGCAGCGTTTGCGCACCTATCTCATGATCCGGCGGCTGCCGGAGCAGATCCGCAAGGATATTGGCTGGCCGGCGGAAGACCGGGCGCGCAATGGCCATCCGCGGGGATGACCGGAGTTTCGCATGCGCTGCCGCCCCGGATTGCGGCCGCCATGCCGGCCGGCGGGCAGGAAGGCTGCGGGGCTTGCCATTGGCCCCGCCGACCCGTAAGGACTGGTCATCCTCGATCGCGCGACCCCCGAAACGGCCATGGAGCATCAGCAGTCTTTCGCTCAGGGCGTACGCGCCGGACTGCCCATCGCGGCCGCCTATTTCCCGGTGGCTCTCGCACTGGGCGCGGCTTCGTCGCAACTCGGCTTCTCGCCGTTCCACAGCGCCTTGTGGTCACTGACCATGTTCTCGGGCGCCAATCAGGCGCTGCTCCTCAGTTCCGTCGTCGCCGGCACGCCGCTGCTGGTCGTGGCCGCCCTGTGCGCGGCGGCAAGCCTAAGACACATTCTCTACGGCATCGTGCTGGCCGACCGGATCCCCGCCCGGCGGTGGACCCGAATCCTTTTCGGCTACGGCCTCACCGACGAGGTGTTCGCCACGACCGTGGGCGCCGATGACCCGCACCACCCGCACTCGGCCTGGCTGATCGGACTGGCCGCGACGGCGCTTGCGGTCTGGGTGACCGGCACCGGCATCGGCAGCGCGATCGGCGACGCGCTGGCCTCTGCCTCGCCGAGGCTCGGCGCCGCCCTCCAGTTCGCGTTGCCGGCGCTGTTCTTCGCCCTGGCATGGTCGGCGGCCAGCCGCGGCATGCTTCCCCGCATGGCGCTGGCGGGCGTGCTCGCCGCCTGCTTCGTTACCCTCGGGCATGCGTCGCTGGCAATTCCGGCTGGCGCAATGGCGGCGCTGCTTCCGTCCGGCCGGCCGTCATGAACGAATTGTGGATCGTCATTCTCGCCGTAGGCCTGTTCACCAGTGCAACCCGGATCCTGCCGCTGTTCCTGGGTGCCGGTCGCAAGGAAAGCAGCAGCCGCCCGGCATGGCTCGACGCGCTCGGTCCCTGCCTGCTTGCCGCCATGGCGGTCGCGGTAATCCTTCCGGAGCTGCTTGCGTCCGTCGCCGCGGGCAAGGGTGCGGCGGCGGTACTTTCCTTCGGTGTCGTCGCGGCGATCATGCGGTTCCGCCGCGATCCGGGAATGGCGACGCTCGGCGGAATGCTGACCTTCTTTCTTCTCGGCTGACCGACGAAGGCCCGGCCGGACCCGTCCTCCACGTACCGCATCACCAGGCAAGCGAGAGGTGCCGGATCGGCCTTCCGGGCGTCAGCGCTTCCGCTGCCCGGACAATGCCGAGGGCATCGATGCCGTAGTGGCGGTACAGTTCCGGGATCGAGCCGGACTGGCCGAAATGCTCGACGCCCAGCGCCCGCGTCCTGTGGCCGTGGACCGAGCCCAGCCAGGCCAGCGTCGCCGGATGTCCGTCGACGACGGTGACGATGCCGCAATGGGACGGCAGATCGGCCAGCAAACGCTCGACATGGCTGCGCGCATGCACCAGCCCGGCCTCGCGCGCCTGCTGCGCGGCGGTCCAGCCGGCATTCAGCCGATCGGCGGAAGTGACTGCGAGAAGGCCGATGTCGCGCCGGTCCTCGGCCATCAGGCCGGCCGCCTCGATCGCTTCCGGCGTGACCGCCCCCGAACAGGCGAGCACGAGCTGTGCGTTCGGTCCCGGCCGGCGCAGCCAGTATCCGCCGAGAATGATGTCCTCGGCCAGCGCCGCGGTCATCTGCCTTGCCGGCTGCTCGATGGCGCGGGTGGACAGGCGCAGATAGACCGAGCCGCCCGTCGCGTCGCGCAGCCAGCTGGTCCGGTCCGGCTCCTTGTCGCCGTCGCGC
>CAYLSN010000079.1:0-9072 GCA_964386015.1 uncultured Rhizobiaceae bacterium | reverse complement strand
TCGCGGCGCAGAAACCGCCACACCGTGTCGTGCGAGACCTTCACCCCGCGCGACGCCAGCTCATCCTTCAGCTGGTGGAGTGTGAGTTGTGGCGTCTGGTTGATCCGCTCGACGATGAATGCCCGGTGTGGCTCCAGCACAAATTTGCGGTACCCGCCCATCTTCGCCGGCGCAACTGATCCTGTTGCCCGGTAACGCTGCGACCATTTCACGGCCGACGAGACCGCAACACCAAACCGCGCAGCAGCCACCCGGCATGTCTCGCCCGCCGCGATTGCCTGAACCACACGTTCGCGAAGATCATTCGACAGAGGTCGCGTCATCGATGCTGGCCTCCTCCCTCCAGCCAGCATCTTGAATCACAAAATCGGCGAAACGGGAATCCCCCCCACCGGATTCGAAAAAAAACGGAACCGCTCTAGAAGTGTACCGGTAGTAGGCGCTGCCATCCCGTCCGACGCGCCGGCTCGCCCGCTACGTTCGGCCAATTTCGAGCTGCTCGATGCACTGGACCATCTCTGCGCCCGGGCCATCGAGCCAAACGTAAACTTCAGTCCGCGCTTCCTCGCTCCGGCCATGCCCGGCTGGACGACAGGGATATCCGGCTTGCCGCCATTCGCGACGAGACGCGGGAGAGAAGCTGGCTGCGCCTGCTGGTTCCGTTCACCATCGAACTTCTCCCAGTGCCGGTGACAGTGCCGGTCATGCGCACTTGGTCCAATCCTTTCGGGCTGCTCGGCACGCCGCTTGTGAACCACGACGATCGCGGTGCTGATCGTGCTCACCGCCTCAGGCGTCGCCTAGACGTGGAAGACCGGCTTCGACGATTCCCTCGCCCAGCATTCACCCGGAACGCTGCTGATGATGGAGGTAACCAGGAATCATCTGGAGGACCCCAACATCATGGAAAGCGATTCCTGCGCCGAACCGAACCATCCGCTGATGTCGCGGCTGTGGAGCGAAAGATGCACCATCGGTGCCTTCGTGGTGGGGCTTTCCCCCGACAGCGAACGGGCGGCCCGCCAGGCGGAGACACAGCTCGCGCTTTACCGGCATACACGCACGCGGGCGAAGGGAATACGCAACTGGCTCCGCCGCCTGCTTCGCAAGGGATAGGTCCTTTGCGCACCCGCACTCCGTCTGCCCTGCCAAAGGACGAACGTGGTTGCGGATCCCGGTCATTGCATGTAAATTTCAACGTCAGTGCAACGATGTCCCATTGACGAGGGTTGGAGCTAATGGATGGGGGCCGCTGCATTGTCCATATACGAAAACGGCACCTTTCCCTGCTCTGATGCAGATGAAAGCCCGCGCCTGTCCCAACTGACACAGGCGATGGATGCCGTTCCTTGTCAATCGGACAGCAATTACGCGTGCCGAAATCCGCGTGCCCGGGGACCGATCAAGACCATCACTTCCCCGTCCTCAAGCGCGACCGAGCCGGCATTCGCCCAGACGCTTGATGTGACTTCCAATCCATCCTCTCATGTCATCCGCTGTTCAAGGTGCCTTCCATTAAGGGGCGTCCAGGTGTACGTGCGGCAATGCCGTCTGCTCTTGCAGAAGAGGACCAGCCACCCGGACATGCTCGGCGATATGTCTCACTGCTCCCACGGAGGCGGAGGCGGCGGGACGAACCGGCCCTTCACAACCAGCTCGGAGGGACCGCTAATCTCCGTCTGAGCTTGCGGAATATCGTATGAGCTCTTGTAACAGATTACAGTCACCGGACCCGGCGGTACCCGCAGCACGGCCCGCCCATCCGCCTCAGTCATCGTCTGATACTTGCCGGAACGAACTGCCACCCCTTCAAGGGGCGCCTCACTTTCAGCGTCGAGCACGGTGACTCTGAGTTCTTCAAGCGTCTGCGGAGCGCGCTCGATCGAAACGGCACATTCGGACGCATCGCAGGCCAGCGGAACTGCGCCATCGGCCAAGCGCGCACCGTACTGATACAGGCCAGCCTCTAACGGAATATCGATTTCGATGTCGGCTCTAAAGACCCCTTGGCTCTTGGGTTCGGGTTCATTGGACAGGGTCCACACACCCAGCGACACTGAAGGATCATTCAGCGAAAAGATCTCGATTTGCTTTCCCGCCATGGTCACGCCGTCGATGCAGCACGCGGTGACATGGAAGCGGGCGCGGGGTTCATCGAAAAGGACGGCAGGAGCGCCATAGCTCATCAGGCGCACACGCAATGGCTGTGTGCGGAGAACGCCCTCCGCGCTCGATCCATCCTCCCCAAGCGTCAGGCGCCATGGATGTTCATCTGCCGTTTGCGGCAACCTCACATGAAAAACTGCCTCAAAACTGTCTGCCGCATCTTCCGGCGAAGACAGCGCGCCGTTCCAGGACTGACCGCCCAGGATGAGGGTTGCTGTTTTCGGCACATCCTGCGCTGGCATTTTGACACGGAACTTAAGGACAACTTCCTGCCCGACAGGGAGATAGGCAAAACTCTCCTCGACAGGGACAGCGAACAGAGTCTCTGCAGCGTTCATGGCCCGGTTTCTGACCTGGTGTAATCAAGAATAATTTTGCAGGGCCCTGCAAACACGTGCAGCGGGGATTGTCCCGCTGCACACGGTCATCGCTGAAAGCCTCAGACCTGCTCTTTCGCGCACTCGCGACCTGCAATCATTCCGAAGACGATGGCGCGACCAAGGCCGTGCAGGGCGAAACCGCCCATCGTGTCACCGCCGGCATAGAGACCCGGGATGACATTGCCAAAGATGTCCATGACTTGAGCCTTTGTGTTGATGCGCAGGCCGGTAAGCGAGTCATGGTGGACCGGAGTGGCCCAAGCCGCATAGAATGGGGGACGTGCAACCTTGAATGCACCCGCCATCGGTCGCTTGAACTCCGGATCTTGGCCGGCGTCTACGTAGCTGTTGAACTTCTGGATCGTCTCGACCAAGTTCTCGCCCGGCATCGGACGCCACTGGTACTTGTTCTTGATGACCTGTGCGGCAAGCTCCTCAAGGGTATCGGCCTGGAAGAAGTAGCCGGCATCCTTGTCGACGTACGGAGGTTCAACGTTCCAGCCCGTACGCTCAACCGCATCCTGGTCAAAAATCGCCCAAATGGGGCCTCCGCCGTTCAAGCGGTCCGGATCGCCCGACCACGCCATTGCCGTGGCAAAGTATTCGTAGTCGCCCTTGGTCTCGTCATAGAAGCGCTTGCCGTTCTCGCGAACGAGGACAACGTTCTGCCAGTCGTTAACCTCAAGACCCATGGCGCGGGCCCGGAAGAATGCCACGCTTTCCGGCTTGATGTAGCCGCGCACGTAGTTGTTCTCGACGCCGAGTCGCCCCTTGTCCAGAGCGGAGCCGATCTCCGTCGTCTGATTGGCGGTCGCCCAGAGCGAGGCACCGACGGCCATCGCCTGGATCTCGCCGTCACCGTTCTCAAATGCCCAAACGGTACCGTGAGGCTGATATTCTTCCGTCAGGCGAGGATCGAACACTCGGCGCAGGTTCAAGTTGCCGGAATGACCGCCCGTGGCAAGGATCACGCCCTTGCGCGCGCGAATGTTGACCGTGGTGTCAAGACTGTTAAAGAAGCGGTCCACCTTGACGGCGGTGATGCCAATCACCCGCCCCTCGAGATGCCCTTCTCGGTGCAGCTTGATCATGCGATGCTCAAGCAGGAACTCCACGCCCTTGTTGCGGGCGCTGCGCTCCAACGGACGCACAATGCCGGAACCGCGCCGATTCTGATCATGGGCGACGACCTCCTCACGTACCGGCCACTCATGCGGTGTCACACGGCGCGCCACCGATTCGATCTGGGACGGACCAGCGAGTTCGTACCATTCAGTGATGCCGTTGGCCTCGAGGAAATCAAAGGCTTCGAGGTTGTGATCCGCGAATACCCGGATGATCTCTCGATCAGAGTAGCGGCTATACTTGCTATCGTGTCGAATCCAGTCCAGGAAAACCTGTTCGGGCGAATCCTCGACGCCGTATTCCTTCTGCAGCCTGTTGCCGCCGCCAATGCGGATCTGGCCGCCACTCAGCATCATCTTGCCACCGACGTCGAAATTGGCTTCGACGACCAGCACTGATGCCCCTTGATCACGCGCAGCGATGGCCGCAGGCAGGCCGGTCGCACCGGCGCCGACCACCACTACGTCATATTCGATGTCCCACTTGATTTCTTCCTGCTGAGCAGCAGCAGGAAGCGCAGATCCGGCAGCCACGGCGGCACCCGCACCCACGGCAATGCCAGACGTGAGAAATGCGCGCCTGCTTACCTTGTTCTGATGTTCCTGATCGTGCGCTGACATAACCTATTCCTCCCCAACGGACGTTCACACTGTACTTCCGGCGAAACTCTCCTCCTTTCGCCTTATCAAGTCTGTCATGGCCTCCTATAGAAGTTAAGCAGTCCAGATTGCGGCAATATGTCTCACAATTGAACTTCCTTGGATTCTTGTGTGTACATAACGAATGACCAAGCTATCATCAAACTGCTGGGCTTCCGGCTGACTTGGGGAGGAGGAATGAGTATCTCTATCACAAAATTTTTTCAGGGCTGCGTTTATGTGCTTGGGATGTCGTTGGTGGCCACTTCGCCAGCACTGTCGTTGACTGCGGCAGACGGTATCTTCACCCCGGAACAGGCAGAACGTGGCAAGGCAGCCTACGAGGCCAACTGCGCAACCTGCCATGGGCTGGATCTGGTCGCCACAATTTCCGAAGCGTCAAACCTCACAGGCGGTTCGTTCAACTTCGCCTGGCAACGCCAGACGGTAAACGAGCGTTTCGAGCGCATCAGCACCACCATGCCTCCGGGCCGCCAAGGACAGCTGAGCGACCAGGAGTACCTAGACATCATCGCCTACATCCTTTCGTTCAACGGTTACAAGCCGGGCCAGACGGAGCTGACGAAGGACGTTCTGTCGGCAGAAACAATTCCCGTGGGAAAGCCATAAAGCGCCATTATCTGGGAATAATCATACCATTGGCCTGCGGCCTTCCGTCGGCCAATGGTAATTTCTTACGCCGTACATGGCTTGTGCCGTTGCGACTGTCGAATCTCATCTTAAGGGCACGCGTGCCAGCTCGCTCCCAATTGAGTGCGCGTTTCTGCACACTGGTAGTCTTGCGTGAGAAGGCCTCTTATCACATGCGCTGTCGAGGCAGTGCTGCAAATCAGGATACAACGAAGTACCGGAAATTATGGAACAGCGTTCCACGCCAATACCAGTGGATGTTGATAGCAGCTCGCGCGCATGGGGGACCGCTCTGAACTGCTGCTATCGACAGCGGCAAGAGATGGCCGGCTCGCACGGCCACCTGCCTAGCTAGGAGTCCGCCCGGCGCTACGATTGATCGCCCGGAAGCTCCGACTTGGCCGCTCAGGGACAGACGACGTTCCCGGACCTTAGCCGCCTGGCGACCGCTGCCGTCAGAGCGTGCGGCCGATGGCGAGGAACTTCTCGCGGCGCAGCTCCCGATAGTCGGGTCCAAGCGCGGCAAGCTGGGCGAAGCCCTCTTCAATGGTCCGGCCCGTCGCCTCGATGGCCGCGGCAGGGTCACGGTGCGCGCCGCCCACCGGTTCCGGAATGATGCCATCGATGACCTTGAGCTGCAGCAGGTCCTGCGCCGTGATCTTCATGTTGGTCGCGGCGTCCTTGGCGCGCGTCGCGTCGCGCCAGAGAATGCTGGCCGCTCCCTCCGGCGAGATGACGGAGTAGATCGAGTGCTCCAGCATATAGACAAGATTAGCCGTGGCGATCGCAATCGCGCCGCCCGAACCGCCTTCGCCGATGACGACTGCGATGTTGGGGACCTTGAGCGACAGGCACTTGGAGGTGGAGCGCGCAATGGCCTCCGCCTGGCCGCGCTCCTCCGCACCGACCCCGGGATAGGCACCGGCCGTATCGACGAGCGAGATCACCGGAATGCCGAAGCGGTCGGCAAGGTCCATGACACGGATCGCCTTGCGATAGCCTTCCGGACGGGCCATGCCGAAGTTGTGACGCAGGCGGCTCTGCGTGTCATTGCCCTTCTCCTGGCCGATGATCGCCACGGACTGTCCCTTGAAACGGGCAAAGCCCGCAACGATGGCCCGGTCCTCACCGAAGGTACGGTCGCCCGCCAGAGGCGTGAAATCGGTGAAGAGAGCCTTCACGTAATCCATGCAGTGGGGCCGATCCGGATGACGCGCCACCTGCGCCTTCTGCCAGGGCGTCAGTGCCTTGTAGAGATCCCGCAGCGCATCCTTCGAGCGCTTCTCCAGCCGGGCGATCTCATCGGCGACATCAACTGCCTCGCCGCTTTCCGTGAGCTTCTTCAGCTCCAGAATCTTGCCCTCGAGATCGGCAACCGGTTTTTCAAAATCCAGATAGTTGTACATCAACCCGCCAAATCGGTAGGAATTCGTGAGGTCAGCCCTGGTATCTGGCTAACCAGTGTCCGGTTTCACATAGCGGTCAACCGACTAATCGGCAAGCGGATGGTTGTTCTGCACAAGGTCCCGAAGCCGTTTTTCCAGCACATGCGTGTAGATCTGGGTCGTCGATATGTCCGTATGTCCAAGCAGCTGCTGGACCGCACGCAGGTCAGCGCCGTTCTGCAGCAGATGACTCGCAAAGGCATGACGCAATACATGTGGCGAAGTTTTGGCGGTGGGGATGCCAGCCCGCGCACTCAACAGCTTCAGCTCCCGCGCAAAGACCTGGCGGGGCAGATAGCCCTGCCTTGAGCCAGCCGGGAAAAGAAACGGACTATCCGCCATGCCAGGGTGGCGCGCGCGCTCTTCCATCCACGCAGCAATCGACTTTTTCGCCCGCGCGGACAGGGGCACGACACGCTCCTTGCCGCCCTTGCCCCGCACAGGGAAGAAACGGTCGTCCCTTTTCGCCACCGTCACGGGAAGAGAAACCAGCTCGGAGACGCGCAGCCCCGTCGCATAGAGCAGCTCCAGCAGCGTAGATAGCCGCTGTGCCACCAAACGCTGGGAGGAGCCAGGCTCGGCTGCGCGGGCTTCCTCCTCCGCACGGTCCAGCAGCCGCCGCACCTCCTTTTCCGAGAGGATCTTCGGCAGGGCCCGCACCTTCTTCGGAGTGTCAAGCAGGCCGGTGGGGTCGTCGCCACGTACACCCTCGGTGTAGAGAAACTTGAAGAACTGCCGCACAGCGGAGGTCTTGCGCGCCACCGTGCTGGTGGCGAAATGGCGCTTGCCCATGTCCGCGATCCAGGCGCTGATACCCGCGGTGCCCGCGTTCACGAGGCTGCCGCCCGTCGCGGAAAAGAAGGCTTCCGCATCCTCGAGATCGCGCCGGTAGGAGCGCAACGTGTTGTCGCTGGCGCCCCGTTCGGCCGCCATCATCTCGAGAAAAGCTTCAATCTGCGCACCCGACCCACTCATGGGAGTTGCTCCACCGGCACATCGAGAATCGTCTCAACCCGTCTTGGCTCGACAAACTCCGCCAGTCCGTACATCACCACATAAATACAGCACGCCAGGAGGAAGAGGATAACAACGAGCCTGGTAAGGGTGGGCATAGGTGGCGTTTTCCTATTCCTGTTTTCCGACGACCAGCTTATGGATGTCGATGAAGCACTAGATTATACCCGTATTGTTACCAGCCGCTTGACGCAGAATGCCATTCGATACCGCTACCCCGCCGGTGACGGCCGTGACCGAAAAAGATCCTTCCGACACCGCCCGTCTGCTCAAGCGACTCGGCCGACGGAGCATCGTGTTCGTGGGCATCATGGGCGCCGGCAAGACCGTCATCGGACGGCGGGTGGCCGCGATGTGCAACCTCCCCTTCCATGACAGCGACCACGAGATCGAAAAAGTCTCGCGCATGACAATTCCGGAACTTTTCGCCACCTACGGTGAACCGGAATTCCGCGCGCTTGAGGAGCGCGTCATCGAACGGCTGCTGCGCAACGGTCCGCAGGTCATCTCCACGGGCGGCGGCGCGTTCATGAGCGAGACCACGAGGAACAACATCAAGCGGCGGGGCGTGTCGGTCTGGCTCAAGGCGGACATCGAAACGCTGATGAACCGGGTTTCCAGGCGCCAGAACCGCCCGCTGCTCAACACGGAAAACCCGCGCGAGGTCATGGAACGGCTAATGGCGGCGCGCTGCCCCGTCTATTCGCTGGCGGACGTCACCATACACTCCCGCGACGTTTCCAAGGATCAGATCGCGGCGGAGGTCATCGCCGGTCTGCTGCAACACCTTCCCGCACCGAGGAAAAGAAAGAGGAAGAAGAAAAAGCCACAATGACGACCGCCAGAACAATCCGCGTGGGCCTGGAAGAGCGCGCCTACGACATCCTGATCGGCAGAAACCTTCTGGAGCGGGCGGGCCAGGAAATCGCCGCACGCATGCCCGGCGCGCGTGCCGCCATCATCACGGACGCAAACGTCGCCGCGCTGCATCTTGCCACGATCGAGGAAAGTCTCAAGGCTGCCGGGATCCAGGGCACGGCGATCCGCGTGCCCGCGGGCGAGCAGAGCAAGAGCTTCCCGGTGCTGGAAACCGTGGTGGACGCCATCCTCGCCGCCCGGCTCGAACGGCGCGATGTGGTGATTGCGCTCGGCGGCGGCGTGGTGGGCGACCTCTCGGGCTTCGCGGCCGGCATCGTCCGGCGTGGCATGGATTTCGTGCAGGTGCCGACCACCCTGCTCGCGCAGGTCGACTCGTCGGTCGGCGGCAAGACCGGCATCAATACCGCCCACGGCAAGAACCTGGTCGGCGTCTTCCACCAGCCGAAACTGGTGCTGGCAGATACCGGCGTGCTCGACACGCTGCCGCCGCGCGAGTTCCGCGCGGGCTATGCCGAGACGGTCAAGTATGGCCTGATCGACCGGCCGGAATTCTTCGCCTGGCTGGAGGCCAACTGGCAGGAGGTCTTTGCCGGGGGTGAAGCGCGCGAGCACGCCATCGCGGAAGCCTGCCGGGCGAAGGCCGACGTCGTGGCCCGCGACGAGCGCGAGAGCGGCGACCGCGCGCTCCTCAACCTCGGCCACACCTTCGGCCATGCGCTCGAGGCTGCGACGGGATATGACAGCTCACGGCTCGTACATGGCGAAGGGGTGGCG
>CAYLSN010000078.1:0-9133 GCA_964386015.1 uncultured Rhizobiaceae bacterium | reverse complement strand
CGTCGGCTCGGCATGGATGCCATGGCTGCGGCCGATGGTCAGCGTATGCTGGTGTTCATGCGCGCGCCGCTTCAGCGCCGCGAGCAATTCGTCGAGATCGCGCAGCAGCAGGTCGCTCGCCCGAGCCAGCTGCACGGCAAGGCAGGTATCGAGCACATCCGAGGATGTCATGCCCTGATGCACGAACCGGGCCTCGGGACCGACGATTTCGGCGAGATGGGTGAGGAAGGCGATGACGTCGTGGCGGGTCTCGCGCTCGATTTCGTCGATGCGCGCGATGTCGAACTCGACTTCACCTGCCTTTTCCCACACCCGGCGCGCCGCCTCTGCCGGAATGATGCCGAGTTCCGCCATGGCATCCGCCGCATGCGCCTCGATTTCGAACCAGATGCGGAACCGGGTCTGCGGGGCCCAGATGGCGGTCATTTCCGGGCGTGAGTAACGGGGGATCATGCGCGCTCCTGCCTTTGCTCCTGCGTTCGCGCCGCTGCTGTACCAGAGGCGCCGGCCGGGCTCAATGGCCGGCTCAGGCGAGCTGCGACCAGGCGGGCAGGAGGTCGCCCTCCATTGCGGCAGCAGGGTAGATGCCGCGCGCCACCGCCCGCGCCATGGTCATGGCGGCGACGGCGCAGAGTTCCATCATGGCGAGCGGAGTGTCCGGCGCCGGCCCGGCGCGGGTGGAAAGCGAGAAGATGAGGTCACCGTCGAGCGGAGTATGGCTGGGCCAGATGGCGCGCGAATAGCCGTCATGCGCGGCGATCGCGAGCCGCCGCGCCTCGGCCTTGGTCAGCGCCGCATCCGTGGCGATGATCCCGATCGTGGTATTAGCGCCGAAGGATTGCGCCTCGCGCAGCTTGGTCGCCAGCAGCCGCGCCGAGGCAGGCATCGGGTCCGGCAGTCCGATCCCGCCGAATTCCTCGCCGATCTCGAAGGGCGCCGCCCAGAAGTGCCGGGTGCCGGGAATGGTGACCGTGCCGACAGGGTTGGCCGCGACCAGCGCCGCGACCGTGCTGCCGTTCGACAGCCGCGCCGATGCGGTGCCGAGGCCGCCCTTGGTCGTGGAGGTCAGCGCGCCATAGCCGGCGCCGGCCGTGCCGATGGCGAAATCGGAGCCGGCATTGGCCGCGGCGGCATAGCCGAGCTCGCGATAGGGCGGAAACCGGCCCCAGTCCTTGTCGCCGCCATTGGCAAGGTCGAACAGGATTGCCGCCGGGACGATGGGAATGCACATGCCGGCGACCTGGAGACCGCGGCCCTGCTCGCGCAGCCATGCCTGCGCCCCCGAGGCAGCGTCCAGCCCGAAGGCGGAACCGCCCGACAGCAGCACGGCGTCGACCGTCTCGACGCTGTTGGCGGGATCGAGCAGATCCGTCTCGCGCGTTCCCGGCGCGCCGCCCAGAACCGCCACGGAGGCCACCGTGCCGGGCGGACACAATACGGCGGTGACGCCGGAACGCAGACCGGCATGCTGTGCATTTCCCACCTCGATCCCGGCAATGTCGCTGATCGAGTTGCGCGGGCCGTGGCTGTGGTTGCTCATGGGTCTGCCGTTGTGAAGCGGGCGCCGTCGTGGCGGAAGAGACGATAGGGGTCGCCGCGCAGATCGCCCTTGCCGTCAAAGGCAAAGCTCCCCGCCGACGTGGCGAATGTTTCCGATTCGAGGACCTGTTGCAAGGGCAGTCCCGCTGCCTCGTGCCGGCGCAAGGCGGCGAGGGCGATCTCGACCGTGACAAGCGCAGGCAGGGCGTAGCCGGCGCCGCCGGCCGCCCGCAACCGCCCGATGGCCTCGCCCTCCGGCTCGGCCGGGGCAATCATCAGCGTGCCGGCCGGCAAGGGGGAGGGGGCGGTGCGCAGGACTTCTCCCCCCGCCAGCACCAGCGCGAAGCCGAGCGCCGCAGCATCCTGGCCGATCCGGGCGATGTCATGCGCCTGTCCGCCGACGAAGGCATGCGCGATTCCGGCCTGGCGCAGCCTGCCGACGAGCGCGGCGTAGCTTTCCCCGTCGGGACGGAAGGTCTCGGTCAGCGCCGGGGAGTGCCCCGCCTCCTCCATGGCGAACCGCAGGCTTTCGGCGAGGTCGCGGCCATACAGCGTGCCGTCGTCGAGAATGGCGTAGGGGACATCCTGCCATTGCCGCGCCAGAATGCGCCCGATGGCGAGGCGCTCCTGGTCGCCGCGCGGCGCCGTGCGGTAGACGAGCCAGCCGGTGCGCCGGCGCCGGTCGGTCAGCCCGGTCGCGCGAACGCCCGGCGTAATGACGGCAATTCCGGCATCGGTGAGCGGGGGCAGCGCCGCCTCGATCGCTTCGCTGCAGAGAAATCCGACGACCACGGCCAGCTCCTCGGCGAGGAACCGGGCCGCGGCCTTCCTGCCGCCTTCGGCGGTGCATTCGTCATCGACGACGACGATCTCCGCCCCTGCGGCCTCAGCGGCCGCGACCGCGCCCTGCTCGATCTGGCGACCGAGCACTTCATAGGGCCCGGTCAGGGGCGCGGCGATGCCGACCCGCTCGGCCGCCCCGGCAATGACGGTGCCGCCAGCGCGCGCGGCAATGCACAGAAAGGGGAAGCGACGCATGCGTGAACTCTGCTGCCTTTGTCCAAGGTTTATGTCGGCAGGAGCCATGGCGCAATGCATCGGCGCGTCTGGAAATGCCGCCTTGCGGCCTATATAGGAGTGGACAGCTGGCCGGCACGGGCGCTACCCGCCGGAAGGGCCGGGGCAGAAGGAGGCGGAAATGCCTGTGGACGAGGGCGATCACGGCGCGAAGAACCCGCTATTCGTCGCCGAGGAGTGGATGGGCGAAGGGCGCGACGTGGCGATCGCGACCGTCGTCGAGACATGGGGATCGGCGCCGCGCCCGGCGGGCAGCCACCTGGTCATCGACGGCGACGGCAATTTCGCCGGCTCCGTCTCGGGCGGCTGCGTCGAGGCGGAGGTGCTGGCCGAGGCGGCGGAAGTCCTTGCCACGGGCGAGCCGAAAATGCTCGAATTCGGCGTTGCCGACGAAACCGCCTGGCGGGCAGGGCTGTCCTGCGGCGGCCGCATCCGCGTCCGGCTCGAACGGCTCGGCTGAGGGAGCCGCCGATGGATCCGCTCGTCCTGCGCAAGATCAATGACAGCGTCCGCCAGCGACGCGCGGTGGTGCACGTCGTCCAGCTGGCCGACGGCCGCGACCGCGCCGTGCGCGAGGGCGAGCCGGTGGCGGGCGAACTCGGCCAGGCGGTGGCCGCGGCTTTCCGGACCGGACGCGCCGGGCTGGTGCGTGCCGATGGCGAGGATTGGTTCCTGAACGTGCATCTGCCGGCGCCCCGCCTCGTCATCATCGGCGCGGTCCATGTCAGCCAGAGTCTCGCGCCCATGGCAGCGCTGGCGGGATTCGACGTGAGGGTGATCGATCCGCGCAGCGGCTTTGCCACACCCGGGCGCTTTCCGGGCACGGTCCTCAGGGCCGGCTGGCCGCAGGACGTGCTGGCGCAGGAGCCGCTCGATGCCTGGACGGCACTGGCGGCGCTCACCCACGATCCGAAGATCGACGATCCGGCGCTGATCGCGGCACTGGCTGCCGGCTGCTTCTATGTCGGCGCGCTGGGCAGCCGCAGGACCCACGCGCAGCGGCTGGAGCGCCTGCACGCGGCGGGGCTCGGCAGGGACGAGACGGAGCGCATCGAGGCGCCGATCGGGCTCGACATCGGCGCGGCCAATCCCGCCGAGATCGCGGTGGCGGTGCTGGGTTCCGTGATCCGGGCGCTGCGGCAGCGGCCGCTTGCGGAAACCCCGCCCCGGGCGGCATGATGGCGACGCCGGAAATGGCGGTGCATGCCGTGCTGCTGGCGGCGGGGCAGTCCCGCCGCATGGGCAGGCAAAACAAGCTGCTGATGGAAATCGGCGGCCAGCCCATGGTGCGCCGCGTGGCGGAAAGGCTGCTGGCGGCGGAGCCGGCCGGGGTGGTCGCCGTGACGGGGCATGAGGCACTGCAGGTGCAGCGGGCGCTGGCCGGGCTGAAGCTGCGCCTGGTACACAATCCCGAGCATGCCGGAGGCATGGCGGGGTCGCTTCGGCATGGTCTGCGGGCATTGCCGGAGGACGCCCGCGGCGCGCTGATCGCGCTCGCCGACATGCCCGAACTGACGGCGCGGGATTATCGCCGGCTGATCGAGGCCTTTGTCGCGGCGGGAGGCGAGGCGGCGGTTCGCGCCACCGCTTCGGGCAGGGCCGGAAACCCGGTGATCCTGCCGCGGGCACTGTTCGCCGCGGCGATGGAGATTGACGGCGACCAGGGAGCGCGCCGGCTCCTTGCCGCCGGCAGCGCCGCGATCGTCGAGGTCGAGATCGGACCGGCCGCCGCGACCGATGTGGACCGGCCGGACGACCTGCAGGCCGTGCTGCGCGATACCGGCCAGGGTGCCGCGAGACAGGATTGACGGATGTGCCGATCGGCACAGCGGCACGGGGGAAGAAGTGCCAGAAGGGGACATGGAGGAGGGACCGGATGAGTCGAGCCTTGCTGCGAGACCTTGAAACGACACTGGAGGAGATTCGCGCCGCCGGCCTGTGGAAGGAGGAGCGCGTCATCGTCTCCCCGCAGGGAAGCGGCATTTCGGTGGCGGGGACCGGCGGTCCCCTGCCGATGCTGAATTTCTGCGCCAATAATTATCTCGGTCTTGCCAATGATCCGCGGCTGATCGCGGCGGCGAGGGCGGCGCTCGACAGCCATGGCTTCGGCATGGCGTCGGTGCGGTTCATCTGCGGCACGCAGGATCTGCACCGGCAGCTGGAGGAGAAGCTGGCTGCATTCCTCGGCATGGAGGCCTGCATCCTCTTCCCTTCCTGTTTCGACGCCAATGGCGGCGTGTTCGAGGCCCTGCTCGGCCCGGAGGACGCGGTCATCTCCGACGCCCTCAACCATGCCTCGATCATCGACGGCATCCGCCTGTGCAAGGCGCAGCGCTTCCGTTACGCCAACAACGACATGGCGGATCTTGAGCGCCAGCTGGTGGCGGCAAGAGATGCGCGGCACCGCCTGATCGTCACCGACGGCGTCTTTTCCATGGACGGGATCATTGCCGATCTGCCCGGGATCTGCGCACTCGCCGAGCAGCATGACGCGCTGGTCATGGTGGACGATTGCCATGCGACCGGGTTCATGGGCAGCAATGGCGCCGGCACGCCCGAACATTGCGGCGTCGAGGGCAGGGTCCACATTCTCACCGGCACGCTCGGAAAGGCGCTCGGCGGCGCTTCCGGCGGCTATGTTGCCGGTCCCGCGCCGATCGTCGCCATGCTGCGGCAGCGGGCGCGGCCCTATCTCTTCTCGAATGCCGTGGCGCCGTCCATCTGCGCCGCCAGCCTGGCGGCGATCGACATTGCCCGCGACGCGCACGATGCGCGCCAGCGTCTCGTCGACAATGCCAGGCGGTTCCGGTCCGGCATGGAAGCCGCCGGATTCGAGCTGGTCCCCGGCGAGCATCCGATCATTCCGGTGATGATCGGCGATGCTGCCAGGGCGGCGGAACTGGCGGCGGAGCTGGGCCGGCGTGGCATTTTCGTCGTTGCCTTTTCCTATCCGGTGGTGCCCCAGGGCAAGGCGCGGATCCGCACGCAGATGTCCGCCGCCCACTCGCCGGACGATATCGACCGGGCCATCGCCGCCTTTGCCGAGGCAGGCAGGGCCTGCGGAATTCTCTGAAGGGAGACTGCGATGCGGGCGCTGGTAAAGGAGAAGGCGGGACCGGGGCTGGTCATGCGCGACATGCCGGTGCCCGAGCCGGGGCCCGGCGAAGTGCGCATCGCCATCGACAAGGTCTCGATCTGCGGCACCGACCTCCACATCTGGAAATGGGATGAATGGGCCGCCGGCGCCGTTCCCGTACCGATGATCGTCGGCCATGAATATGTCGGCCATATCGACCGGCTCGGAGACGGCGTGCAGGGGCTCGAAGTCGGCCAGCGCGTCTCGGGCGAGGGCCATATTGTCTGCGGAGTGTGCCGCAATTGCAGGGCGGGGCGTGAGCATCTCTGCCGCGACACGAAAGGGGTCGGCATCAACCGTCCCGGTGCCTTCGCCGATTATCTGGTCATCCCGGCGCACAATGTCTATCCGCTGCCGGATACCATCCCCGACGATTTCGCCTCCGTGCTCGATCCGCTCGGCAATGCCGTGCATACGGCGCTGAGCTTCGACCTGGCCGGCGAGGACGTGCTGATCACCGGCGCCGGTCCGATCGGGCTGATGTCGGCGGCCGTCTGCCGCCATGTCGGGGCAAGGCACATTGTCGTGACCGATATCAATGACAGCAGGCTGGCGCTGGCGGCGCGCATGGGCGCCAGCCGCGGCGTCAACCCGCAGCGCGAGTCGCTCGCCGACGTGATGCACGATCTGGGCATGCGGGAAGGATTCGATGTCGGACTCGAAATGTCCGGCGCGGGGGCGGCATTGCAGTCGATGATCGAGGTCATGAACCATGGCGGGCGGATCGGCCTGCTCGGCATATTCGGCGCGCCGGTCACGGTCGATCTCAACCGGGCGATCTTCAAGGGCCTGCAGTTCAAGGGCATCTATGGCCGGGAAATGTTCGACACCTGGCACAAGGCGGTTTCCATGCTCGAATCGGGTCTCGACATTTCACCGGTGATCACGCACCGGTTCGCTTTCGACGACTTTGCCGCCGGGTTCGAAGCGGCGCTCTCCGGCGGCGCCAGCAAGGTCGTGCTCGATCTGCACGCAACGGGCTGAGTGGAATTTCGCCGGGCCGACTCGCCTTGACAGGCCTGCCCGGGCGTCCATAGGCTGTCGACAATAAATATGCAAAGCTCGGGGCAGCTGGGGGACCCCGGGCTGGAGGAACGATTCAAAATGCACAGGCCGGTGCTGCAGTTCGACGGCGAACCTGTGCTTGCCGGCGCTGCCGGGACTGCGCGGGGGGCCGGTGCGCCGGCGGGCAAACGCTCGTCCGGGCACGTCCGGCACGACAATTTCCGCAAGCAATTGCGGAATGTGCGCCGCTCCTGACCGGAGGCCCGATGGATCCCGAAACACGCCACCGGACCGCGCCGAAGCAGACCAGCAGCGCCAGGGTCTACGGCGCGGTCAAGAAGGAGATCCTCCAGGTGAAACTGCCGCCCGGCTCGCCGCTCGACGAGCTCAGCCTGGCAGAACGGTTCAACATATCGCGCTCGCCCGTGCGCGAGGCGCTGGCGCGCCTGTCCAGCGAAGGGCTTGTGGTCATCCTGCCCAATCGCAGCGCCGTGGTCGCGCCGATGGACATTCAGCGCGTGCCGGAATTCCTCGATGCGCTGGATCTGCTGCAACGTGTGGTGACGCGGCTGGCGGCCCTGCACCGGACGCCCGACGAGCTGAAGGCCATCCAGGAGGCGGAACGTAGTTTCGAGGAGGCCGTCGCCCGTGCAATCGAGACGGGAGACACGATCCCCATCGTCCAGTCAAACTACGATTTTCATCTCGCGATCGCCATCGCCGGCCATAACAGCTATTTTCAGGACCTCTATCGCCGCCTGCTCGAGGAAGGCCAGCGTATCACGCATGTTCATTTCAATTACACCGATCTTGCTTCCGAGCTGACCGTGCATGCGCTGGCCGATCATCATGTGCAGATGATCGACGCCATCGCGAAGCAGGATGCGCAGAGGGCGGAGGATGTGGCGCATCTGCACGCGGAACAGTTCCGCGGCCAGTTCATGCAGTTTCTCAACCGGAAGCATACCGGGACCCTGACCCTCGAATACCGTCGGGCCGATTGAGCATCGGTGGCGTCAAGTCCCGCCCGCAGCAAGTTTCAGCCCGGCTTGACCTCATCGGCGAGCACGCCGCCCACCGCCCAATTGCCCTTGTCTGCCTCGACGAACACCACCTGGACGGATTGCGGCGTGCACCTGGCGATGCGTACGAGTTCGCGCGTGAAGACCTCGGCGATCTCCCGCTTCTGCTCCCGGCTGCGGCCGGCATACATTTCGATGCGGACAATGGGCATGTTCGAGCTCCTGGAGTGTGGCGCCCGCGGCGCCGGGTACGCCGCCAGGGCCTTGCTGGGATTGCGGGCCGCAACCTAGGCAGGGCAAGCTGCGCCTGTCAATTGTCCGGCGCCTGGCGACGATCTGGTGCAAGGTTCTGCCGGGGAAAAGCGTGTGCTGCACGAATGCCCGCATTCGACGGCGTGCTCGCGGCAGAGGCGGGCTACCAGCCGCACTCCTTTCGAACGACGGAGGCAGCGCTGTCGACGCCGCCAATGTCGAATGTCGCGATGAACGGGTTTTCGCCGAATGGCGTCATTCGCGCCGCCAGGGATGACTTGCCGAGCATTTTCCTGATCAACGGGATCGACTGTTTGCCTCGCCACAAGCCAAGCGCGCGCTTGTCCGTCGATTCATCACCCTTCACACTCCCGGGAGGATCGTCATCGAGGCGATACTGAATTACGCCGTAGCCATCATATTCGCTGGAGGTCATGTGACAGCCGGTTGCAAAATAGAGTCTCGTGGTATTCTCCTCACATTGCATGACCAAAGTGATCCTGGCGCCCTTGTTCCAGCCACAGTCGATGATCTCGTTGGACTCGACGTAGACCGTCACATTGATCCGGTCGCTCATGATCGACTTCTCTCTCCGGATCCTCCATTTTCCCAATGCATCGACGCCGGGAACGGCGTCTGGCGCCGGAGATGTCCTGGCCATGCCGCCTTGCGCCGCCGCGGTCGCTTTCTCCTTGAGCACAGAGGGAATTCTCGCCCTGCCTCGGCAGGCGATCTGCTCGAACCTGTCCGCGATGGACGAGCAATCCTCGGCATAAGCCATCTGCCCGGCCAGCAAAAAGCCGAGCAACGACAAGATCCATTTCATTTCCCCCTCCCGGAACCTGTCGCGATCTTGTGTCGAAATACGGCGCTTGGCAACTTGCGGAAGGCCTCCGCCCGGAACGCCCGAACAGCGGATGTTGCGCTTGGCGCCATGCACGGGTTCCGGCGGCCGGTTCAGGGTCGAGGCGTCGTCAGTCCCGCTGTCGCTGCAGTTGCCTGCGATCGAAGATGCGGCTCTCCAATCGTCGCTTCTGAACAGTTTTCTGGTGAGCGCGCTGGGATTCGAACCCAGGACCTACTGATTAAAAGTCAGTTGCTC
>CAYLSN010000077.1:0-9333 GCA_964386015.1 uncultured Rhizobiaceae bacterium | reverse complement strand
CGATTTTTGAAAGGGAGGATCGCTCAGGCGCGGTGCAAATCGCGCGATAACCAAAGCTCAACAAGCAAATATCGATGCGCCTCATATAGAGATGGCCAGGGTCGGTGTCAACACTTGCTTTTGCCGCGGCCGCCTGCCGGAGGCCGCACCGATTCCAGACAGCGACGCCGCCCGGCCAGAAGAGCCTGCATGCGACGCACGAATTGATCTTGCCGTTCCATGAGGACCCGGCATAAGTGCTGCAGAAGCTTCGCATGGCAATGAAGTGGAGAATGCGGTGATATCCAACGTCCAGGGGGCAATCTACATGGTGATTGCCATGGTCGGCGTCACGGGCAATGACGCGGCGGTCAAGCTGGTCATGCAGAACCTGGACATGGGAATGATCATCCTGATCCGCGGCATCATGGCGACAACGATCCTGGCAGTCCTTGCCTGGCACCACCGGACGCTGGGCTCCCTGCGGCTGACGCTGCATCCTCTGGTCGCGATCAGGGTCGTCTGCGAATTCCTGGCGACGATCACCTTCCTGACCGCACTGCGCAACCTGCCGCTTGCAAATCTGAGCGCGATTTTCCAGTCCCTGCCCATCATGGTTACGGTTGCCGGTGCGCTGCTGCTGGGAATTGCGGTCAGTCCGCGCGGCTGGCTGGTCATTCTCATCGGCTTTGCCGGCGTCCTCATTATCGTGCGCCCGGGCCTGGAAGGCTTCAACCAGTATTCTGTCTATGCGCTGGCCAGCGTTCTCTGCTGTGTCGGCCGCGACCTGGTTACCCGCCAGCTGCCCGCCAATATCCCGTCCTGGCCCGTGAGTCTCGTTACCGCCTTCAGCGTGACGGTCGCCGGCGCGATGCTGGTTCCGTTTTCGCCGAATACGGCAATCATCCAGCTGAGTGATCTGGCGACATTGCTGGCAGCCGCGACGATGATGTCCATAGGATACCACATGACGGTAATGGCCATGCGGGTTACGAATATTTCCTTTGTTGCTCCATTCCGTTATACGCAACTGGTGTTTGCCACGACCATGGGCTATCTGGTTTTCAATGAACTTCCAGATCTCCCGACAATTCTTGGTGGACTGCTCGTGATTCTGGCAGGTCTTTACTCCTTCTACCGCGAGGCGCAGACGGAGAACCGTTCGCCCGCCCTGGCGAACCTGCCTCCGAAACAGGAAATCGACCCGGCTGGCTGAGGCTGCGGCCGGCGCCGGGGATCCCGGGCGCCCGAACGTTCCCGTGTCCGTGTGAAAGGCCCTAGAACAGGGCCTTGTCGGCGTCAGCCGGGGGCAGGGACCGGTCCACGCCGACGCAGAAATTCTGGTCCACCGGCCGGACGATCATGACGGATCCGGGGCCGAGGCTGATCTTGCAGCGTGTACCGAACCGGATTTCCGCGCCTCCGTCGGCGCCGGTGCGCACGCTGTCCCCGATCCCCAGGCTCTGTCCCGCCTGTGCCGGCTGCCAGCCCTGCCGGGTGGTGGCCTGGACGGAATTGCGCACGCTGTCGATCCGGCCCGCCGCCTGGAAGTCCGGGATCAGCTGCTGCGACACATAGCACCGGCACTGGCCGGCATGCGCCGGAAGCGCCGCGAGCCCTGCGGCCGCAAGCGCGGCAAGCAGGGTCGCGCCCTGGCGCAGATGCGCCAGCCTCGCCAGCGCGATCATCCGTCCCGCCGCCTGCCGACAATGACGCCGCGCAACAGCGCCAGTGCAACGAGGACCACGCCGGCCGCCACAGCCATCCAGTAGCCATCCTTCAGCTCGGCGATGATCCGCGTCCTGCCGCCCGAGATCGGATTGGGTACGACGGAGGTGCCGACAAATGCCGCCCCGGTGGAGGCTGCCCGCACTTCGCCGATGATGTAGGCGGTGACGAGGGCGATCAGATAGGAAAGCCCGACGCAGCCGACGAGAAGCGAGGCCAGCGAGATCTCGAACCTGCCGAGGGAGATCCTCTTCGTGACGAAGATGCTGACCGCCAGCGCCAGCATGCACACGGTCAGGTAGGTCCACATGAAGGGCTCGAAGAAAGCCGGCATGGTATAGAGCGCCCGATTCGCATAGGTGCGAATCTCACCCGCGGCCAGCTCGACGCCCCAGGGACGCAGCAGCATGTGGTCCCTGCCGGGCAGGTCGCTGATCTGGGCGCCCCACCACGGGCTATACCAGGAAGCCAGCATGAGCCCGGCGCCGGCGAGCACCAGAATCCCGTAGAGCCAGAATCTCGCACCTCGACGTTCCGGTGCCGTTTGCGCGTTCATGCGATCCTCCTGTGACCTGCTTGTCCCGTGGCGCCCGCCCGGCCTGCGCGGGCGGGGCGGATATTATCATACATAATAGGATGCAGGATCCTGGACAGGCTCGAGACGCAGCTCCACCCGGAGCGCAACATCGTCCCGCACCTCTACCGTCTGTGCCGAGGCGAGATATCGGGTTCCGGAAACCAGAAGCCGGTAATCCCCCTTGACGATATGCAGCCTTGCCAGGCCGTCCTCGCCTGCCAGTGTCTTGTAAGGATGCATCATCACACGGGCACCCTTGATCGGTGCGCCGGATTCGGCATCCACGACTTCGACGCATACCTCGCAGTCCGGCCGGGCCACCACCTGCAGGGGCAGGGCGGTCGCGCCCGGAGCATGGATTTCGTCGATCGGCGGAATCTCGATGCGCCACTCGCACGGGCCGGGTTCGGCCGGCGCCGTGGCCTCGAGCACGGCATAGTACAATGCGCCGGTGCCGGGCCAGACCTCGTCGCGCAGCTTTCCTGCCGCAACCCTGCAGCCTTCGCCGTCGACAATGGCGACCTCCCTGCCGGAGAGGCAGCATCCCGACGAACACTTGATGCCGACCTTGAAACTGAAGACCTCGCCCGCCACGATCGCGCTGGGCAGATCCCAGGCGTTCAGTCGCATGGCGTGTGCCTTCACGGTAAAGGAAAACGTGACGGATGGCCCATCGCCCTCACCGTCCGGCCGGACGATGCTCGCCTGCCACTCCTGGGCTCCCGGCGTCAGCGGCGCGCGGAGCTGGACAGATCCGGAATCATAGCTGTTCGGCCCGATCTCGGACAATCCGGCCGTTGCGACCTCCTCGCCCTCCATGTTCCGGATCGACAGGACCGGCTCGGTGCCGGCAATTTCCGGGGACAGCGCCACCTGGCATCTGACGGTGAATTCGGCCCCGGCATCCACTTCCGCGGGCGCCTCGATGGTCCAGGCGCCCTCATCCACAGAGCGTTCGATTTCCGTAGTCATGGCTTCCATGAATGGCTGTTCCGGTCAGGGTCCCGGCAGCGGTGCCGCCGGGACCTTGCGGCTCAGGCCTCCTGAGCCAGATGGGTGCCGGCGATGAAGCCGGTCATGTGCGCCCGGCCGAGACCGTGCTGATTGCCGCTGCCGGAAGCCTCG
Source organism: uncultured Rhizobiaceae bacterium (assembly GCA_964386015.1). Lineage (GTDB taxonomy): Bacteria > Pseudomonadota > Alphaproteobacteria > Rhizobiales > Rhizobiaceae > CAYLGY01. Next base: position 5,924 of record CAYLSN010000077.1, on the reverse strand, counting down.
CCCCCGGCATAGAGGCCAGGAATGACCTGTCCCTGGAAGTCGAGCACCTGCGACCTGCCATTGGTCCGCAGCCCGCCATAGGAATCGTGCCACACGACCATGATCGACGCGGCATAGAAGGGCGGCTTGGCGATGGCGTGCATGGGCGCGTCCTCGCCGCGGCCGAACTCCTCATCCTTGCCGGCGTTCACGGCCGCGTTCCACTTCTCGACCGTCTCGACCAGATATTTCAGCGGCACCCGCTGGAACTCGTGCCCTTCCTCGATCTTCTTCGCGAGCTCCTCGATGGTATCGGCGACGAAGAAGTAGCCGTTTTCCAGCGAGGTGAAGGGCGGCTCGATGTTCCAGCCGTCGCGTTCCACCGCGTCGGCGTCGAAGATCGCCCAGAGCGGCCCGGAGAAGAAATCGGGCGCCGTCGAGCCTTCGTTCATGGCCAGCGCGGCGTCGACGCCGGCATAGCGGTTGTACACCTGGCGCACCCATTGCGGGTCGCAATTGCGCCAGTCGAGCGGCACATGCTCGATGCCCGCCTTCGGCGTACCCGTGGCGGGACCGCTCGGATACCAGGAGAACGGGACCTGCCGCGTCAGGTTGAGCTCGTTGTAGAAACGCTTGCCGACCTGGTTCACCGCGATCAGGTGCTCGAAGGAATTGGAGCCGAACAGGGCAATGCCGCTCGACTTCCGGAACGGGAAGGTCGGGTGGCCGGGCAGCTCGCCGCTATAGGCGTCGCGGGTCGCCAGGCGGTTCGGGATATGGGCCGTCAGCGGAATGCCGAGATTCTGCTGCATGCCGGACAGGGCGGCGCCGACATGAAGCCCTGCGATGATGCCGCTCGCATCCTGGCCGCGCGGGCCCAGCACTGCCCAGGTGCTGGCCGGGAACGCCGGCTCGCGCATGGCCGGATAGAACATGCTGCGGAACTGCGGATTGCCGGAATGGCCGCCGGTGGCGATCATCACGCCCTTGCGGGCGCGGATGGTGACCGTCTCGCGCGTTTCCTCGACATTGCCGTTGTTCCACAGGCTTTCGAGGCGCTGGCCGGTATCCGGATCGAAGCGCGGCGAATAGCTGGCGCGAATGCCGATCACCCTGCCCGAGAAAGGCTCCTCGCGGATCAGCTCGTCCATGTGGCGGTTGAGCATGAAGCGGACACCCTTTTCGCGGGCGCTGAACTCCAGCGGCCGCGCGAGGGCTGCGCCGTTGCCGACCGTGTCCGGCCCGGCTATGTCGCTGGTGTCGAGCATCGGGATGGGGGCGAAGTGGCTGGCGCGCACGTTCGGTGTGCCGGCATCCTCGCGGGAGATCGTGCCCGCCTTGATGTCGGTCTTGTCGCCCAGCTTCAGGAACGGGCCCGCCTGGCGTGCCCGCGAGATGCCGGAATTCGGGTTCGAGCCGCGGATGCGACAGAACCGCACATAATTGTCCATCAGGAATTGCCGGGTCGCGGGGGCGTTCTCGGCCATGGCGCGCTGGATCTCGCGCTCATTGTAGCGATAGGGCGCCTGCGCGGCCGCATCGATGATCGACCAGTCCGTCCACTCGGTGAACAGGCGCTCGACATCGTCGGTCAGCTCTTCCGGAGTATGGGCGGGCGGAGCCGTGATGAAGCCTTCGGGATCGCTTTCGCCCTTGATGTCGCGCTGCTGCAGGGGATCGTTGCCGCCCAGCGAGACCTGGCCGCCGCTGTGCACCATCTTGCCGCCGACATCGAAATTCTGGTCGACCACCAGCACGTCGAGCCCGGCATCCCGCGCCCGGATGGCGCAGACCAGTCCCGAGGCGCCGCCGCCGCAGACAACGACGTCGACCTCATAGTCCCATTGCATTTCCTGGGCCGAGGCCTGTCCGGGAACGGACAGCGCCGCCATTCCAAGCCCCGCCGCACCCGCCTTGAAGACATCGCGCCGGCTGATTGCCCTGGTTTCCTGCGACCTTGACCTGCTCTTGTCTGGATTGGGTTTGCTTACCATTTTTCACTCCTCCCAAGGGTCGACCGCAACGTGACCGGAACTACAGCAGCCCAGTCGATCAACCGTAAGCTTGAGTATTTTCAAGTTAGCACCTGACTTTACTTCTCACAACAAGTATTTTTGTCGCATGGCAAAGACCGGGCGCATGCGGCGCCCGGCTGCAGGCGCGCCGGGAGGGCCGGCAGGGCGGCCCCGGATCCCCTGTGCGGCGGGCGTGGAATCCGGGCGCGGAACTTTTGTCCGGCTCCTGCGTCCAATGGCAAGGCGGAGGAGGCAGAGAGAGACATGTCGACCAGGCTGAACCTTGCCGCCCCGGGCGGCCTGAACGAAACCGAGTTGATCCGGCGGGCAAGGGCGCGCGAGCCGGAAGCGCTGCGCGACATCATTACCCGCCACAATCAGCGGCTCTATCGCCTGGCGCGGGCAATCCTGCGCGATGACGGCGAGGCGGAGGAGGCGCTGCAGGAGGCCTATCTTCGCGCCTTCGCGGCGATCGGCGAATTCCGCGGCGAATCGAGCCTGTCCACCTGGCTGTCGCGCATCGCCATCAACGAGGCCCTCAGCCGCTTGCGACGCCGGCGGAAACGGGCGGCAGCGGTCGCCCCCGTCGAAGCGAGCATCATTCCCTTTCCCATGGCCGGTCCCGCCGACGATCCGGAGCGCAGCATGGCCCAACGGCAAATCCTTCGCCTGGTCGAGGAAGCAAGCGACAGCCTGCCCGAGATCTACCGCATTGTCTTCGTGGCGCGCGTGATCGAAGGGCTCAGCGTCGAGGAAACGGCCGAATCGCTCGGCCTGCGCGCCGCGACCGTCAGGACGCGCCTGCATCGGGCGCGGGCGCTGATCCGGCAGGATCTCGAGGCGCGCATCGGCCCGCTGCTTCTCGAGGCGTTTCCCTTCGCCGGCCGCCGCTGCGAAAGGTTGACGCAAGCCGTTCTTGCAAGATTGCAGGAACCTTCCTGAACCTGCGACATCCAATTCTTCGTCATCTGGCAAGAATGTGCCTGAATGAAATGACGGAGAAAGAAATGAAAACCTATCAATCGATCGCCGCAGGGATCCTGTTTCTGCTTGGGACATCCTTCGGAGCGACTGCGCAGGACAAGCCGAGCGACCCGCAAATTGCGCATATTGCCTATACTGCCGGGCAGATTGACATCGAGACTGCAAGGCTGGCGCTTGACAAATCCACGAACGAAGCCGTGACCGGCTTTGCACAATCCATGGCTGACGACCATGCCGCTGTCAACGAGCAGGCATTGCAGCTCGTCGGAAAACTCGGCGTGACGCCGGAGGACAACGCCACCAGCCAGTCGCTCGCCGCGGCTGCCGAGGCCAGGCGCGCCGAGCTCGCCGCCCTCGAGGGCGAGGCGTTCGACCGGGCCTATATCGAGCACGAGGTCGCCTATCACAATCAGGTGAACGAGGCGCTCGAGACGCTGCTGATCCCCTCGGCGCAGAATGCGGAGCTGAAGAGCTTCCTGGAAACCGGGCTGAAGCTGTTCCAGGGACACCAGCAGCATGCCGAGCAACTCCTGGAGGAGCTGAAGTGAGCGGGATCGACCGCCGGCAGTTCCTCGTCGCCGGCGCTGCCCTCGCGGCGGGCGTGCCGGCGCGGGCGCATGACGGCACCGTCCATGTGTCGATCGAGAAGCTGAGCTTCATTCCCGCCGAGATCGAGGCGAGGGTGGGCGACACCATCGAATGGACCAACCGGGAGCGCATCGCCCACACCGCCACGGTCAAGGGCGGCTGGGAAGTGATGATCCCTCCCGGCGCGACGGCGACGCGGCGCGTCGAGGAAGGCGACGGCACCGGGTATTACTGCCGCTTCCATCCCAACATGAAGGGCAGGATCGTCCTCATCCGGTGAGGGCGGCGGGGCGCCCTGGCATCCGTGCCGGCGCGCCCCTGCGCAGTATCGTTGCGCCACGGGCCGTGCTAGAGCCTCTCCGGAGATGATCTGAAACCGGAGGTGCGGATGGCGATTGCTGACCGGTCGCTGCTGCTGACGGCGCTTACCGTGCTCGGCACCGGCGTGGCGCTGGTTGCGGCACTGCTGCCGGCGGACGTGGCCGCATGGGCCGGGGGTGCCGGGCTGGCGCTCGCCTATCTCGCCGGCGGCGTTCCGGCGGCGCGCGAGGCGCTGGCGACGCTGTGGAAGGAACGGGTCCTCGACATCGACCTGCTCATGGTCGCGGCTGCGGTTGCCGCCGCCGCCGTCGGCGCGCCCTTTGAGGGCGCTGTCCTTCTCACCCTGTTCAGCATATCGACGACGCTGGAGGAGCGGGCGCTCGGCCGGGCCCGCCATGCCATCGAGGCGCTGATGGAACTGCGTCCCGAAACCGCCCTGCGAATCGCGCCGGACGGGGCAGCGGTCGAGATCGCCGCGGCCGAGCTGCGCGCCGGCGACCGGGTCGTGCTGCGTCCCGGGGCAAGGGTTCCGGCCGACGGCACCATTGTCAGCGGGCAGGGCTCGCTCGACGAGTCCAACATTACCGGCGAATCCCTGCCCATCGCCAAGCAGCCGGGAGACCTGGTCTTCGAGGCGACGGTCAATCTCGACGGCGTGCTGGAGGTGGCGGTGACGAGGCCGGTTTCCGAAAGCACGGTGGCGCGGATGATCGCGCTCGTGACCGAGGCGCAGGCCGCCAAGGCGCCGTCGGAGCGGTTCAGCGCCTGGTTCGGCCAGCGCTACACCCTGATGGTGATGGCCGGCTCCGTCCTTGCCTTCGTGTTGTTCACCTGGCTGGGCCGCGGCTGGGAGGATGCCCTGTACCGGACGGCGACGCTGCTGGTCGCCGCCAGTCCCTGCGCCATCGTCATATCGGTGCCTGCCGCCATATTGTCGGCGTTGTCGGCCGCGGCACGGGGCGGGGTGCTGTTCAAGGGCGGTGCCGCGCTGGAGACTCTGGCAGCGGTCGACACTTTCGCATTCGACAAGACCGGAACCCTGACCACCGGCAAGGCGGCCGTGACGGGGATCGTTGCCCTTGAGGGCGACGAACGTCAGGTGCTGTCGCTGCTCGCGGGTCTTGAGGCCCATTCCGAGCATCACAGCGCCGCCGCGATCCGGCAGGAGGCCGCGCGCCGGGGCATCGTGCCGGCACCGGTGAGGGAGGTGGTCAATCGTCCCAGCGCCGGCATTGTCGGCAGGAACGGGGACGGCCGGCTCTGGGCCGGCAACCGGCGTCTTGCCGATGAAATGGGCGCGTCGATCCGCCATCCGCTTCTCGATTCGCTCGCCGAGGACAGCCAGACGGTGATCTATCTCGGCCGGGAACAGCAGATCCTTGGAGCCGTCACGCTTGCCGACCGGGCGCGTCCCGGTGCGGCGGAGGCCATTGCGGCATTGCGCCAGGGCGGGGTGCCGACAATCGCGATGATGACCGGAGACCGAATGGCGGTCGCCCGGCGAATTGCGACGGAACTCGGCTTTCGCCCCGACGAGGTTCATGCGGAAATGCTGCCGGAGGACAAGGTGCGCATGGTGGCCGAGATCGGCCAGCGCGGCAGGGTCGCCTTTGTCGGGGACGGCGTCAACGATGCGGGAGCGCTGGCGCGGGCGGATGTCGGCATCGCCATGGGCACGGCCGGGTCCGACGTGGCGCTGCAGGCGGCGGATGTGGCGCTCCTGTCCGAGGATCTCGGCCGGCTGGCGGAGGCGCATCGGCTGTCGCGGCGCGCGCTCACCGTGATCCGGCAGAATCTGGCCTTCGCTCTCGGCGCCATGGTCATTCTCGTCCTCGGCGGACTGTTCTTCGACCTGCCCCTGCCGCTCGCCGTCCTCGGCCATGAAGGCGGCACGGTCCTGGTGGTGCTCAACGGGCTGCGCCTGCTCGCCGATCCGATCCGGCGCAACCTGCCGGCGAAAACGGGCCGGGACAGGCATCGGCCGGCCCGCTCTGCCCGGACGGCAGCACCGCGCCACGCCTACCGGCGCACGGTGCT
>CAYLSN010000076.1:0-9428 GCA_964386015.1 uncultured Rhizobiaceae bacterium | reverse complement strand
CCCTCGGACCGAGATAACGAAGAACCATGATGTCGCCGGCAACGATCCTCCCATCCAGGATGGCCTTCAGGGCAGACGGCTCATCCTCGAAAACCCGCGCCCTTCCCGTGAACTTCCTGACCTTGATCCCGCTGATCTTGGCCACGGATCCCTCCGGCGCCAGGTTCCCCCGCAGGATAGCGATGTGTCCCTGATCGTAAAGAGGTGAACTGATCGGACGGATGATGTCCTGCCCGGCCGGGGGTTCGTCCGGCACTTCCTTCAGTTCCTCGGCCATTGTCCTTCCGGTAATGGTGATGCAGTCGCCATGGACCATACCGGCATTCATCAGGATCTTCAGTACTTGCGGCACCCCGCCGGCCCGGCCGAAATCCACCGCCATGTAACGGCCGGTCGGCTTCAGGTCGCAGATGACCGGCACCCGCCGGCGCACGCGTTCGAAGTCGTCCAGCGTCCATTCGACGCCCGCCTCCTCGGCAATGGCGAGATAATGGAGCACCGCATTGGTGGAGCCGCCGGTCGCCATGACCAGTGCCACCGCGTTCTCGATGGACTTGCGCGTGATGATGTCGCGCGGCCGCAGACCGAGTTTCAGGGCGTTCATCGCGGCCATGGCCGACTGGCGCGCGCTTTCCTGCTTGTCGGCGCTGATATTGGGAAGCGTGGAGGAACCGGGCAGCGACATGCCGAGCGCCTCGAACGAGGTCGCCATCGTGTTCGCCGTATACATCCCACCGCAGGAACCGCTCGATGGGCAGGCATTCATCTCGATGCCGTCGAACTCGTCCCGGCTCATCGTCCCGGCCGAATAGCTGCCGACTGCCTCGAAGGCGGAGACGATGCTGAGCTCCTTCCCCTTCCACGAACCCGGCATGATCGAGCCGCCATACACGAAGATGCCCGGCACATTGGTTCTCGCCAGCGCCATCATCCCGCCGGGCATGTTCTTGTCGCACCCGCCGATGACCACGACGGCGTCCATCCACTGCCCGTGGACGCAGGTCTCGATGCTGTCGGCGATGACTTCCCGCGAAACGAGCGAATATTTCATCCCTTCCGTGCCCATCGCAATGCTGTCCGACACGGTCGGCGTGCCGAAGGTCTGCGCATTGCCGCCGCATTCCCGGATCGCGTCGACGGCGGCATCGACCAGAGGCTGCAGGCCGGAATTGCAGGGCGTGATGGTGGAATGACCATTGGCCACCCCGATCATGGGCTTGTCGAAATCTTCCTTCCGGTAGCCCATGGCATAGTACATCGCACGGTTGGGCGAGCGCTCTATGCCCTGTGTCACGTTTCGGGAACGGTCGTTGAGCGGCATTTTTTCCATTCCTGTCGGCAGCCAAGATTGCGGGAATGCAGGCGGGAAATCACCGCGAGCTCTTGAATGCTATGCACGCGGAACTCAGTTGTGAAATATTATCCGCGAGTCTATTAAGTCGCAGAATGTATCAGAGGACATCATGGATCTCCGTCAGCTCCAGCAATTCGTGGCCGTCGCGGAAGAGTTGCATTTCGGCCGCGCGGCGGAGCGCCTTGGCATGACCCAGCCGCCCCTCAGCCAGGCGATCCTGCGGCTGGAATCGGAGATTGGCCTGAAGCTGTTCGAGCGCAGCAAGCGTTCGGTAGCGCTGACGCCGGGCGGGCGCCAATGGCTCGAACATGTCTACCGGCTGCTGGCGGATGCGGACAGGCTGGTTTCGACCGCCCGCACCCTGTCCGAGGGACGGACCGGAACGCTGCATTTGTCCTTCGTGAGCATCTCCTCATTCCGTTTTCTGCCGGAGCTGCTCCGGAACTACAAGGAGAAGTATCCGCGGGTGGATCTCGTGCTGCGCGAGGCCACCAGCGACGTCCAGATCGCCGATATCGTCAACAGGGCCTGCGATGTCGGCATTGTCGTGCTGTCGAGCCAGCTGGGCAGCAATGACGGCATCCGCTGGGCCCGGATCACCAGGGAACCCCTGATGGCCGCCATCCCCACCAGGCTGATCGAGGATGGCGCCATCGAGCTCGTCGGCGGCAAGATCGACATCTCGCAGCTGTCGCAGTTCTCCGTCATCACGGTTCCCCGCCACACTGCGCCAGCGCTGTACGACAATATTGCCGAATATTATCACAGGAATGGCATCCGGCCCCGCATCGTCCAGGAGGCGAACCAGATGCAGACGGTCGTCAGCCTGGTTTCGGCCGGCATCGGCGTGGCGATCGTGCCCGAGGCGCTGCGCAACTTCCGCCGCGAGGGCGTCTCCTATGTCGATCTGGCGCATGATCCGCCGATGATCGAGACGGCGCTGATCTGGCGCAACGACCCCGTGGGGCCCGTGGTCCGCAGCTTCATCGACGCGGCGCTGGCGTTCAGTGAACGATTGCGGCGCTGAAAGGGAAGGGCGGGCTCAGGACTTGACGAGTGCCAGCCTTGGCTCGAAGACGCGCAGGACGCGCGACAATTCGTGACCCCGCTTCAGGATCTGGCCGCCGGCCGAGAGCACGGACCACGCGCCCTGGCGCCGCGCCAGCTTCGGGCACTTGACGATCTGGTACAGCGGCACCTCGCTGGATCGCCGGTAGACGGAGAAGACGGCGCGGTCGGGCAGATGATCGATGGCGTAGTCCCTCCATTTGCCCTGCGCCACCATGCGGCCGTACAGCGAAAGGATCTGGTCCAGTTCGATCCGGTGGAAGGTTACCGGCTGATTCTCCCGGTGGACCTCGTTGAGCCGGATCAGTATCGGGGATTCTTCGCCGCCACCTCCCGTCATTCCGCATTCCCTCTGCTTCCTGCTTCCTGACACTTTGGCTGCATGCGCAGGAATTTCAAGTCCTTCGCGCCGGCGCGGCATTTCGCGCCCCGAGCTCAGCCTGCGCCGAGTTCACGCGCCGCATGTGCGATTCGCTGCAGGACGTCGCGGAACTCCGCGGCATCCGCGGCCACGGCCGCGGCGATCTGTTCGAACTGGCTGGCGTCGTAGAAGAGGCCCCGCATCGGCACGATGGCGCCCAGCTCCAGCAGCAGCGGGATCAGGTTGACATTGGGCGCCATGGAGTGTCCGCGATCGCCGCCGGTCATGAGGCCGACGGCCACGACTCCCGCCAGGCCCCTCGTCGGGTACCGGTCGAGAAACATCTTCAGCATGCCGGTAAAATTGGCCTTGAAGGTGGGGCTGGCGAAGACTGCGATGTGCGACTCGGCCACGCGCCGGTTCAGCCCGGCAATGGTCGCCGATTCCCAGTCCATCAGTTCCTGGGCATGGTCGGCCAGGTCGATCACCTGCAGGTCGGTCTGCGCACCGGCTACCGCCGCCTTGACAAACTGCTCGGCAAACTGCCGGGTGCGCGACTGCGCCTTGGGATTGCCGACGACGATCGTGATCTTGAGCATGAAGCCTGCCTCCGGATTGCGGCGCCGTATGCGAAGCCTGCACCCTGCCCGGCAGCTTCCCTTCCGGCTGAATTGATTCTAGGTAGCCGGCGGCAATAGTTCTCCGTCACCCGTCAGAAGGTCAAGCCGAATGCAAGTCGAAAATCGCCCTACCACCCATGATTCGGAGCATGATCCGCGCAATGACGACATTCTCATCTATGTGAACGGCGAGTTGAAACCCCGCAGCGAGGCAAAGGTCTCGGTCTATGATTCCGGCTTCCTGCTCGGTGACGGCATGTGGGAGGGCCTGCGTCTGCACGATGGGGTCTGGACCTTCTTCGACGAGCACATGGACCGCTTCTTCGAGTCCTGCAAGGCGGTAAGCCTCGATGTCGGCATGGACCGGCGGGGCATCCACGCCGCGCTCGAGATGACACGCGCGGCAAACGGGATGCACACCGACGTGCACTGCCGCCTGATGCTGACCAGAGGGGTGAAGTCGAAGCCGTTCCAGCACCCGTCCCTGTCGCGCTGCGGGCCGACCCTGGTCATCATCATGGAGCATTCGGTCCCGGCGGACGCCCTGCGCCGGCGCGGAGTCCGGCTGGCCACGGTGCCGCAGGTCCGCGGCCTGCCGATGAGCCAGGATCCGAAATACAACAGCCACTCCAAGCTGAACTGCGTGATCGCCTGCCTGCAGGCGGAGCAGGCGGGTGCGGACGAAGCCCTGATGCTGGATCCGCTGGGCTTCGTCAACACGACCAATGCCTGCAACTTCTTCATCGTCCGCCGCGGCGAAGTGTGGACCTCCACCGGCGATTACTGCATGAACGGGATCACGCGCCGGAAGGTGATCGAACTCTGCCGCGAAAACTCCATTCCGGTGTGCGAGAAGAACTTCTCGCTTGTCGAAGCCTACGGGGCGCAGGAGGCCTTCCTGACGGGCACGTTCGGCGGCCTGACCCCCGTCGCCTCGATCGACGGCAAGGAGATCGGCGATGGCGGCAATCCGGTCACGCGCCGGCTGAGCGACCTCTATCGTGATCTCGTCGCCCGCCACGTCGCCGAACGAAGCACCGGCCGCGGCTGACTCCATCCCACCCGGTCGTCCTGCGGCGACCGCCGCGCCGGCTCCGCCGGCCGGCGCGCCGGGCAATGCCGATGCGCTTGACATTCGTCGACTGTCAGTCGACAAGCGGCCAGGGCAACGCGTTCGCGGCAACAGGCGTCAAGTGGAGGACGAATTGCGCAAGGACAAGCCGAATATCCTGCTGTTCATGGTCGACCAGCTGACCTCGTTCGTGCTGCGCAGCTATGGCGGCACGGTTTGCAGGACGCCGAATCTCGATGCGCTCGCCGGGCGCGGTACCGTGTTCGAGAATACCTACTGCACCTATCCGCTCTGCGCCCCGTCCCGCTTCAGCCTGATGTCGGGCCGCCTGCCGTCGCGAATCGGAGCCTATGACAATGGCGCGGAATTTGCCGCCTCGATCCCGACATTCGCCCATTACCTGCGGCTGCACGGCTACTACACCTGCATATCGGGGAAGATGCATTTCGTCGGCCCCGATCAGTATCACGGTTTCGAGGAGCGGCTGACGACCGAGATCTACCCGGCCGACATGTCGTGGACACCGGATGCGGATTTCCGCGACTACAACGAGGACGAGGAGCGGGCCTACACTTTCGGCGTCTCCACGATCGATACGGTGAAGGATGCCGGGCCGGTGGCCAGGTCCATGCAGATCGACTATGACGAGGACGTCATTCACCAGGCCATCCGGGAACTTTACGCGCTGGCGCGCGGCAGCGACAGCCGCCCCTTCATGATGACGGTGTCGCTGACTCACCCGCACGACCCCTATGTCATCACGCGGGAATACTGGGACATGTACAGCCTCGACGAGATCGAGGAGCCGCGCGCACCTTTCATTCCGGTAGACCGGCGCGATCCGCACAGCCGCTCGCTCTACTATCACTACGGGCAGGACAAGTGCGAACTGACCGAGGAAGATTATCGCCGGGCCAGGCGCGGCTACTACGGCATGATCTCCTATGTCGACGATCTCTTCGGCCGGCTGATGCGGGCGTTGAAGGACAGCGGGTTCGATGCCGACACGGTGGTCCTGTTCGCCTCCGACCACGGGGACATGATCGGCGAGCGCGGCATGTGGTTCAAGAAGACCCTGTTCGAGCCGGCGGTCCGCGTGCCGCTGATCATTGCCGATCCGCGCTGTGCGTCCGGCCGCGTCGACGCCCCGGTTTCGCTGCTCGACCTGTTCCCGACATTGCTGGAGCTCGGCGGCGTTCCGGCGGAAGCGATCCGCACTCCGCTCGACGGGCGCAGCCTGGTGCCGGCGCTGCGCGGCGAAAGCCTGTCCGGTCCGGTCTTCGTGGAGCATATTGACGGCGGCACGGCGGCCCCGAGGGTATGCGTGCGCGACGGGTCGAAGAAGCTGGTCGTATCCCGCGCCTATCCGCCGCAGCTCTACGATCTCTCCTCCGATCCGCTCGAGCTCAGGAACCTTGCCGGCACGGGCGATCCGGACGAGGACAGGCTTCTCCGGCTGGTCGAGGATAACTGGCAGCTCGACACGCTTCTCGATGATGTGATCTCCAGCCAGGTCGCCCGCAAGCTCGTCGACAGCGCGCTGGCGGTGGGACGTCAGGAAATCTGGGACTTCACGCCAAGGCCCGTGCGCCAGAACGCCTCTTACGTGCGTCGGGGCGATGCGTTTCCGGAAGTGGAGCGCCGGGGCTACCTGCCTTACCGCAATGGCCAGGACTGATATGCGGGCGCGGTATCCCCGGGCAGGCCAGCCCGGCAATCGCGGGCTTGACATTTGTCGACGTGGAGTCGACAAGATGAAGGATCATTGACCGGCACGCGCCGGACGCAAGCAAGAGGAGGCTTCATGAAACTGCAGGGCGTATTGCCGGCTCTGGTTACTCCGTTCGACAGCCGTAACCGGGTCGACCTGAAGGCGCTGGAAGCGCTCATGACAAACCTTCGCGCGGCCGGTGTGACGGGCTGGGTCCCGTGCGGATCGACCGGCGAATATTTCTCGATGAGCGACGAGGAACGGCTTGAAGTCCTGAGGTTCGTCAAGGAGTTCGCCAGGGAAGGCGAGACGCTGATCGCCGGCACCAATGCTTCCGCGACGCGCGAGGTGATCCGCAATACCGAACGCGCCAGGGAAATGGGCTATGAAACGGTCCTTCTGGCGCCGCCCTTCTACAGCCGTCCGTCACAGGAAGAACTGCTTCGGCACTATCTTTCCGTGCTCGACGCAGTGGACGTCAACCTCGTTCTGTACAATTATCCGCCGAAGGACGGGATCGAGCTGTCGTTCGACCTTCTGGATCGGCTCGCGGATCATCCACGGGTGATCGGCATCAAGGAGAGCTCGGGCGTGCTGCAGCGGGCCGTCGACATCCACAACCGCTATGCCGGCCGGATCGCGCTCGTTTCCGGATCCGACGACATCGCACTCGACTTCATGTTCTGGGGCGCCGACGCCTGGATCTGCGGTCCGGCCAATTGCATGGCCCGGGCCTGCGTCGATCTCGACCGCACCTTCCGCAGCGGGGATCTGGCAAGCGCCCGCAGGAAGATGGCCGTCCTCTATGGCGCCATGAACAGCCTGGAAAGCGGAAAATTCGTGCAGAAGGTCAAGTATGGCTGCGAATTGCAGGGGACGCCGGTCGGCCTGTGCCGCGCGCCGCTGGGAGAGCTTGCTCCGGAGGAAAAGGAGGAGTTTGCCCGGGCATTGCAGCCGGTGCTCGCCTGGTAGGAGCTGCTCAGGAGCGGCGGTTGACAAGGAAATTCACAAGGCCGCATAATTCCGTCGCCAACGTGTCGACATGATGCGCGGCCTTGTGAAAGGGTTCTGCCGGCCCCGACGGGCGAAATGAACTGCCGGCATCGCAGACAGGGTCCGAAAGCCCTGCATGATTCAACCAGTGGAGGAATGCCATGAAGATGAGAGATACCCTTTTTGCCTTTGCCGCGCTGCTGGCGTTTGGCGCCCAGCCTGCTGGCGCCCAGGACAAGTCGACCTGGGATACGATCATGGAGACGAAGAAGGTCCGCGCCGGTTGCGTCAACGGCGAACCTTTCGGCTTCAAGGACCCCGCGACCGGTGAGTGGAAGGGCATCGTGCCGGCTTTCGCTGCCCTCGTCGCCCAGGAACTGGAAGTCGACTGGGAATGCGTTGAAACCACATGGGGCAACGCCATTGCCGGCCTGCAGGCCGATCAGTTCGACTTCGTCGGCGGACTCGACGCCACGCCGCAGCGGGCGCTCGCCATCGACTTTGCGGACGGGACGCTCGTCTACTACGCGACCGCGATTCTCGCCCGCAAGGATCTGGCTGTCGAGAACTGGTCGGATCTCAACAAGCCCGACATCACGGCCGGCGTTCCGATGGGCACCGCCGCCGACCGCGCCCTGACGCAGATGCTCGACCAGGCCGAGTTCCTGCGCTCCAAGGGCAATCCGGAGGCTGTCGCGGCTTTTGCTTCGGGCCGTACCGACTTCGTGTCCGGTTCCAGCGTCTGGCTGATCATGCAGAATCACGCGCTGGGCAATCAGGGCAAGATCGTGGTGCCGAAGCCGGCCATGATCGCCACCGCCGATGTCGGCGTGCGCAAGGAAGCAGACAGGCGCTGGCGCGACTGGCTGAGCGTGGCGCTGAACTACTTCTACTGGAGGGGTTCCATCAAGCAGGCCTATGAGGACTATCTGCGATTCCGCGGTATCGATCCCGAGGATGCGCCGGGAATCCGCCTCGAGGAACTGCGGTAGCATCCGGTCCGGCCCCGCCCGGCAGGGTGGGGCCTTCCGGGCCCGGAACCGCGCTATGTCTGCCTGTCGGGAGATGGATCGCCCATGAACTCCACCTGGGATTTTCGTCTTGTCATGGGGAACCTCGACTTTCTGGTCGAGGGGTTCTTCGGCACGCTCAAGATTGCCTCCGTCTCGCTTGTCGGCGGCATCCTGATGGGTTTCGTCTTCGCGACGTTGCGCATGTCCCGCTATCGCCTCATCTGGGTGCCCACGAGCTGCGTCATCGAATTCCTGCGCATGACGCCGCTTCTGGTTCAGCTTTTCTGGGTCTATTTCGCCTTGCCCGTAGTGCTGGGGATCCGCCTCGACGCCTTTACCGCCGGCATGATCACCTTCTCGCTGCAGAACGGCGCATTCTTCGGCGAGGTGTTCCGCGGCGGCATCCAGTCGATCGATGCCAGCCAGTGGGAAGGGGGACGAGCGCTCGGCATGCGCAGGTTCCAGCTCATGCGCCGCGTGATCCTGCCGCAGGCGATCCGCCGCATGTTGCCGCCCCTGCTAGAGCGCAGCTTCGAGCTCATCAAGGGTACCACGCAGATGGCAGTGGTCGCCTATGGCGATCTTCTCTACAATGCAATGGTTCTCAGTACCCGCCTGTACCGGCCGGTCGAGGTCCTGACGACCGTTGCCGTGTTCTATCTGGTGTTCCTGACCCTGCTTTCGTTCATCATGCGGTATGTGGAGCACCGCTTCGAGGCTCGGCAGGCCTGAACGGGGAGAGATCGGCGTGCAGTACAACTGGCAATTCGGCGAAGTCCTTCTCTACTGGCCGCATTTCCTCGCGGGAATCGGGGTGACGCTGCAGCTCGCCGCCTGCCTGATCGTCATCGCCATTGTCGGCGGCGTCCTTGTCGGCGCGGCGCGGCATTCGAAGAATCCGGTACTCAACTGGCCGGCGACGCTGTTCATCGAGGCGTTCCGCAACACGCCGGTTCTGGTGCAGGTGATCTGGTTCTACTATGCCTTTCCGGTGCTCATCGACGTGCAGATGTCCGGGTTTGCCGCCGCGGTGCTCGGCATCGGGCTCAACTCGGTCGCCTATTCGGCCGAGATCTTCCGGGCCGGCATCCAGTCGATCGAGCGCGGTCAATGGGAGGCGGCGCGCGCCATCGGCATGCGCTATTTCACCGTCATGCGCAGGATCGTGCTGCCGCAGGCCGTTCGCCGCATGATCCCGGCATTTGCCAACCGCATCATCGAGATCTTCAAGGCAAC
>CAYLSN010000075.1:0-9457 GCA_964386015.1 uncultured Rhizobiaceae bacterium | reverse complement strand
CGAGAAGGCCGAGATCGCCCATCAGGGTTCCGGCCGCAATCGCGGCAATGTCCGCGTCCAGTTGCGCGAGCCGGAGGAACGGGAGCTGATCGACCGTTCCCTGGTTCTGTGGCAGCAACTGGAGGAAGAGGCGCGCACCACCGTCGAATACCGGGTTACCGGCAATCTGCTGGTCGGCTACGATCCGGGCCTGACGGAGGACTTCCGCATCGAGGTGCAGCGGCACCGCGATCTGGGATATGATGCCCATCTGGTCGAGGGCGCCAGCCTGCGCGAACTGGTGCCGGAGATCTCGCCGGACATCGCATCCGGTTTTCTCACTACGCAGGACGGCCATGTCAATGGCCAGCTCGCCACCTGGGAAGTGGCGTCCCAGGCCCGCGCCGCAGGCGTACGCTTTCTCAGGGGCGTCGAGGCGCACGGGATTGTCGCGGCCGCGGGAAAGGCGATCGCGGTCCGGACCGGCGAAGGCGACATCGCGGCCGGGCGCATCCTGGTGGCGGCAGCGGGAGAGAGCCGCAGGCTGGTCCAGGCCCTCGGCATCGAGCTGCCGATCACGCTGGCGCTGCACCAGATCCTTGTCACCGAGAAGCTTCCCTTCATCACCGGGCCCTATCTGCGCTGCGCCGCGCCACGCGTCAGCTTCTGCCAGACGGCAAGCGGCTCGCTGCTGCTCGGCCTCGGTCCGGCGCGGGACATTGCCGCGGAGGAAACGCCGGCGGTCGAGCCGCAGAAGATCGAGGCGATCATGCGCGAGACCGTCCGCCTGGTGCCCTTCCTGCAACGCGCGCGCGTTGTGCGCAGCTGGCCGGGCCTGTTCGATCTCACACCGGACGGTCGGGCAATGGTCGGCCCGGCGGGTGAGGTCGAGGGCCTGTGGATCGCCGCCGGGTTCTGCGGCCACGGCATGGCCATCTCGCCGGCCCTGACCGAAAGTCTCGCCAGCGCCATCGCCGGCGAAATCCCCGCCATTTCCCTCGCGCCCTTCGACGTGAACCGGTTCCGGAACGGCGTCGTCGTCGAGGAAGAACAACAGGGCGCCAGCCGGGTGAGCCATCTCGGCAATCTGGTCGCGCCGCCCGTCCACTAGGAGTTTGCATGGTACTGGTACTCGACAGGAAAACGGTCCTGGATTGCCTCGATCTTCGAGCCCTCGCCGGGGAGATCGGCGAAGGCATGAAGGCGCTCACCGAGGGGCGTGTCGTCCAGCCGCTGCGCACCCGGGTCTTCTCTGCCGAAACCGGCGGCCTGCTCGCCAGCCTGCCCTGCTACCTGGCGGGCGAAGAATTGTTCAGCGCCAAGCTCGGCTTCAGCCATCCGGACCTGCGCCATCCGGACGGCACGCGCCACATCACCCAGATCATCGCCTATGGCGACACCGAGGGCCGGCTGCTGTCCCTCATGCACGGCACGTTGCTCGGCATGTACCGCACTGCGGCCTGCTCGGCGGTTGCCGCCCGGTATCTGGCACCGGAATCGGCGTCCCGCCTCGCCATCATCGGCTGCGGCCCGATGGGCCGGGCAGAGGCGGAGGTGATGGCGGCAGTCCGGCCGCTGCGGTGCATCACCGCATTCGACCTCAACCGCGCCGCCGCCGAGGAACTGCGCCGCTCGGTGGAGGCCAGTACCGGGGTAGAAGTGGTGATCTGCGAATCGGCCGAGGCAGCCGTGCGCGAGGCGGAGATCGTCTCGCTGGCGACGACCTCGCACGAACCCGTCATCCGCAGGGAGTGGCTGCGCGATGCCAGCCATGTCTCGGCGCTGGGGGCGCACAGGAAGGACCATCGCGAGGTCGACAGCGCCACCATCGCCGGAGCCGGCCTGTTCATCGAAAGCCGCGAAGCCCTGATGGCCGAAGCCGGCGATTATCTGATCCCGCTCGGGGAGGGGGCGATCGACGCCGGCCATCCCGTTTTCGAGATCGGCGAACTATTGACCGATCCGGAGCGATTCTCGCAGTGGCGCGAACGACCCACCGTGTTCAAGTCGACCGGCGTCGGCATCCAGGATCTGGTCATCGCCCGCCATGTCTACGAGCGCGCCCGCGCCGCTGGCCGTGGCCTGGAGCTCGATTTCTAGTCGCATGCGGCGACGATTGACCGAATAAAAGTGTCCTAGTATACCATATCTCAAGAAACCGGGGATCGACGGATGGAGATAATCGGCTATTTTACCAGCGCCTATCTGCTGACCGGCCTCTGGATCGCCATCCAGATCACCTGCCTCGCCATGATCAGCGGCCTGGCGCTGGGACTTGTCCTCGCCTTGATGCGCATGTCGCGCAATCCCGCCATCAGCGGCATTGCCTGGCTCTACATCTGGATCATGCGCGGCACGCCCATCCTGCTGCAGCTCATCTTCATCTATGACGCGCTTCCGCGGCTGGGCATCCGTCTCGATCCGTTCTCGACGGCGGTGATCGGCTTCGCCCTGAACGAAGCCGCCTTCGCCGCCGAATTCATCCGCGGCGGCCTCCTGTCGGTGCGGCGCAGCCAGTCCGTCGCCGCCGCCGCACTGGGCATGAGCCCCTTCACCACGCTGCGCCGCATCATCCTGCCGCAGGCCCTGCGCGCGATCGCGCCGCAGATCGGCAATGGCACGATCTCGATGCTGAAAGGCACGTCGCTGGCTTCGGTGGTGTTCGTCAACGAGCTCACCTTCCGCGCGCAGCAGATCGTCGCCACGAATTTCGATTTCTTCACCGTCTTCATCGCCGCCGGCGCGCTCTATCTCTGCGCCACCACCCTGATCTCGCTCGGCCAGCTCGCCGTCGAGCGTCGCCTCGATCCGGAGCTGCGCGGCTTCAGCTCGTCGCCGTCGCTGTGGTCGCGCTGGTTCACCGGCGTGCGCACGCCGCCGCGGGACGAGCCCGAAGGGGCAGCGGCGGAAGCGGCGGCGCCGGCCGCCGGCCGGCATGCGGACGAGGCGGGCGGCAAGAGCGGCGATCACATGATCATCAAGGCACTTGCGTCGAGCATGGCCGAGAAGACCGAGGCGAGGGACGACACGCCCTTCGTCGTCTGCCGCAATGTCAAGAAATCCTACCACCTGCGCGGCCGCGAGCTGGAAGTCCTCAAGGGCGTTGATTTCGAGGTGCGCCGCGGCGAGGTCGTCGCCATCCTCGGCGCCAGCGGCTCCGGCAAGAGCACGCTGTTGCGCCTGATCAACCATCTCGAGGAGCTGGATGGCGGTGAGATTCTCGTCGACGGCAAGTATGTCGGCTACGAGAAGAAGAATGGCCGGCTGGTTCCGACCAAGGGTCTGTCCAAGGCCAGGGCGGACGCCAGGATCGGCATGGTTTTCCAGAGCTTCGATCTGTTCGACCACAAGACGGCGCTGGAGAACATCACCGAGGCGCCGGTGCAGGTCTACGGCATGTCGCGCGAGGCGGCGATGCGGCGGGGCCGCCAGCTGCTGGAGGGAGTGGGGCTGGTGGAACATGCCGACCACCTGCCGATGCGGCTCTCCGGCGGTCAGCAGCAGCGCGTCGCCATCGCCCGCGCCCTGGCGACCGAGCCGAAGCTCATGCTGTTCGACGAGCCGACCTCGGCGCTGGACCCGGAGCTGGTCGGCGAGGTGTTGGCAGTGATGCGCAGCCTCGCCGAGGCGGGCATGACGATGATCGTGGTCACGCACGAGATCCGCTTCGCGCGGGAAGTCGCCGACCGGGTCGTCTTCATGGATCAGGGCGTCATCGTCGAGCAGGGTCCGCCGGAACAGGTGCTCGACCGTCCGCGCGAGCCCCGCACGCAGCAATTCCTGCGCATGGTGCAGGATCACTAGGATCGCGGCTAGCCGCCATACGCCTCGCCGTCCAGCGGCTCGTTCATCGCCGCCCGGATATGCGCCAGGGCGGCGTCCGCGGCCCCTTGCGCGTCACGGCGCCGAAGGGCGGCGAAGATGGCGTTGTGCTCGGCATGGATCTGCCGGATCCGTTCCGGCGTCTCGAAGGAGGTGCGTGGAATGAGGCCCAGCACTTCGCGCAGGGATTTGAGCCGGGTGGCCAGATAGCGGTTCCGGCTTGCCTCGTAGATGATCTCGTGAAACTGCCGGTCGATGGCCGGAAGCTGCGCCTGCGACGTTGCGGGGTCGCTGAAGATTTCCAGATTGTGCTGCAGGAGTTCCAGTTCGATCTCGGAAATTGCCGTGGCGGCCATCCGCGTCGCCGCGGCTTCCAGCGCCATGCGCACGGCGTAGAACGCCGCTTGCTTGCGCTGGTCGAGAATCGCGACCCGGAATTGTCCGCCATTGATCGCTTCCAGAAGTCCCGCATTATGCAGGCTGCGGATCGATTCGCGGATCGGGGTGCGACTCATGTTGAGTTCGCGCGCCAGGGCGTTAAAATCGATCACCGTTCCCGGCCGCAATTCCTTGGAGGCAATCGCATTCCGGATATGTTCATCGACGATCGCAGCCAGCGCCGCCAGGCGCCGCTGCGGACCCTGCTCGGAATCATCGGCATTTTGCCGGGCTGGCGGTACCGACATGATATCTCCATTCCTCATTCAGAACGATGCTGCAACCCAGAGAGATGAACTCGCCAATGTCTGACCAGGGGACGCCGGCCAGGGGCGGGGTACTGTCCGACGCCGTGCGCTCGCACATCCACGAAGGCATTCTGTCGGGGCTTTATAAGCCGGGAGATCGCCTCCGGGAAGCCGAACTTGCCGCGCGCCTCGGGGTCAGCCGCTCCCCGATCCGCGAGGCGATCAGCGTACTGGAAGGAGAGGGCCTTGTCGTGTACGGGCCGGGCAAGGGCCTCACCATTGCCCGCTTCTCGCGGCTCGAAACCATCGAGCTGTTCGCCTATCGCGAAATTCTCGAAGGTCTCGCCGCCGAGCTTGCGGCGCAGTCGATCACGGACGAGACGGTCGACCGCCTCGAGGGGCTGGTACGCGCCTATCGCGCAGCAAGGGACGAAGTCTCGCTCGCACGCAACAACCAGGAATTCCACCGGGTCATCTACCATTGCACCGGCAATTCCTATCTGATCGAATCGATCGGCACGCTGAGAACGCTGCTGGCGCTGCTGCCGGTCGAGGGTACGGCCAGGCGCCGCGCGCCGACCGAAGTCGCCGCCGAGCACGAGGCGCTGCTGGAAGCCCTGCGGGCGCGCGATCCGGCCCGGTCGAGACAGGTCGCCGAGATGCATGTCAGGACCTCCGCCGCCGCCCTGCTCAAGGTCATGCTGAAGGAAGAAGTCTCGGGCAAGGCCCGCGGCCGCCTTGCGCAGCCATAGGGCATGATGCCGCAAGGTGGCGCCCGCATTCCGGAAAGGATCGTGCCCGCAAGGAACCGGGCCGCGGTGCCGGTCCGGCCGGAGCGCGACACGCTCGGGGAAGGGCGGTTCAGGCGCGCAGGCCAGCGGCGGCCCGCTCGAATGTCCGGGCGACTTCATCCACCTGCTCCGCGGTCGTGGCAAAGGAAGTAACCAGTCGGCAGACATGCCCGCCATCCGGGGAGCCGCCGCGAATGCGCAATTCGCAGCCCTGCGACTGCAGCGCCTCGGCAAGTCCCCGTTCCAGCTTCAGGAACGCCATGTTCGCCTCGGCTGGATGAAGAAGCGTCACGCCCGGCACCGCCGCGAGGGCTTCGGTGAGCCTGCGCATCGCCGCATTGGCCCGGCGCGCATTGCGCAGCCACAGATCGTCCTGAAGATAGGCCTCGAGCTGGGCCGAGAGGAACCGCAGCTTGGCGAGAGTGAGTCCGGCCCGCTTGCGCCGTGCGCGCAGCTGGTCGGTCAGGCCGGGCGTGAACACGACGATGCAATCGGCCATCATCGTGCCGTTCTTGGTGGCTCCGAACGACAGGATGTCCACGCCGAGCCGCACGCTGGCCTCGGCCGGGCTGACCCCGAGAGCGGCGACGGCCGCTGCGAAGCGGGCGCCATCCATGTGCAGGCGCAATCCCCTGGCCCGGCACAGCCTGGCGATTTCCTCGATTTCCCCGGCGCGGTAGAGCGTGCCGGCCTCGCTGAGCTGGGTAATGCTGACGGCGCTGGCAGCGGGCTGGCTCGGATAGAAGGAATCCTCGTCCAGCCTCTCGCGCAACTTCGCCGGGTCGATTCGTCCCTCAGGTCCCCCGACCGGGACGAGGCGCGTGCCGTGCGAGTAGAACTCGACCGAGCCCATCTCGCCCTTGAGCACATGCGCGCCGTCATGGCAGAAGACGGTCGAGAACGGCGGCGCGATCAGCGACAGCGACAGCGCATTGGCGGCAGTACCGCTGACCGTCGGGCAGATTTCGACTTCCTGTCCGAACAGCTCGCAAAAGCGGGCGGCGAGCCGTTCGGTGACGGGATCGGCGCCATAGGGCGGCATTTCCCCGTCCGCCACGGCGGCGACCGCCTCGACAATTTCCGGCGATGCGCCGGCGACATTGTCCGTTTCCAGCAGCATCAGCCTCTCCCGCCCTTCATCTGGCCAGCACCTGGTCCAGGAAGGCGCGCAGCCGCGGGCTCGCCGGATCGCCGAAGAACCTGTCCGGCGGCGCGATCTCGATGATCTGGCCGTCCGACATGAAGACGACCCGGTCGGCGACCGAGCGGGCGAATCCAAGCTCGTGCGTCACCGCGATCATGGTGATGCCGTCCTGCGCCAGCGCAATCATCACATCCAGCACCTCCTTGATCATTTCCGGATCGAGCGCGCTGGTTGGCTCGTCGAACAGCATGATTTGCGGCCGCATGGCAAGGGCGCGGGCAATCGCGACCCGCTGCCGCTGTCCGCCGGAGATCTGGCCGGGATATTTGCGGTGCAGGTCCGCGACATGCACCCGATCGAGACAGGCAAACGCCTGTTCCCTGGCCTCGCCGTGCTTCATGCCCAGCACTGCGGTCAGGCCGAGCATCACGTTCTCGGCGACAGTCAGATGCGGAAACAGGTTGAAGGACTGGAAGACCATGCCGACATTGCGCCGGACGAGATCGAGCCGCCGGGCGCCGGCGACGATCTCGACGCCGTCGATGAGCACCTGGCCCTCCTGATGGACCTCGAGCTGGTTCATGCAGCGGATCAGGGTGGACTTGCCCGAACCCGACGGGCCGCAGACCACGATCCGCTCGCCATGCGCGACCGTCAGGTCCACATCGCGCAGTACGTGGAACTGGCCGAACCACTTGTTGACCTTTACCATCTGCACCGCGGGTGGCCGGTCTTGCTGCATGGTGCCGGCCCTCATCGAATTCGCGAGCGCATCAGGGAGCGTTCCACATGCGCGCCGAGCAGGGAGAGCGCGAAGGCGCCGGCGAAATAGGCGAGGGCGACGAACAGATAGGCCTCGATATGGTAGCGCAGCCAGAGCGGGTCGGAGAGCGCCGAGCGCGTCGCATTGAGGAGATCGAACAGCCCGACGACCACGACATAGGTCGAATTCTTGAAGATGATGATCACGTAGTTCATGATTCCGGGAAACGCGGTGCGGATTGCCTGCGGCAGGACGACCTTGAACATGGTCGGCCAGTAGCGCAGGCCGAGCGATGCCGCCGCTTCGTATTGTCCGGCCGGGATCGCCTGCAAGCCGCCGCGGACCACTTCCGCGAAATAGGCCGTGTAGTAGAGGGTGAGCGCGATCAGGACCCGCAGCAGCACGTCCAGCTCCCAGCCGCTCGGCATGAACAGCGGAAAGACGATCGCCGCCACGAACAGGATCGAGACCAGCGGCACGCCCCGCGCCGTCTCGATGAAGGCGACGCATGCATAGCGGAAAACGGGGAGGCTGGAACGGCGGCCCAGCGCGACCAGTATGCCCAGGGGCAGCGCCGTGGCGATGGTCCACATGAACACCACCATGGTCAGGGAGACGCCGCCCCACTGGCGCGTGTTCACCATGGGCAGGCCGAAGACCCCGCCATGCAGCAGCACCACCACCGTGGCGAAGACGAGGAGCCACAGCGGCAGCAGGATCTGCCAGCGCCACAGCCGGCGCCAGGCCGAAACCAGTATGGCGGAGGAGAAGATCAGCAGCGCTGCCAGCGGCCGGTAATGCTCCTCATAGGGGTAGAACCCGAACAGCATGACGCGGTGCTTCTCGTAGACGACCGCCCAGCACGCGCCGCGCGCCTCGGCGCAGGCGGCCGGATCTGTCGCGGTCCACACTGCGTCCAGCACGGCCCAGTGCAGTACGGGCGGCAGGAGGATCGCCAGCACCGCCGCGATGACAAGCGTCAGCACCGTATCGTGGACCGAGCCGAACAGCCGGCGGCGCAGCCAGCCGGCGATGCTCCTGCCACCGGAAGGCGCGGGACGGGGCGCCACCAGTTCCGGCGCCAGATAGCTGCCTTTGCTGCCGGACGGGTGACTCATCGCGCGTACCGGAGAGTCCTGCTGTTGTAGATGTTCATGAGAATGGACAGCGTCAGGCTGATGGCGAGATAGACCAGCATGATGAGGAACAGCGGTTCGAGCGCCTGTCCGGTCAGATTGATGGCGGTCGCCGTCACGGCAACGAGTTCCGGATAACCGATCCACACAGCCAGGGTGCTGTCCTTCACGACATTGAGGTACTGGCTGATCATGGGCGGCACGCTGACCCGCACCGCCTGGGGCAGGACGACATGGCGCATGACCTGCATCGGCCTGAGGCCGATCGCCACCGCCGCTTCCGTCTGGCCGCGGTCGACCGACTGGAGGCCGGCGCGGACGATCTCGGCGATGAAGGCGGTATTGTAGACCACCATGGCCGTCAGCAGGCCCGCCAGTTCGGGCGAGAAGGTCAAGCCGCCGCGAAAGTTGAAGCCTTGCAGCGAGGGAACGCTGAACTCCAGCGGGGCGCCCGAGAATCGCCAGACAAGGGCCGGGAGAAGGATCGAGCCGAGGGCGCCGGCGAGAAGGATCGAGCGCGGCGAGGGCCCGTCCCTGCCACGCGACATGCGCCAGGCAAGAAATGTCGCGGCAATCGCGGCAAGCAAGGCGGCGATCACCCAGAGAAGCCCCGGATGCCAGACGAGCCAGGGAAAGGCCATGCCGCGATTCGACAGGAATACGCCGGAGACCGGCTCCAGCGCCTGGCGCGGTGCCGGCAGCTGACGCGACAGGCTGTACCAGAAGACGATCTGCAGCAAGAGGGGCACATTGCGGAAGACCAGCACATAGGCGGCGCAGAGCCTTGCGACCAGCCAGTTGGAGGAAAGCCGCGCGAGACCCAGCAATACGCCGGTAACGGTCGACAGGACGATGGCCAGGGAACAGACATAGATCGTGTTCAACAGGCCGATCAGCATGATGCGGCCGAAGGTGACGCTGGCCGAGTGCGGAATGAAACTCTCGCCGACGACATAGCCGGCCTGGTGGTTCAGGAAATCGAAACCGGTGGCGATTCCCTGGCGCTGGAGATTGGCAAGCGTATTGGTGACGAGAAACCAGAACAGGGCCGCGACCGCCAGTCCGAACGCGAGCTGGTAGACAAGCGCGCGCAATTTCGGGTTACGGATCGGGTTGGGAGACGTCGCCGGCCGCAA
>CAYLSN010000074.1:3485-9482 GCA_964386015.1 uncultured Rhizobiaceae bacterium | reverse complement strand
GCACTGCCTTCACACGGCAGGGGTCACAGGTTCAATCCCTGTCGCGCCCACCATTGAATCAGTAACTTGCCGGACTTCTTGAAGTCGATTCTGGGTGCATGGCTCAGAAATGGCACAGAACCCTCGATCTCTGCGGAGCCGGGGCAGGCCCTGTCCGTCGCGCCATCCGAAGCATCCCGGCGGATCGACGGGGTGAACTTTCCCGCAGTTTCGCGTCAGTCGAACGACAGTGCGCCTTCTCCAAAGGCGACATTGGCAAAGCGGCCTTCCTCCATCAAGGTGCTCACGGATCGGCGGACGCTGCGCAGACGCGGCTCATGCTGTCCGGTCTGGTCCAGTTTCGACAGAGCTTCCAGCTGCCGGGAGAAGGTCGGCAGGGCCAGAGCCTGCTGGAGGTGTGCCAGCTTCGCCCGTCCCTGGTGGAGAATGTCGGATACCCAGATCGCCAGTTCCGGCCGCTTGCCGATCAGACCCAGAGATTGTGCGCGCGCCTTGATCTTCCGTTTCATGATGGCAACCGACACGCGGACCGTTGCGTCCCGCATCTCCTTGTCTTCAAGTGCCCACGACGCGAATTTCGCCGCCGTCAGCACCTCGCGCTCATCGACCCGGAACGATGACGGGTTCAGATAGGCCATGAAATCGGGCAGTTGCCTCTCCGGCCTGCCTCCGACGTCGACCGTCACCTCGCGTTCGAGCGATACCGGGCCGGCGTCGGTTTCGCGGGCCACCTTGCCGTCGACCAGTTTCAGATCCGGGAAATAGCGGGCCACCAGGGGCAGCTGCACCAGCTCGCGCATCAGCAGGATCAGATTGTCCCCCGCCGTATGCGCCGCCAGCTGGTAGAAGCCCCAGGTGAAGTGCGCCCGGTCCCAGGCATTGATCGAGATATAGCGGCCATTGCTTTCGGCCATGACTGTCGGCCAGATGAAGTGGGCCCACAGTCCCATCTGCTCCTCGGCTTGGAAACGGTCATATTCCAGGAGGGTGCTCGACCGGGAAATGCCGCGGCGGGAGCCGTATTTCAGCACCTTGCCGGCGAAAAAGGTTTCGCCCGTGTCTTCATCGCGGACCGAATAGCTCGTTCCGCCCCCCTGCGGCTCGCCGGCGGGGATGACCTTGAAGCGAACTGGCTTGATCTCGCCGCCGAGCGTCACGCCGGGCTCTGCCGGCCGCGTCGGCAGAGGCTCGCTGTCGGCCTCGATTTCGTCGATCGGAATGCCGCGCAGGACGTCGTCGGCCGACATCGTCACGAACTCGTCATCATGATCCGGTCCGGTCATACGAATTCCTCCGTCTGCTGGAAGCGGTCCGGCCGTTTCCCTGCGGATGGTCTCAGGCCACGGCGCTTTCGAATACACCCCACCCCGTGATGGCATCCATCTTGCGCGAGTAGATGCCGTCGGCGACGGGCCCCTTGCCGTTCTCCTGGTTGATCTGCCTTTGCACCTCGGCGAGTCGCGCCACCGTGTCGGGTCCGAACGCGCCGTCGACCGCATTGCCCGTAAAGCCGAGCCGTGCCTGCAGCCGCTTGACCTCCTCTCCCCGCGAGCCCCGCCGGAGTGCCGACAGCCTGCGCTCCAGCGCGGCGGGATTGCCCTGTCCGTCTGCGACCAGCGCCAGGTCCTTGCCGGTGGCAAGAAGCAGATCGACCCGCTTCTTCGCGCCCAGCCCGGAAAGAACCGCCTGGAACTTCTTCCATTGGTGGCTGGGGGTCTTCTCCCCTCTCACCGTCAGGCAGCCCCACGACGAGAAGGCGGCCCCGAGGTCGCTGTTCTCGGTCAGGAAATACGAGCAATGGACATTGTCGAGGGGAAACGACACATCGAATTTGTCCTGGGTTCCGTAGATGGTGTCATTCTTCGTGCGCAGGACAGCGGCGCGCGCGCCTTCCTCGGGCTCCTGACTCGATTTGGCCAGCCGCAGGGCCGGGCGCAAGGTCTTGTGGCGCCAGACATAATAGGTATGCAGCCCGGTTGGCAGCATGTTCGCCGCAGTGCCGCCATTGGCAAAGCCCCAGACGGCCTTCCTGCAGGGAACGGTCGAGCCCGAATAGAGGTTCAGCTTTCCTGTCCCCGGGAAGTAGAAGCCGAGGACACAATGGAAATTGCGATGGTCCGGGCGCACATTCTCCAGGTCGATCGCGCTTGCGCCCTCGACCTCGTTGCCGGATCCCAGCACGGCTCCCCTGATGGCGAGGGCGATCGCCCCGCTCGACCGGTCGGGCGCATAGCGGTTGAGGCGAAGCAGGGTCTCGACGGTTTCGCCGGTCAGGCGGAAACTGTCCGGATCGGGTTCGCTTGCGACATAGGCATAATCCGGGGCGTTGCGATCGTCCGCCGGCCACCTGACGCTGGAGAGATCGGGCGCCGCAGCCGTGATCGACGGCTCGCCGGCCAGGAAATCCGGGTCGTCCGGGCCCGGTTCCGCATGGATATCCGGAAGCATTGCGGCTTCCTCCAGTTCCCGCCAATCGTCTTCTGCCGTTCGAATGTCGTTTGCCATGGATCATTCCTCCCATAGCGTTGGATGTGCCTCATCCACGGAGTTCATGCATGGAAATAATGGAGATATGAATATCTGAGAGAACTAAGCGTCCGCCAACATCGCAACACAGGCTACTCGTGAGCGAGATGCCTATCGTAATCTTGCATTCGACGCAACTGTAAGTACTGACACGATATCATTCATGTCTTTCTGAATCAAGCGCCCGGATTATACCGCGCCCAACTTTCCATCCGGCCCGTAGATGTCGGCATCCCGACCTGGAAAGCCGAGTTTATGTCAGGTCTACGGTTGGCAGCCGCCGACGCGATTCCTTGCGCCATCCATGATAGCAGCAGGATTCCGGTCAACAGATATTGTACTGGGCGCCGTAGCCATGAATCCGCGTGAAATTGCCCGGAGACCGGTGTATATTGAATTTGGGAGGAACTAAGCTATGCGTAAACTTTCTTCCATGCTGTTGTTGGGTATCGTGGTCCTGTACACCGACACGGCTCTTGCCCAGTCGCTGGGTCAGCAACTTCCTACAGCGGAAACACGCAAGGCGCTCCAGGAGCTGCCGCAGATCGGCTTCGACAACTGGACCAGGAACGCGATGACGCCGCGCGAATGGGTGGTCATCGAGAAGGAAACGCCGACTGCCGCGGAAGAGGATCCGGAGAGCGTGCCGTTTGTCGTCCCGAACTCCATGATCATCCAGTTCGAGAGCGACGTGTCGGCGGCCGAGATCCAGGACTATCTCGAAGAGAACAAGCTGCAGGTGATCCAGGCTTTCCCCAGCATCGGCGCCGTGCAGGTCGATGCCGACATTTCCAGGTTCTTCACCCCGGAGCTGTCCGACACCAGTCCGAATGACGTGCTCCTGCGTGGCATGGTGCAGGCTGCGGAAGCCTTCAAGGCCGATGAGCGGGTCCAGTCGGCAACGCCCGATTTCGTGCTGACCGACAAGAAAATGGATGCAGAGGAGCAAACCTATACCAACATGGTGCATCCGACCGAGATCATCACCTCGTTCGGGGCAGACGATCCGGCCGAGATCGTCGACTGGGGGATCGCCGATATCGAGGCCGACCAGATCTGGTCGGAGCCGGGCGCCCATGACGGCGTGATTCTCGGGGTGATGGATGCCGGCTTCGCCCGGCACGAGGACATCACCTATCTTCGCTTTCCCAGCGCCGGCCCCGGCGACAATCACGGCAATCATGTCGCCGCCATTGCCTGTGCGAAGCATAATGGCCACGGAATTCGCGGCGTGCTGCCGAACTGCTTCGTGGTGGCACGGTCAGCCGATGTCTTCTTCCAGTCGGGGCAGGGCAATCCGCAAGTCCGGTTCATGACTCTCTTCAGCCAGATCCTCGGCACGCTCAGCCAGTTCATCGAGGAAGAGGAACAGATCAAGACCTACAATGTCAGCCTCGGCTATAACTGGCGGCGCAATTTCGGCATCAATCCCGACCTGCCGGAATCGCTGCAATGGCGCCAGCTCGTGGAGATGCAGGGCGCGCTGCTCGTGTCCGTATTGAGCGTGGCGCAGACCCGGGACAAGGTCATTTTCTCGGCGGCCGGCAATGATTCGTCCGGGCTTGCCACGCCGATCAACGCCAAATATGCGAGTCCCTTCAATTGGGCGGCCATCACGGCGCGCGAGACCGGCAGGGCGAATAACGGGTTCATCGTCGGCGCGCATGATCCCCAGGGCGCCCGTGCCCCGTTCTCCAACAGCGGCGCCGACATTTCCTGTCCCGGCACGAACATTCTGAGCGCCGTCGCCTTCGACGCGCAGAATGCGCCGTCGCAATCGGCATATGGCAAGATGAGCGGCACCTCCATGGCCTCACCGCATTGTGCGGCGGCGCATGTGCTCTTCCGTCTCGTGCGTCCGAACTATACCGGTGTCGAGGCCGCCAACTGCATGATGCGCGCCGGCGAGGTCGGGGCTGACGGCATTCCGCGCCTGAAGCTGGCAAGATCGCTTGCTGCCTGCCCGAACCGGTGAGGGTAGCGTGCGATGCCGGAGGTCCCGGCAAAGCTCACGAGAACGGAAACGATCGGGAGCCGTATCGGCAGAGGTATCCTGACACAGAACGGAAAGGACGATCCATGACCGGGCTCCGCATCGCATTCGTGTCCTCCATGGCCCTGGCAGCCTGGATGGCCATGGCCCCGAGTGCCGCAGCCGCCAGCTTCGAGGGGACGCTGGTGCTGGTGCCGCCCGGCTGCGAAGCCAGCGGCCAGTGCACGCTCGGAGAGGATTTCGGCTTCATCGATTCGTCGGGACTTGGCTGGCAGGCGGCCAAGGGCCTCTTGACCGACGGCGCTTCGATCCCGTCCTGGGCGCAGCCGCTGGTGGGGGCGGCGTTCGAGAAATCCTTCCTGAAGGCCGCCATCATCCACGATCATTATTGCGTTCGTCACGTCCGCACGTGGCGGCAGACTCACAAGGTCTTTCATGAAGCCCTCCTGGCCAGCGGGGTTTCCGCGGCCAAGGCGGGAATCATGTATTTCGCCGTCCTCGTCGGCGGACCGAAATGGGTCAAGCTCGTGCAGGGCAAACCCTGCCCGGTGGGAATGGCCTGCATCAACCAGTTCGACGTCACCGCCGCGATTCCGGGCGGACAGATCGGCTTCTCCGCCGAGGGCGAGCTGATCCTGTCGCGCGACGACCTCTACGATTCCGCGACCTTCCAGAATCTGCTGCAGGAGGCGATGCCCGTACTGGAATCCAGCGGCGAGGATCTGGACGCCGCCACGGTCGAGGCGCTGGCGGCGGAAGCCATGCGGGACGACTTCTACTTCAAGAACGGAGACGAGGTCGGCACGACGATGGGCGTGACCACGGACTTCCAGTAGGCGGCAGGCAAACCGGCGAATGGCGGCCGCGAAACCGGGCCGCCCGGGTTCGCCACGCGAATCCGGCCGATGCCCGCCTCATGCCGGTGCGGCGGCGCGGCCGCGCACCGAGCTGATCAGGGCCCGGGCGGTCTCGACCTGCAACTCGTCATAGTGCGAAATGATGAGGGAAGGTTGCAGTTCGCGGACATGACGGTCGGTATAGCCCCAGTCCACGGCCACGACGGGAATGCCGGCGGCGCGGGCGGTATCGATGTCCGTTTGCGAGTCGCCGATCATGACGGCCCGCTCCGGGTCGCCGCCGGCGCGCAGGATGGTCTGCACCAGATGGCGCGGGTCGGGCTTGCGATATGCGAATGTGTCGGCGCCGCAGATCGCCGCGAAATGGCCGGCCTTGCCGAGACCCTCCATCAGCGCCACCGACAGGCGCTCGAACTTGTTGGTGCAGATCGCGAGCAGGAATCCTTCCGCGCCGAAGCGCTCCATCGCGTCGAGCGCACCCGGATAGAACGAAGAGCGGCCGGGAATGCCGCGGCCGTAATGATCGAGGAATTCCTGCAGCAGCTTCTCCAGTCCGGTCTCGTCGAGGCTCGCCTGCTGCGCCTCGAAAGCGCGCTGGAGCATGACGCGGCCGCCGAGCCC
>CAYLSN010000074.1:0-3475 GCA_964386015.1 uncultured Rhizobiaceae bacterium | reverse complement strand
CGACATAGCGCCGCAGCGCTGCTTCCTCCACCGGGTCGAGGCCGGCCGTGGCGAGACAGTGGTTGAGACTGTCGAGCAGGTCGGGCGCGGTATCGACAAGCGTGCCGTCCAGATCGAATACAATGATGGGCGTGCTCATAGGCGGCGGGAGGTCCTTCGGTTCGAGGGCGGGTGGCGGCGCGGGAGCCGCCGGCGAGATTGGCCTTGCCATTGTGGCCAAAAATGGTACTGGCTGCCACAGTTTCAACGGGAATCGTCGGGACGCGATGAACCCTGACCGGTACAAGGAGGCGGCGGCAGCGGCTGCGCTCGAACAGGTGGCGGACGGCATGCGCCTCGGCATCGGCACCGGTTCGACCGCGGAGGCATTCATCCGGTTGCTGGCGCGGCGATGTGCCGCGGGCCTGCGGATTGTCGGCGTGCCGACCTCCGAGCGCACTGCCTCTCTCTGCCGGGAACTCGGCATTCCGCTGACGACGCTGGAGGAGACGCCGCAGCTCGACCTGACGATCGACGGAGCCGACGAGATCGGCCCGGACCTCGTGCTGATCAAGGGCGGCGGCGGCGCGCTGCTGCGCGAGAAGATCGTGGCCGCGGCCTCCGACAGCATGACCGTCATCGCCGACGCCTCGAAGCGCGTCAAGACGCTCGGCCGCTTTGCGCTGCCGATCGAGATCAACCGCTTCGGCATGCGCGCCACCATGAACGCGATCGAACGCGCCGCGGCACGGAGCGGCCTTTCCGGCCCCGTCGAATTGCGCGGCCGGGGCGGCGAACCTTTCGTCACCGATGGCGGCCATCTGATTGTCGACGCATCTTTTGGCCGCATTCCCGATCCAGAGAAGCTCTCACGCGAGCTGCACGCAATTCCGGGGGTGGTCGAGCATGGCCTGTTCATCGGCCTCGCCGAACGTGCCGTGATCGCGGGTCCCGAAGGAACCGAAATCCTGAACGCCAGACGGCAATAATGGAGAGTGCGAGATCATGAAAGTTGCGGACAGCTTCATCCGACCGCTAGCCCTGTTCCTCGTGCTGGCAAGCCTCGCCGGGCCTGTCCGCGCGCAGGAAGTCTCCGAATCACACCTCGAGGCTGCGCGCAAGGCCATTGCCGCGTTGCAGGCCACCGCTCCGTTCGACAATATCATCCTTGGCCTTGCCCAGTCGCTGAAGGCGGAACTCTATCAGAAGAATCCGGACATGCAGCCGCTCATCACCAGCGTGGTCGACGATGAATCCCTGAAGATCGCCGCGCGGCGCGCCGATCTCGAGCGCGAGGCGGCGCTGAGCTATGCCCGCGTGTTCAGCGAGGAGGAACTGACCGCCATCGCCGATTTCTATTCTTCCGAGGCGGGCAAGAAGCTGCTTTCCGACGGGCCGATCGTCACGCGCGAGTTGTTCAAGGCGGCGGAGATCTGGGAAGTCGGCATTGCCCGCGACCTCGCCGTCGAGGTCGGCAAGCGGATTGCCGAGGAAGAGGCGGCCTGGCGGGCAGCCAATCAGGGAACGAGCGGCCCTGCCGATCAGGGCGGCGAGGAAGGCTCCGGAGGCGAATCCGCCGGCGAGTGATCCTGCGGCTAGCGACGCCGGATCACTGCCAGGGAGTGTCAAGTGCCGGATTTCGACCTGTTCATCATTGGCGGCGGCTCCGGCGGGGTCCGGGCCGGCCGTCTCGCGGCGCGCCTGGGCAAGCGTGTCGCGCTGGCCGAGGAGTACCGGCTGGGCGGCACGTGCGTCATTCGCGGCTGCGTGCCGAAGAAGCTTTTCGTCTACGCCTCGCAGTTCTCGGAGCATTTCGAGGATGCCGCCGGCTTCGGCTGGACCGTGGAGAATGCCCGCTTCGACTGGCCGACTCTCGTCGCCAACAAGGATCGCGAGATCGCCCGGCTCGAGAGCCTGTACCGCAAGGGGCTGGAGGATGCCGGCGCCACGCTCTTCGATCAGCGGGCAACGCTCGCGGACGCCCATACGGTGCGGCTGGCGGACGGCAGGAGCTTCTCCGCCGGCCAGATCCTGATCGCGACCGGAGCGAGACCCAATCCGCACGAGGCGCTGCCCGGCAAGGAGCTGTGCATCACCTCCGACCAGGCCTTTCACCTCGAACGCCTCCCGGGCTCGATCCTGATCGGTGGCGGCGGCTTCATCGCCGTGGAATTCGCCAATATCTTCCACGGACTCGGCGTCGAGACGACGCTGCTCTATCGCGGCCAGGAAATCCTCGGACGGTTCGACATGGACCTTCGCCGCGGCCTGCACGAGGCCATGGAGGCCAAGGGAATCCGGATCATCTGCCAGGACTGGCTGGCGCGGGTCGATCGCGCGGCAGGCGGCAGGCTGCGCGCCGAGCTGAAGAGCGGCGGGGAGATCCTGGCCGATGAGGTGATGCTGGCGATCGGCCGCGTGCCGAACACGGACGGGCTGGGGCTGGAGCAAGCCGGCGTCGAGCTCGACGCCACCGGCGCGATCCTGGTCGACGAATATTCGCGCACCAGCTGCAGCCATATCTGGGCAGTCGGGGACGTGACCAATCGCGTGCAGCTGACGCCGGTGGCCATCCACGAAGCCATGTGCTTTGTCGAAACCGCGTTTCGGGGCAATCCGGCGCGGCCCGATCACGAGACCATACCGGTGGCAGTGTTCTCGCAGCCCGAGATCGGCACGGTCGGGTTGACTGAAGACGCCGCCTCGAGCCAATTCGACGAGCTCCTGGTCTATCGCGCCTCCTTCCGGCCGTTGCGCCACACGCTTTCGGGCAGGCAGGAGCGCATGCTGACCAAGCTGGTGGTGGACGGGGCGAGCCGCCGCGTGCTCGGCGCTCACATTCTCGGCCCCGATGCGGGCGAGCTTGCGCAGGTGCTTGCCATCGCCGTCAAGGCCGGCCTGACCAAGGAGGATTTCGATCGCACCATGGCCCTGCATCCGACGGCCGCCGAGGAACTGGTCACCATGTACGAACCTGCGTTCCGGGTGCGCAACGGCGAAAGGCTGCCGGCGTGACGGGCGCCGCGTTCAAGCGGCTTCCATTTGCGCCGGAAGGGAACTATAAGCCCCGCACGACCGACCGCTTGGCGGCGGGTGCTTGAGGAACGAGACAATGCAGAAATGGTCCCCCCGCTCGTGGAGAGACAAGCCGATCCAGCAGGTGCCGCAATATCCTGATCCGGCACAGGTCGAGGAGGTGGAGGCCCAGCTCGCAACCTTCCCGCCCCTGGTCTTTGCCGGCGAGGCGCGAAATCTGAAGCGGGCACTTGCCGGCGTCGCCGAGGGCAGGGGATTCCTGCTGCAGGGCGGCGACTGCGCCGAGAGCTTTGCCGAGCACCGTGCCGACAATATCCGCGATTTCTTCCGCGTCTTCCTGCAGATGGCGGTGGTGCTGACCTTCGGCGGGTCGCAGCCGGTGGTGAAGGTCGGGCGCATAGCGGGGCAGTTCGCCAAGCCACGTTCCTCGCCATTCGAACGGATCGGCGATGCGGAACTG
>CAYLSN010000073.1:0-9652 GCA_964386015.1 uncultured Rhizobiaceae bacterium | reverse complement strand
GTCAACGCGGGCGATGGCCAGCACGAACACCCGACGCAGGCGCTGCTCGACGCCCTGACCATCCGCCGCGCCAAGGGCCGGATCGCCGGGCTGACTGTCCTGATCTGCGGCGACATCCTGCATTCGCGGGTCGCCCGGTCCAATATCCTGCTTCTCAACGCGCTGGGCGCGGATGTGCGTGTCTGCGCGCCGTCGACCCTGCTGCCGGCGGGGATCGGGCAGATGGGCGCCCGCCCCTTCATCCGGATCGAGGACGGGCTGGAGGGCGCGGATGTCGTCATGGTGCTGCGCCGGCAGCGCGAGCGGATGGCCGGGGCCTTCGTTCCCTCGGTGCGCGAATATTTCCGCTTCCACGGCCTGGACGCCGAGCGCCTGAAGCTGGCACGGCCCGACGCGCTGGTCATGCATCCGGGCCCGATGAATCGCGGGGTCGAGATCGCGTCCGAGGTGGCCGACGGTCCGCAGAGCGTCATCGAGCAGCAGGTGGAAATGGGGGTCGCCGTGCGCATGGCGGTACTGGAGGCGCTGCTCGATCCGCGCCGGGAGCAGGCGCGATGAGCTGGCGCGTGTTCGAGCGGGCGCGCATCGTCGACCCGTCCCGCGGCATGGACGAGATCGGCACGCTGATCGTCCGCGACGGCAGGATCGAGGCTGCCGGGCGCGCCGCGCTCAATCAGGGAGTTCCGGAAGGGGCAGAACGGATCGACTGCACCGGCCTTGCCCTCCTGCCGGGCCTCGTCGACGCGCAGGTGCATGTCGGCGAACCCGGCAGCGAGCACCGCGAGACCATTGCCTCGGCCTCCCGCGCCGCGGCGGCGGGCGGCGTGACCAGCTTCATCATGATGCCGGATACCCACCCGCCCGTCGACGACGTGGCGCTGGTCGAATTCGTGCTGCGCGCCGCCCGCGGGCAGACCGCGGTGCGCATCCATCCCGCGGCGGCCATCACCCGCGGACTTGCCGGCGCGGAGATGACCGAGTTCGGCCTGCTCACCGGGGCTGGCGCGGTCATGCTGACCGACGGCCGCCACCCGGTCCGCAATGCGCTGGTGATGCGCCGGGCGCTGACCTATGCCCGCGATTTCGGCGCCGTGATCTCCCACCTGCCCCTCGACCCCGACCTTGCCGCCGGCGGCGTCATGAACGAAGGCCCGCTGGCGACGCGACTCGGCCTGCCCGGAATACCGCGCGAGGCGGAACTGATCCCGCTGCAGCGCGACCTCGCCCTCGCCCGGCTGACCGGAGGTCGCTACCACGCCGCCGCCATCTCGACGCGGATGTCGGCGCAGGCAATCGGCGCGGCGAAGGCGGAAGGTCTCGACGTCACCGCCGCGGCCACGATCAACCATCTGTCGCTGAACGAGTACGATATCGGCGAGTACCGCACCTTCTTCCGCATGTCGCCGCCATTGCGCGCCGAGGAGGACCGCCAGGCGCTGGTGGAAGCGCTCGCCGACGGGACCATCGACATGATCGTCTCGGCGCACGATCCGCAGGGCGCCGACACCAAGCGCCTGCCCTTCGGCGAGGCGGCTGACGGAGCCATCGGCCTCGAGACCCTGCTCGCCGCCGCCCTGCGCCTTCATCACGACGGCCAGATCCCCCTGCTTCGCCTGGTCGAGGCCCTGACCGTGGCGCCGGCGCGGCGTTTCGGCCTCGATGCCGGGACGCTGCGCGAGGGCGCCGCCGCCGATTTCATCCTTGTCGACCTCGGGCGGCCGTGGGTGGTGCGCAAGACCGAACTGCTCTCGCGCTCCAAGAACACCCCTTTCGAGGATGCGCGCATGCAGGGTCACATCTTGCAAACTGTCATTGCCGGGCGCACCGTGTTCGCGGCCTGAGTCGTCAGCAAGAGGGAGGCACAGATGACGACAGCCCTGCTGGCCGCACTTGCGGCAGGCTATCTTTCGGGGTCCATTCCATTCGGCCTGCTGATCGCCTGGGCGGGCGGCAAGGGCGACGTACGCAATATCGGCTCCGGCAATATCGGGGCGACCAATGTGCTGCGCACCGGAAGCCGGCCGCTCGCGGCACTGACGCTCCTGGCCGACATGCTGAAGGGCACGGTTCCGGTCCTTGCCGCCCTGCATTTCTCCGGGCTCCATGCCGGCATCGCAGCGGCCTTCGGCGCCTTTCTCGGCCATCTCTTTCCGGTCTGGCTGAATTTCAGGGGCGGCAAGGGCGTCGCCACCTATCTGGGCGTGCTGCTGGCGCTGGCCTGGCAGGGGGCGGTGGCCTTCGCCGTGGTCTGGCTCGCGGTGGCGGCGCTCCTGCGCTACTCGTCGCTGGCCGCCCTCACTGCCGTGGTTGCGGTGCCGCTGGTGTTGCTATTGCTCGGCCAGCACCTGCTTGCCGGGGCCTTTGCCGCGCTCGGCATTCTCGTCTTCCTGCGCCATCGCGCCAACATCCTCCGGCTGGCTTCGGGCACGGAACCGCGGATCGGGAGCGGCGGGTGAGCGAGCCTGTCGCCCGCCCCCGCCTTACCTGGCAGCAGCGGCGCGACTGGCTGCGCCTGATCCGGACGGAGAATGTCGGCCCCGTCACCTTTCGCGACCTGATCAACCGGTTCGGCAGCGCCGAGACGGCGCTGGCCATGCTGCCGGAACTGGTCCGGCGCGGCGGCGGCAGGAGGCCGCTGCGCGTGGTCGGCATCGATGCGGCCGAAGCGGAGATGGAAGCCGTCGAGAAGAGCGGCGCCCGACTCGTCGCCCTCGGCGAACCGGAATATCCGCGCCTGCTCGCGCAGCTGGATCATGCGCCCCCGCTTGTGACCCTGGCGGGCGACCCCGCCGTGTTCGACTTGCCGGCCGTGGCGATCGTCGGTTCGCGCAATGCCTCCGCCGCCGGTATCCGCATGGCGCAGCGCCTGGCTTCCGGCCTCGGGTCCGAAGGCTATGCGGTGATCTCGGGCCTTGCCCGCGGCATCGATCGCGCCGCCCATGAGGGCAGCGTCGCGACGGGAACGGTCGGCGTCCTCGCCGGCGGGATCAACCGGCCCTACCCGCCCGAGAATACGGGTCTATACCGCAAAATCCGCGAGGAAGGCGGCTGCGTCATCACCGAAATGCCGTTCGGATGGGATGCCCGCGCCCGCGATTTTCCGCGGCGCAACCGCCTCATCGCCGGCCTGGCATTCGGGCTGGTCGTGGTCGAGGCCGCGTTCCGCTCCGGATCGCTGATTTCGGCGCGCCTTGCCGGGGAAATGGGCCGTATCGTCATGGCGGTGCCGGGGTCGCCGCTCGATTCTCGCGCGGCGGGAACCAATTCCCTGATCCGCGCCGGCGCCACGCTCGTCACCAGCGCCGCCGATATTGTCGAGGAAGTCGCGTCGCAGACGGGCAAGCCAGTGCATCGGCGCGACCTGTTCAGCGAGCCGCCCGACTTCTCCTCGGTCCCGCCGCCGGCAGACAGCGAACGCGCGCAGATTCTCGAACTGCTCGGTCCGGTGCCGACACCGGCTGACGACCTCATCCGGCAGACGGGACTGCATCCTGCCCAAATCCAGATGGTCCTGCTGGAACTCGATCTCGCCGGCCGCCTCGAGCGCCATTCCGGCGGCGCCGTTTCACTCGTTTCGCTGGAGGAGTAGCAGACGATCCAGTCCTTCGCGGGCCTCGAGCTGCGCCATGTCGATCAGAAAGGCCAGCATCTCGAACTGCTCCGATTCCGCCATGGCGCGCAATTGTTCGAGCAAGGCACGGATGTAGATCAGCGTGTCCACGCGACGCTGGGTCGAATTCAAGACCATGCACTCATTCCCCCCTGCCGCTGCAGATTCCCTTGCGACCGACGCTGATCCGGATGTTTATCGTTTTCCGCCGGGACTCGGTTTCCGGACCGAGGATCCAGCAATGATTCGAAGTCGGGTTCTCCGGAGAGGCGTTTCTATCTGTGGTTGTATCGTACGATTTCATGCATGCTTGTCAACCGCAATCCGGCGAAGGCGGCACGCAGGAGAACGACGCTCCCATCCTCGCTTAATGCGGGTGGACACTTGACCGGGGGCCAAAGCACAGCCATGTGACAGGGGAAGTTTTCCTGCCCGGCGGCGGCTTCCTGCCGGCGCACGAAACAAGGGTGAGGAAACTGGCCGTGCGCTGGCTGCCGGCGCACCGGATTTGCGAGGGAATCTTGTCGGGCATGGAAGTCGTCATCGTCGAATCGCCGGCGAAAGCGAAAACGATCAACAAGTATCTCGGCCGCGGCTACAAGGTGCTGGCCTCCTTCGGTCATGTCAGGGATCTGCCCGCAAAGGACGGGTCCGTGCGGCCGGATGACGATTTCGCCATGTCCTGGACGGCGGACAGCGCATCGTCGAAGCGGCTGACGGAAATCGCCAAGGCCGTGAAGGACGCCGATTCCGTGATCCTGGCCACCGACCCCGATCGCGAGGGCGAGGCAATATCCTGGCATGTCCTCGAAGTGTTGCGCCAGAAGAAGGTGCTGAAGGACAAGCCGGTGCGGCGCGTGGTCTTCAATGCGATCACGCGCAAGTCGGTGCTCGATGCCATGGCCAATCCGCGCAACATCGACGATGCGCTGGTCGAGGCCTATCTGGCGCGCCGCGCGCTGGATTATCTCGTCGGCTTCAACCTGTCTCCCGTACTCTGGCGCAAATTGCCGGGAGCCCGGTCCGCCGGACGGGTGCAGTCGGTCGCTTTGCGCCTGGTCTGCGACCGCGAGGCCGAGATCGAACGTTTCGTGCGCCAGGACTACTGGCAGGTCGCCGCCCGGCTGCGGACGCCGCGAGGCGATGTCTTCGAGGCAAGGCTGACCGAACTGGACGGCCGCAAGCTGAACAAGCTCGACATTGCCAGCGAGGAACAGGCCGCCGCCATCCGCTCCATGCTCGAGGGCGCGGCGTTCAGGGTTCTTTCCGTCGAGTCGAAGCCGGCCAGGCGCAATCCGGCTCCGCCGTTCACGACGTCGACCCTGCAGCAGGCCGCCTCATCCAGATTGGGTTTTTCGGCCTCCCGCACCATGCAGGTGGCACAGAGGCTCTATGAGGGCATCGATATTGGCGGAGAGACCGCCGGCCTCATCACCTACATGCGAACGGACGGCGTGCAGATCGCGCCCGAAGCGGTGGAAGGAGCCCGGGCCGCCATTCTCGCCGAATTCGGCAAGGACTATCTGCCGGAGAAGCCCCGCCACTACTCGGCCAAGGCGAAGAATGCCCAGGAGGCACACGAGGCGATCCGGCCGACGGATTTCTCGCGGACGCCGGAGCAAGTGCGCAAATATCTCGATGCCGACCAGGCAAGGCTCTACGATCTGATCTGGAAGCGCGCCATTGCGAGCCAGATGCCGGCGGCGGAAATGGAGCGGACGACCGTCGAGATCGAGGCGGTCGGGAACGGGCAGACGGCACAGCTTCGCGCTACCGGCTCCGTGGTGCGTTTCGACGGCTTCATTGCCGCATATGCCGACCGCACGGAAGAGGACAAGGAAGAGGAACGCCTGCCCGAGATCCGGTCGGGAGAGGCGCTCGAGCGCGACGGGATCCTGGTCAGCAAGCACACGACCGAGCCGCCGCCACGCTATTCCGAAGCGTCGCTGATCCGCAAGATGGAGGAGCTCGGCATCGGCCGGCCGTCCACCTATGCATCGACGCTGAAGACGCTGGAGGATCGCGGCTATGTCCGCATCGAGCGCCGGCAGCTGATCCCCGAGGCCAAGGGCCGCCTGGTGACGGCCTTCCTCGAGGGCTTTTTCCGCCGCTATGTGGAGTTCGACTTCACCGCGGCGCTGGAGGAGCAGCTCGACCAGATTTCCGACGGCAAGCTCGACTGGAAGGAGGTGCTGCGCGATTTCTGGCGCGACTTCTCGGCAGCGCTTTCGGAGATCAAGGACCTGCGGGTTTCGCAGGTCCTCGACGCGCTGAACGAGGAACTGGCGCCGCTGGTCTTTCCCCCGCGTGCCGATGGCGGCGATCCGCGGCTCTGTCCGCGTTGCGGCACCGGGCGGCTGTCGCTGAAGATCAGTCGCTACGGTGCATTTGTCGGTTGCTCGAACTATCCCGAATGCGCCTATACCCGCCAGCTCGGCGGCGAGGCCGAGGAAACGGAGGCAAACGGCGGAGACGGCCACGAGGCGCTGGGCAACGATCCCTTCACCGGCGAGGAAGTCACGCTGCGCAGCGGTCGCTTCGGACCCTATGTCCAGCGCGGTGAGGGCAAGGATGCCCGGCGCGCCAGCCTGCCCAAGGGATGGAAGGCGCAGGACATGACGCTGGAAAAGGCGCTTGCCCTGCTTTCCCTGCCGCGCGATATCGGGCCGCACCCGGAAACCGGCAAGATGATCTCGGCCGGCATTGGCCGCTACGGGCCGTTCGTGCTGCATGACGGGACCTATGCGAATCTCGAAAATGCGGACGAGGTGTTCTCCATCGGCATCAACCGTGCCGTCAGCGTGCTCGCCGAAAAGAAGAGCCGCGGTCCTTCGCGCAGCACGGCCGGTACACTCAAGGATCTGGGCGAACATCCGCACGAAGGCGGCAGGATCACCGTCAAGAGCGGGCGCTATGGCCCCTATGTGAATCACGGCAAGGTCAATGCCACCCTTCCCAAGGGGATGGAGCCGGAGGCCGTGACGCTGGAGGAGGCCTTGCGCCTCCTGTCGGCAAAAGCCGAAAAGGCCGGCACGACCCGCCGCAAGACAAAGGCAGGATGATTGGCAAAGCGTAAGTCCGCCAGGGAAACGCCGGGCCCCCGCAGCGACGGGGCGCCGATGCCGACGCGCGAGCAGATCCTCGCCTTTCTCGCGGACAATCCGGATCGGGCCAGCAGGCGCGACATTGCGCGGGCATTCGGCATCAAGGGCGCGGCCCGCCCCGCCCTGAAGGAATTGCTGCTGGAGATGCAGCGCGACGGGCTGATCGAGCGCGGACGCAAGCGGATCGTGCGCACCGGCTCGTTGCCGCATGTCGCCGTGCTCGACATTTTCGGCCGCGATCAGGACGGCGGTCTGCTGGCGCGGCCCGTCGAATGGAGCGATCCGTCCGGGGAAGCGGCCCCCACCGTCCGTATCCGGCAACCGCGCCAGGCCAATGGGCGGGCTCCCGTGGCCGGGGTCGGCATGCGGGTGCTGGCGCGCACCTTCCCCTCCGACCACGATGGCGGCCCGGCCTATGCGGCGCGCATCATGAAGATTCTCGAGCGGCGTCCGGAGAGGGTGCTGGGAATCCTGCGCAAGGGGCTGGACGGGGGCTGGCGCATGGAGCCGGTCGACCGGCGCCAGCCGGAAATCCTGCTTGCTTCGGACCAGGTCGGCGAGGCGAATCCCGGCGACCTGATCGAGGTCGAGCCAGCACCAGGATCGCGCCGTGGCCTGCCATCCGGCCGCGTCATGGCCGTGATCGGCTCGGTTGCCTCGGAAAAGGCGATCTCGATGATCGCCCTGCATGCCCATGAGATTCCGCATGTCTTTCCGGCGGAAGTGTTGCAGGAAGCCGAGGCGGTCCAGCCTGTCGGGCCGGAGAACCGGGAGGACTGGCGCGACCTCGGGCTCATCACCATCGACCCGGAGGACGCCCGGGACCATGACGATGCCGTCTTCGCCTTTGCCGATGACGATCCGGCCAATCCGGGCGGCTATGTCGTCATCGTGGCGATTGCCGATGTCGCAGCCTATGTCCGGCCAGGCTCGGCAATGGACCGCGAGGCGTTGCGGCGCGGAAATTCCGTCTATTTCCCGGATCGCGTCGTGCCAATGCTGCCGGAGCGGATATCCAACGACCTCTGCTCGCTGCGCGAGGGCGAGGACCGGCCGGCGCTGGCGGTGCGGATGCGGTTCTCCGCCGACGGAAACAGGCTGGAGCACCGCTTCCACCGGATCCTGATGCGTTCCCGCGCGCGGCTTTCCTATAGCCAGGCGCAGAATGCCGTCGACGGCAGTCCGGACGGCAAGACGCGGCCGCTCCTCGAACCGGTACTGGAGCCGCTGTGGTCTGCCTATCGCGCGCTGGCGCGCGGCCGCGGGGCGCGCGAGCCGCTGTTACTCGACCTTCCGGAGCGGAAGATCATGCTGCACCCGGACGGGAGGGTAGACCGGGTCGTGGTGCCGGAAAGACTTGAATCGCATCGCCTGATCGAGGAATTCATGATCCAGGCAAATGTTGCGGCGGCAGAATCGCTCGAAAGTGCCCGACAGAAACTGCTCTATCGGGTGCACGATGCTCCCTCGCTGGCAAAGCAGGAAGCGCTGCGCGATTTCCTGCGTACGCTCGGCCATTCGCTGGCGCGGGGCGCGGAGCTGACACCGAAGCGTTTCAACGCGATCCTGCGCAATTTCGCCGGTACCGAGCATGAGCAGCTGGTCAATGAAGTCGTGCTGCGCACGCAGAGCCAGGCCGAATACTCACCTTACAATATCGGGCATTTCGGGCTGTCCCTGCGGCGTTACGCCCATTTCACCTCGCCGATCCGCCGCTATGCCGACCTCATCGTGCACCGGGCGCTGATCCGGGCCTTCCGCCTCGGCGAGGACGGTCTGCGTCCGGAAGAGGAGGCGCGGCTGGAAGAGATCGCCGGGCTGGTATCGACGGCGGAGCGGCGGGCGATGGTGGCGGAACGGGAAACGATCGACCGGCTGATCGCCCTGCATCTTGCCGAACGCATCGGCGACCGCTTCGAAGGCCGCATTGCCGGGGTGTCCCGCGCCGGCCTGTTCGTGCGGCTGCAGCAAATTGGCGCAGACGGCTTCGTTCCGCTATCAACGCTGCGAGATGATTATTATGTACATGACGAAGCTGGCCACATGCTGACCGGCCGCTCGAGCGGGCGTGGCTATCGCCTCGGCGACGTGGTGGAAGTCCGCCTCGCCGAAGTCGCGCCAATGGCGGGGGCGATGCAATTCGAGATGCTGAGCGAGCCGAGACCCTTGCCGCAGGCAGTGCGTTCCTGGCACAAGTCGCGCGGCGGAAAGGCGGCACGAGGCCGCA
Organism: uncultured Rhizobiaceae bacterium; assembly: GCA_964386015.1. Lineage (GTDB taxonomy): Bacteria > Pseudomonadota > Alphaproteobacteria > Rhizobiales > Rhizobiaceae > CAYLGY01. The sequence continues at coordinate 711 of CAYLSN010000073.1, read as the reverse complement.
CGGGGCGTACAAGGAGTTGAGCCGATCATGGAAGTGCGTGTTTTCGGCGACCAGGGGTCGCAACCGCAGCAGCAGCGCGACCTGCGCCAGTCGATCCTGCGCGGATTGTCCTGCCGCTGCCCGGCCTGCAATACAGGCGGCCTCTTCCGCTCGTTTGCCAGGGTAAGGGATCATTGCGACCATTGCCAGGAGGCGCTGCATCATCATCGGGCGGACGACCTTCCGGCCTATCTCGTCATCCTCATCGTCGGCCATGTCGTGGTCGGCGCCTTCATGGGAATCGAGGCGGCCGTGACCCTCGACATGTGGACGCATCTCGCCATCTGGGTTCCCGTCACCATTCTCGCCTCCCTGGCCATGCTGCCGCCGGTCAAGGGAGCGGTGGTCGGGCTGCAATGGGCCTTGCGGATGCATGGCTTCGGCGACGATCCGGAGCCGCGTGGGGAAGACCATCCGGAACTCGTCGGCCATGAGCGATGATCCGCGCTTCATGGTGGGGATGACCCGCGCCGAACTCGACCGCGCCGAGGCCGGCGACCGGGCGCTCGGCAGGGGGCCGGCGCGGCCGGTGGATTCGGCCTCGCTCATCCTGATCGACCGGCGCGGCGGGATTCCGCATGTCCTGATGGGCCGCCGCAGCAGCCGGCATGCCTTCATGCCGGGCAAGTTCGTCTTTCCCGGCGGCCGCACCGATCCAGGCGATAGCCGGAT
>CAYLSN010000072.1:9588-9979 GCA_964386015.1 uncultured Rhizobiaceae bacterium | reverse complement strand
CTTTTCTAAGGGAGATCCTCGGGACAGGCCCGAGGATGACGGCGTGGGAGAAAGGAGGTCCTCGGGACAGGCCCGAGGATGACGGAGGTGGGATGGAGGTCCTCGCCACAAGGTCGAAGATTACGGCCTGGTGGAAAAGGGAATGATTCGCCAGTGGAGGGGAGGGCGGTGGGCGTTTACTCCTCCCGCGGATGCCTGACCGGTCGCGGCTCGGCAAGCTGCAGCAGGCCAAGAACACAGACTGCCAGCAGGGTAGCGAACAGGGCAATCTGCCAGTAGCCCAGACCGACGCACATGCCGATGGCGCCGGTAAGCCACATGCCGGCACCCGTGGTGAGACCGAACACCTTCCCGCGGGAGTGGACCGCAGCCCACGACCCGCCAACAACTT
>CAYLSN010000072.1:1348-9578 GCA_964386015.1 uncultured Rhizobiaceae bacterium | reverse complement strand
CAGTCCGGCAGCGAGGAAGGCAATGCCGGCTGTGGCTGCCTCGATCAGCCGCAATGGATCCATGCGGATGCCCTCGCGATCGAACAGCGGATTATGTGCGATCTCGACAGTCAGCAGGGCGATCGTGGCGGTGGCGAGACAAATGAGGATGTGCGTACGCAAGCCTGCCTGTTGCCGCCGCCATTCCCGCTCCAACCCGACTGCAGCTCCCAGAAGAGCAGCGAGAAGCAGTCGCACCGCGATGGCAGGGAAGGGAAGCCAGGTCTTCTGGTCGATTCCCTGCAGCAAGGCATCCATGGCCAGTTCCTCTCCACGATCCACGACGCCGAAGCTTTGCGCTACTCGCCCGACCCCTGCGCAACGCGCACGCCGGATCGCGGTTCCGCGCACGGGCTGCATCGGCCCGGAGTGGTCGATGCCGCCACTCCGGCTCCGCCCTATTCGTCGTCGTCTTCATCCTCTCCCAGGTCGATTTCGGACGTATCAGTAAGCTCAACGGCTTTCTGATCTTCCTCCCAGAACTCGTCGGTCAGAAACTCCTCCCCTTCCAGGTAGACATTCGGACCTGTTTCCGTCTTGTGATCGCCCTGACCGGTTATTGTCTCAATGTATTTGTCACTGTAGATTTCTGACTCGCCCTCATCACCGGTTGGGCTACCGTTTGTATGTTTGGGATCATTGGATTTCAGGATGTCAGGCAAAGGGGGAAGCTCAGGCGGAGGAGTATGATCGGGATCTTCCACAACAGGAGGCTTCTCTGTCCCATTTTTTCTTGCTTCCTTGTATTTCTCCAGTTCTGTCTGCCAGTTTTCCGTCCACTGCGTCTGCGTATCCTGCAACACTCCGAGGAGTTTTTGTTCCAGCTTCTTTTCTGACCAACCGAGTATCAAGCTGGAATCGCGCATCTTGACCACAAAATGTTCGATGAAATCCTTTGGATCGATCGTTGCATTCTCGTGGTACTGTTCGAGACGAAACTGCATCTCCAGATAGTAGCGCTCGGCATAATTCTTGCAAAACTCGCGTTCCACGTCTGCCCTCTGTTGCTTTGTCAGTGAACTAACGCGCAGCGTTCCATAATTCTGGTAATACCATTGGGAGAAAAGCGGCATACTGGTGTATTTATTGTAAATATGCCTTGTAAAATCTCCTTCCTTGACCTCGGAGGGATCCTCAGGCGCTTTCTTGTCGGGTATAAGTTCGACGATTTTTGGCTTATCCTTGTCTTGCGATCCGGAGATATCCTTCCCCTTCACGTCTGCGGACACCGGGTTTGGCAGAAGAGGCTTCGGCGGCGATCCCTGAATGCTGTTGCTTCCGGTCATTTCGGTCTCCTGTGGGGGCTCCTGCCCTGGCATTGCATCCGTCGACCGATGGTCAGCCGGCGGACTCTGGATGCACCCTATCGTGTCCCGAAGTCCCATGGTGTCCTGTCCGATACAGTCCGCCGCAACAATGTAATTTCCTGTCTGCTGCAGCATGGGGCACGGCAGATTGTTTCATGTTTGAAAAATCGTGGCCTGAGTGTTTCGTTCGGCACATATGCGCATTCGATCCAGTGCTTATGACTCAGCTTCGCAGCGCAGGGCCGGGGCCGGAAGGTCGGCCTGCCCGTGCGCCTTTCATCAGCAAAAGGACGGACTAAAGCGCCATGAATGTCGATCTCGTACCCATCACCAACAAGGCCGATACCCAGGAGTTCATGAAGGCAGTCGCCTGGCAATATGAAGACGATCTCATCAATGCCTTCGCGCTGGCCAAGGCGGACGCCGAGCAGAAAACCTTTCGCGACATGCGCTCCTTCCTGGAAGGATCGCTGGATCCCGACAGCAACCACCTCTTTTTCGTGCGCGATGCCGACAAGAGCGAGTATGTCGGCGCCGTCTGGCTGGTCACGGAGGCCGATGTGCGCATTGCCTGGCTCTGCTACATCCTGATCTACCCGCGCTTCCGCCGCAACGGTTACGGCGCGGAGGCAATCCGCCGCGTGCACGAGAAGGCGCGCGAGCTCGGCTGCGACCAGATCAATCTCTATGTCCACTGCCATAATGGCCTCGCGCACACGCTCTATCGCAAGATGGGATATACCCACTCTTCCTATTTCATGCGCATGGCGCTCTGAATTCGCCGCCGCAAACGGAGTGTGCCATTTGGTACAGATGGCGCCCTGACTTGCTCTACAGTGAAGCGGCGGACCGGAAGAAGAGACTTCCGGACCCGCTGCGAAACAAGCAGGGTGGGGGAAATCATGGGCAGGGGTGAATTCAGTCCGTTCGACCCGAAACCGAAGTCGGCGGAACCCTTTCACGTCACCGAACTGGCGGAGCAACTTGCCGGCCCGCAAGGACACCTGGTCAGGAAGCAGCTGGGCGAGCGGCTTGGCGAATTGCTGATGCGCATCGAGGCGAGGCTGCGTTCGGGACTGGCTCGCGACGAGTACCGTCAGGCCGAAGTGCTGAAGGCGGCCCTGCGGGCTGCGATCCGCTTTGTCGAGGCCTATCCGGTCGAAGCGCCGAAACTGATCTGATCGGGAGGCGGCGGCATGTCTGTTGGCGGAGTCCGGGAATTTCAGGGAAAACAGGATGATTTGCTGCGTCTTAACATGGACCATGCCGGATGACGGAATGCAGCGTTACAGGTTCCTGTAGGAGAAATGGGACATGGCTACAAGCGATTTCATGAACATAGGCGGAGATTACTCCAGCTCACCTGAGTTCGACATGTCCGAGGACTATCAGGAGCGCGATGGATTCGACCTGATCTGGCGGCAGGCGGAACTGCAGAACCAGATGGCGGAAGTCGAGGAAGACATCCGCGCCATCGAGGCAAATGCCAATCTTTCCGATACGGAGAAGATGTTTGCACTACAGATGGCGGCCAATACCTGGAACGCCGTGGCGTCGGCCCGCACCAACATCCTCAAGTGCGTGTCGGACGTGCTGAAGGCGATTGTGCGCAACGTGGCATAATTTCGGGGCAAACCATCCTCGCGGCAGGAATGTCCGCAGGTGGAGAAGGAGCAAGGCATGGCAGGCACCGCAGGATTGATGAAAATATCGGGGGATTACTCCAAATCCCCTACCTTTACAGCATCCTATGTGGAGCGTGACGGATTCGATCTGATCTGGCGGCAGGCGGAGCTGCAGAACCAGATGGCCGAGATCGAGCTGGACATCCGCGCCATTGAAGCGAATGCCAATCTCTCCGACACGGAAAAGATGTTTGCGCTGCAGATGGCGGCCAATACCTGGAACGCGGTCGCCACGGCACGCACCAACATATTGAAGTGCGTGTCGGACGCGCTGAAGGCGATCGTGCGCAATATTGGCTGATCCGGAGGCTGTCCGGTGGAAGGGTTCGTCCTCAAGATCCTGAGCGGCCAGCAGAGCGGGGCGGAAGTCCTGCTCTCGCCCGGCGAGTATTCGCTCGGCTCGTCGGAGGAGGACGACCTCCAGTTCGACGACCTCAGCCTGCACGCCGGCCACGCCCGTCTGCGGGTTCAGGCGGATGCGGTGGAGATCCGGGCAGAGGCCGGCGGCGTCCTCTCCGGCAATGGCCTCGAGCTGGAAGCCGGGGACGGGCAATGGCGCGAGCTGGAACCGCTCGACATCATTTCCATCGGCATGACGCGTTTTGCCATCGGCGCCGCCACCGCGAACTGGGCCAGCATCGTCGACGCGCTGAAACCGGGCGGCGACCGCACGGAGGCGCAACAGGACGATGCGGCCGCGTCGAACGAGCGGGCGATTGCCGCCTGGCTGGCGCGGATCCGGGCGTTGCCGCGACAGTTCTGGCTGGGCGCGGCTGGCCTGTTTCTGGTTGTCGCCGTGGCGGCATGGTTCATCACGGGAGGCGATACGACACGCCGCGTCCTCGTGCACAGTGATCCGGAGGCAGACCTTGCCGCAGTGCACGAGGCGGTGGCGCGGCTGACCTTCCGCCATGCGGTGGAGGTGCGGCGGGAAGTGGACGACTCGATCTATGTCGAGGGATATGTCGGCTCGCTGGCCGAGCGACGCGCGGTTGTCAATGCGATCGACAAGACCGGCGTGCAGGTCGGGATACGCATCTGGGTCGTCGAAGTGCTGCGCAACGGGCTTGCCAGCCTGCTGGAATCGACCGGCTACGAGCTCGACTACGAAGTGACCGACCGGGGTGTCCTGATCCTGCGCGGCGTGGTGCTCGACAAGGCCGCCGCCGACCGGCTCCTCAAGCTCGTGGAAGAGCAGGTCCTGGGTTTCAGCAGGATCGAGGCGAGCATTCGCACCGCCGAGGATCTTCTGGCCGAAGTGCAGGCGCTGGCGAAGCGGGCGCGGATCGACGAGACCGTGCTGCTGCGCCTCGACGGAACGCTGATCGAGGCCAGCGGCCTGATCGCGGCGGACCAGATCGATCTCTGGGCCGGTTTCGTTTCCTCCTATGTACGAAATTACGCCGGGATCATTCCCATGCGATCGCATGTGCAGATCGCACGGAACGACGGCTCGCCCGAGCGTCTGGCGACGCCCGTGGACGATACCGGTCGCGCCTATGGTGTGGAACTGAGCGACGGATCGCGCATGTACGGCCATGAGGATCATCTGGTCCGTCATGTCGAGGCGGTGGAGGGCAAGATGGAGGCGGCGGCGGAGGCGTCTTCGCCGGTTCCGCCGAGAATCCTGCGGCCGGCCACGACCGCGTCGCCGGAAATCATGCTCGCCTCGCCCGTACCGCCCGGCGAAGACCGGCCAATGCAATCGTGGCGGGGGGCAGCGCCGGATCCGGTACTGATCCTGCTGCTGAAGGAAGAGGGCAAAAGGACGGACCACGCCGTCGGGCCGCGCCAGGAGCTGCTGGAGCGGTTCAGCGAGCTCTCGCGCTTCGGCCCGATTCGTCCGAAGGAAGAGCGCGCCAATCCCGCTACCGCCTTCCTGCTTCTTTTCGGAAAGCCGGAAGAACCCGGGAAGAATCTTGAACGCACCGTCACGGAAATCCTTCCGGACAGAGGCATCTTCGCCGCCGCGAATCTCGTCGGAAACGAGGAGGAACAGGCAGGGACACCCCAGGCGCCCGATGCAAGGCAGGCAAGGGAGCGGGAACCCCTGCCGCAGACAAGGGAGCAGGAGGTTGCCCGGCCTCGCGAAACGGTCGATATCGCTCCCGCCAGCCTGCCGAAACCAGCTGAGCCGATGCGGCAGCGTCTCATGGGCGATACGCAGATCGCGGGTTTTCTCGGCAGTATCGCGCCGGCTTCCGCTGCGCCCGCATGCCGGCAGGTGCATGCCTTGCCCGTCGCAACGGAGGCGGACGCGCTCGATCTCACGGACCTGACGGTTCGCCTGCTGTCGGCATGGCGCAATGGCAAGCTGAGCAATGTCGCCTTGTCCGAAGGAATGGCGGAGCTGGCCGAGTCGCTGGAACTGATCGCGCGGGTGCGCAGGGAGGCGGCGCTGCAGGCAGGCAAGGCCGATCCCGAGCCGTTCGCGGATCTTGCCGCCTGTCCGAAGGTTCAGTCGCAATGCTGGCCGGGCTCGAAACTGAACCGCGCCAATCTGCCGTCGGTGATGGTGTGGCTGGACGTACTCGCGATTTCCGAATCAACTTCGCTGGCAATGTTCCAGCCGCACAACCAGGCGCTCATTCTCGAAGCTGGCCTCAATCCGAGACGGGTCGCGCGCTGTGCGCAGGGCCTGGCGGGCGCCGTCCCCGCCGCCATGTCGATCTATATTGCCGATTCGGTCCGCAATCCCGGCATCATCAATGCGGTTGCAGGCAGGCTCGACCGGTTTGCCATCAGCATTTCAGGGGCGAACCTGGTCGGCGAACGATATGTGCAGACCGTCGAGGGCGAGAAGTTGCGCGAAGGAGCGGCTCCCACCGCCGACAGCCGGCTGCTGCATGTCGGCGAACTGGGCTCCTATTTCCGCACTGCCCGGGGCCTGGCCATCGCGATCTACGATCCGCGCATGTCGTGGTTCCACGATGGCTGACCATTCGCTGCATTTCAGCGCATCCGAGCACAAAGAGCACTAAATAGCACACTTTCGGGACTGGCGACGGGGCAAGATGGCCGGAGACAGCCGAGGAGAACATCATGACATCGATCAGTTCCACGCAATCCGTCAGCTCGAACGGATTGCCCCAGGTAGCCGAAGTCCATGTATCGCAGAGCAGTTCGAGCGTCTCGAGCTCTTCAGGCACCCGAACCTCCGACTCCTTCCTCGTCCTGCGCACGCTCGAAAAGCTGGGGCTTATCTCCCCGCAGAGCGCCCTCGGAGACGTCTACTCGCTGCTGGACGAGATCCTGGAGAAACTCAACGAGCAGCTGGACGAGGCAGAGCTGCAGGAAGCCGTCGCCGGGGCAAACGGGATGTCGGGGCTGCTGGCCACCTATGCTTCCATGCTGGTCTCCGGAGGGGTACTCGAGGCGGAGCTGGAAGAGAAGGGGATGCGGATCGACAGCAATAATGGCGAGCTGACAAATCTGCGCAGCCGCCGCGACACGCTGCTGGAGGACCGCAACCAGGTGGACCTCGATATCGCCAATGCCGGATCGGCCGGCGAGCGGGCGGCTCTGGAGGAAGAGCGGCAGAGCATCGATACGGAGCTGGATCAGGTCTATTCGGATATTGCCTTGCTCGAGAACGACCAGGTGACGCTGACTGCCGAAGTCGCCGATCTCGGCGAAAGGATTGCCCAGCGCGATGTCGCCATGGTCCTGATCGTTGTCGCCATGGCGCGGGAAGTGCTGTCGGGCGACATGGATTCGCAGGTGAGCGACAATGAGCTTACCGAGCTGACGGACGAGCAGGTCGTGGAGAACCTGAAACGCACGAGCGGAAGCGACTCGCAGAACCGGCAGCTCCAGAATGAGGAGGTGGTTCGCCAGATGTTTGTCGATCTGGTGGAGAACAAGGAACTGTTCTCCAGCCTGGCGCCGGTGGTCATGAAGATTGTCATGGATGTGATGGCGGTTCCGCAAGGGGATGTCGCACCGCAGCTTGCCGGCCAGGAAACGGATCCGGGCGGGCGATTGCGCATGTATACGTAGAGGCTGCCGGGAGCAGCAAGCGAATCGGGAGCAATCTGCGCCGGCAAGAGGCGCGGAAATGCTCTGGATCAGGGGAGGGGGCTCTGCATCCATGTACTCGGGATTCTGCAACAGGGCAGACGACATCGAGACCGTGATCGGGATGCGGGCCTGATACGGGAGATGTCACGCGCCATACGACTGTTCCGCAACCTGACGCCGCATTGCTTTGCCGGGCTCCTTGCCTTGCTGCTGCTGGCGGGCTGCGCCAGTGACGCCTATCTGGACGATCCCGCCTTGCTCGACGCGGAAAACGCGCCGGTCAAGACGAGGAAAAAGGTGCAGCCGCTGCTGTGGACCGGCGAGGGCCCGGCCGAAGGTCACGTGATCGATCCGTCGAAGTTCAATGGAGATACGGAATTCATCGGACAGACGCGCGTCGACTATATCGGGGCGCTGAACAGTGACAATTCCTACCGGGGCAGTCCGGCCGAGCGTGCGGAACTGCAGCTGATCCGCGAACTCGGCGGCGGAGCCGACCAGGACCTCCAGGGCAGGCTGACCATCAATTTCCAGGACGATACGCTCGACTATGTCGTGCGCCAGATGCTCGGCGGTTTCCTTGGCATCAATTACATTCTGCTCGAGGAACTTGCCGGCACGGCAAGCTTCTCGACCGAAGTGCCGATCACCAGGTCGCAGGTCCTGCCCATCGTGCGCAGCATTCTCGCCCAGCATGGCTACCTCATGAAAATGGTCAATGGCGTGCTTCATATCGGCCAGGCTGGCCGCATCGCCTCGACCGAGCAGCTCGTGCAGGCAGGCAGGCAGGGCGATCTCGTCACCCGCTTCCTCCCCGTTCGTGGCGCCATTAATGAAAGCCTGGTCCAGACGCTGAGCGCGATCGTGCCGGCCGGCATCGCCATCGCGATTGCTCCGGACGGCAAGAGCCTGCTGGTTCGCGCCACGCCGGACGAGGTCAGGGAAGTCGAGGCACTGGTGGCAAGCCTCGCGCAGTCCGGGGCGGCGCAGAACCTGTTCGCCATCGTCTACCTGCACCACAGTTCGCCGGAGGCCATGGCGGCGAGGCTGGCTGGATTCTTTGCCAGCCAGACCATGCGCGGCGCCGACAAGCCGCAATCCATCATCCCGCTGGACGGGCGGCAGGCGCTGCTGGTTTCCGCCTCCAGCCGCGCCGCCATCGACAATGTGCGCCGCATG
>CAYLSN010000072.1:0-1338 GCA_964386015.1 uncultured Rhizobiaceae bacterium | reverse complement strand
TTTCCGGCTCGACGACGAGGCGACCCTGCGGATCATCCCGCTGAAGCATGTCGATGCCACGACCATGGCCGAGCAGCTGTCGTCGGTCTTCGTGAACGACCAGCCAGTGGTGACGACCTCCGAGCCGACACCGGCCGCGGCGCAGGACGCCGTCGATGCCAGCCACGCAGGCATGGCGGGCGAAGCCGGCGCTGACGAGCGTGTCGCCGATGCCTTCGACGAACCCGCGGTGACCACGATCTCGGTCGACAGCTCCGCGCCCTCGATCATCCCCGACACCCGCAACAACACGCTTCTCGTCCGCTCCTCCTACCGCGTCTACAAGCGGATTCGCGAGACAGTGCAACTTCTGGACGTGCCATTGGGACAGGTGGTGATCGAGGCGACGATCCTCGAGGTCAAGGTCACGGACGCGCTCAAATATGGCGTGCAATGGTATCTGTCCGGCAATGGCTTCACGGTCCGCAATTCTCCGGGCGCCGGCGTCGGCGACTCCGGGCTGACGGGCTTTGTCGCCTCGGTGGAGCAGCTGGCTTCCGGCGTGACCGTCAACGCCGTGATCGACGCGCTCGACGATGTCACCGAAGTGTCCGTGGTCTCGTCGCCCTATCTGACGGTGCTGGACCGGAAGACGGCACGTCTGGTCGTCGGCGATCAGATTCCATTCGCCACCAAGTCGCAGACGACCTCCTCCAGCGACGACAACATGGTCAATGTCACGAACGAGATCGTGACACGCGACACGGGTGTGGTGCTGGAGGTGCTGCCGGTGATCCGCGGCGACAATTCGATCGAATTGCGCATCCAGCAGGAGATCAGCACTCCGGTCTTGACCTCCGGTGCGCCCAACCTGACCCCGACCGTCACCACGCGGCAGATCACTTCGGACGTTCTCGTCTATTCCGGACGAACGGTCCTGCTGGGCGGGCTGATCCAGGACCGCACCGACGCAAACGCGACAGGAGTGCCGATCCTGCGCGACGCTCCTTTCCTCGGCAAGCTGTTCGAGCAGAACAGCAGGTCCGACGCGCGCACGGAAGTCATCGTGCTCATCACCCCCCGGGTTTCGCGTCAGGCCGGCGAGGTCGAACAGATCACCGACCTGCTTCGCAATCACATGAAGATCGGGGCCAGCCCGAACCACCCCAAGCCGCGAAAGAAACCGGCGGAGGAGGAGTGGGAAGAATGGGAGGAGTAGGCTGGAAGTGTCCGTCCGGTCCTCCTTCATCCGCAGGCTTGTGGCGAGGACCTCCCTCAGGAAAGGGCACGGAGGGGTTTGGCACCCTCCACTCACATCGCGGCCCCGGGTCGGGAGGTCCCCGGGGCCCGCCCGGGGCG
>CAYLSN010000071.1:3027-10013 GCA_964386015.1 uncultured Rhizobiaceae bacterium | reverse complement strand
TGCCGGCCACTCTCTGGGAGGCAGCTAACGCGCTGCAGCAAGACGAGGTGATCCGCAAGGCGCTGGGCACAGGCCCACGGGGCGACTTCGTTGATTTCTATGCGCAGGAAAAGCGCAACGAATTCGCCATGTATCACTCCCAGGTGAGCCAGTGGGAGATCGATAACTATCTCATTGGGCCGACGCCACTCTGGTAAGGCTTGTCACGGCAGGGCTAACCGGTAGCCCTGCCGCTTTCTTTTGGCCGCCGGACTAACACGAGCGGCCTTGACGCACTCTCGGTAAAGCCGGCGGCTCCTGGCGCGGGGAAGCCTTTACGAAAACTGCGCTAAGGAATGCCAACGCTAAAGAAGCGACCGCCCGCTAAGATGTTGTTGGCAGGCCGAGGCATGTGTCGGTAGTGGATCAAATCGTCCCGGTACTCTGGGCGGCATAGCACCAGGCCCATGGCTTTGCATGACCAGCGAACCAAATCGCAGGACGACTACGGGCCAATGCCATGCAGCTGCATCGGAAGGGGATCTCCTCAGTTCATCGACCCAAAAGCGCATGCCTTTGGCATGCTAGACTAGGTCAGGCCGCCTGCCACACCAACGGTGAGCGTATCGTGCCCGACAACATCTGTTTGCTGCTGCGTGCAGGCAGGGTGGCGGAGGCCGATTTCTCGATTAGGTTTGGCAGTTCATTCCTGTCTTCCAGTCAACGAGGAGATCCTCGAGTGGACCGATGCCTGAAACAAGCTCAAGGACAACGCCGGTGCGTCGCGGCGCTCGGGTTGGGCCGGTGAATCTGCTCTTGGCGGTTGGTAGAGCTGGAAGTTACTGCATTCCATTTAGCTAGCCGAAGATCCCGAAGCTTGTTGCCTGGCGGTAAGTGTATCTTCGCGCCACGTCATTGCATCCAGGACTTCCCTGGAGACGACATCTACTGGAAGCCGCCGTTTCATTGCCATTTCACGCAGCAGGGCATAGGCCTCCTCTTCCGTCCGGTTGTTCATGAGCATTATCGCGAGCTTTGCTCTTTCGATTATGCGGCTGCTCTCCAGCCTGCTCTGCAGAAGGTTGCATCTGGACCGAATTTTTTGCTCACGCCGATGGTTATTTATTGTAACTAACAGGTTGGTAAGAATGCCAAAGGGTCGGATTGGCAGCCCGATTACGGTATCCACCCTCATTTTCAATAGGCGATCAATCGAAAGCGGGTTTTCGTAATCAATAACGGCAATCAGCACCGCGGGTGGATCTTCACTCTTCCAGTTGAGGGTCAACTTATTCTCTACGATCCGGTCGACCATCACGAAAACAACATTAATATCCTCAGGATAATCCCGCGGCGGAGGCCAAATTTCACGTACGCTACAGCCAATTCGCATCAGATGGGAGCGGAGGGAGGCGCCTTCGCTGGTGTTCGGTTGAACAAGCAAAACCTGAAGCGACCTAAGATCTTTTAAATGGATAGTTCCCTCTTTGTCCTTCTTTTGTAACGAGGCGCCGACTTCTTGCATTGCCGGACCAGCTCCCTGCTTTTCTTATTATTGACCGCGCAAGAACAATTGTTGCGACATGGTCGAACGTAAGCGATCTTAGGTTGGAAAAACAGAACGGAAAATAATCGCTCAGTTAAAGTAATTCGTCGTCCAAACTATAGAGGGCCTGATATGGATCAGGGTAAACAGCCTGATGGACCTCAGCAACAATTTTAAATTGTCCATTATCTCCTGCAATTCCAATTTTTGGCCAAACGCACATGTGAGAGCTAAGGGGGTCGATCTTCACGGGTCCTTGAGGCGCATCGAATTCCGCGCCGAGTATGTGCGATCGCACGAGATGAATACTTTGCGATTCAGACCGCCGCAGAGCTTGTGCAACCATGTGAGCCTGAATATAGGCGGCTTCCCAGCACATATTGGCCCTCGGAGGCGTGCCGCACAAATCCTGGTAACGCTTCAGGCAAGTGGTATTAGTGTCATTGGATTGAGAGTGGAAATAGGTTGCTGCTGTGATATGACCGGCAACAGCTGAGGCGCCAACCACCATAATGTCCGCTTCGCTGGTTGTAAGGCTTGCTACTGGCATATTTTGTGCGCTCAAACCGTTTTCAACATACGCCTTGTAGAACATCTCGTTTGATGTTCCGACAAAGTTATTGAATATAATAGCGGGATTACAACCTATAATGCCCTTTATTAATGTGTCAAATTCGTGAGCACGTGATTCTTCTCTTAGATAACGCTGTCCCAGTACCTCGCCGCCACTGAGGTGAATAATGTCTTGCATTATGCGACCAACTTCACGCGGCCAAACGTAGTCGGACCCCACAATGTACACGCGGGGCGAAAAGTGCGTTAGAAGGTATTTTGCGAGAAAAAGGCAGTGCTGGTTGGGTACGGCTCCAAAGTAGATTACATCTCTGGAGTATTCAAATCCTTCGTACTGTGCTGGGTAGCATAAAAGCCCACGCTCTTTATCGAGTACGTTTAAAACGGCCTTTCTTTGGCTTGATGTATAGCACCCGAGTATTATTTGAACGCCGCGATCTATTATAAGCTCGCGGGCCAGGGTCTGGTATCGCGACGGCTCTCCTTTTGGATCGGCGTAAACTGGTTCGAGCAAACGTCCGTTTATGCCGCCGCTCGTGTTTATCTCTTTAATTGCAAAGAGAGTTGCGGAAAGCATGCTTCTCTCGGTCACGGCCGTCCAGCCCGTCTGGGAGAACAGTACGCCGATAGGAATGGTTTTATCATTAAACATCGCAGGAAGGCCTTAATCGTACAGCTTTGGCTAATGGAGTAGTTGATTGCCTAGAGGAGGGGAGGGCTGCCATTTCCAAGGCAGCCCACCCAGCACAGCTGACGTTCCTCAGGCTCTATGAACGGGTAGGGGTGGCTAGGTGCATGTAGGATCTTGCCTCTGCTCGGGTGGCTCGGAGAAACTCACCGCGATCGGAGGCGCAGGCCAGGCATATCGGGGCGTGATTGCATGAGGGGTCGCTGTCCATCTCATGAGCAATGTAGGCCTGGTTGCAGTGGTGGCAGCGAATCCTTGCGGTCCATGGGTCGTCCACCTGCGTCCGAGGGTCATTGGGGCGTTCCACAACATACCAGCTCCTGCGCGCTACGCCTAAAGAGGCGGCGTAAATCATAACCGCTATGAGAAGGGTAATAGGTGGAGCCCAAATGCCGCCAAAGTTCCCACCGAAGACGAGCAGGAGGCAGCCCACAGCTGATGCAACAACCCAGGCGCCAAGACCTCCTGGATTGATCAGAGGGACGCGGCCGGGCCTGAACTCGAGCATATCGGCCTTGACACCGCGCAAGTAACACCAGCCGATGTGGGTCATGGCTACACCAACCCAGGCGACGATAATGACGCCCTGAAACTGTAGGGTTAGCAAAAGATAATCAAATACATTGGTCAGCATCACGAGAAATATGACCCCCGACATGATGACTACCCACACGGTGCGAGGCCAGGAAATCTTGAAAGCCCTGGCAAAGAAGTTTTGCATATTGGTGGAGGATAGGTAGAGGTTGATGGTGTTAATGCGGGTTTGACTCGCCCATACCAGCAGGACACCAAAGGGGCCCATAAGCGCAACGATGCCGATAATGGCAGATGTTTCAGATAGCGGGCCGACAATCGGGATGGTTTCGGCAATAAAAATCCCGATGGCCCCGTTTATAAGCAGAGTGACGACGTAAAAGGGAATGCCAAAGGTCAGATTTCCATTCGTTGCGGCATCTTCCTTTCGTCCAAAGCGCGCCACATCCCAGGTCATCATCACCACGACCCAGACGCCCATGTAAACAGTAAAGGCAAACCACCAGCCCGGAACTCCCAAATCAGGCTTGACGGTCGGCATGCTTGTTAACCAAGCGCTTGAATAACCGTGCTTGCTGATGGCCCAAACTACGCAGGCGATGAGGCCAAACACATAGAGAGGAAGAAGTATGCCATTTATTTTATCAAGCCACGTGCGCACCCCACGCATAACCAGTGGCGCGCCATAAAGACATACAACAAAGTACCATAGGCTTATCGGACCACCAAAGTAATCTTGCAGGGCTATGGCTATGATACTTCCCTCGGCAATTGCGTAATAGGTAATGGTTACGCCAAATAACAATGCAGCAAACGTCGCGCCTACTTGACCGAAGACGGCGCGGGAGAACAATGCAACACTGGTTCCGCTTCTTGCGGCAAAGCGGGAGGCGACGTTGCAAAGAACTCCGTATACGATGGTGGAAAGAACGATCCCGATTAACGTGTTGATGGTGCCAACGGTCAGTGCGACGGTGCTGCCGACCACGACCCAGAACATTGCACTCATCAATCCAAACCAAGCCATCGAGAGCGATAGCTTTGAGCTGCGCCAGGTTGGCGGAACGATATGAAGGGAGAAGTCTTCGGCCGCAGCCTGTCGTATCACGTCAGGCTCATCGTGATAGATTATATCCGGCTTTGTATGTAAAGTAGTGGTTGTCATTTTTCCTCCCTTTCTGCCGCCGGGTGTATGTTTGCGCCATAGCAGCCACTACTTACAAATTTGTAACGGGATCTCCTTTAACGCAAAAATACTATTTATAAATGGGTGGTGCTATCG
This sequence comes from uncultured Rhizobiaceae bacterium, assembly GCA_964386015.1. Lineage (GTDB taxonomy): Bacteria > Pseudomonadota > Alphaproteobacteria > Rhizobiales > Rhizobiaceae > CAYLGY01. Next base: position 5,411 of record CAYLSN010000071.1, on the reverse strand, counting down.
GTGCGGACCATCCGAGTGCAGCAGACTGTATTGTTAAGGGGATTTGTTGTTTGAGGGGGTGGGCGTAGTTGCTTGTGCAGATATTATTTAGGTGGGGTGGCGCTGTAAGGCGCCACCCCGTAAGGTTGCTAGGCGGCTTCGTACCTTTGGGTAGCCTCTTCGGTTAAGACCTTCAAAGTCTTGCCCCAGTAGGGTACGGCTCTACGCTTCATCATCTCCCGGAACTGCTTGGTCGTGTTGGGGAGCAATGTGCCATCACCCCAATCCAGGATGACGCCGTATTGGCGAATACAATCCATCTCATCCAGATCGCCGGCGCGGTAGCGTGCGGCAATTGACTCCGGATCTTCGTCAAGCCAGCCAAGTCGTTCCGCAGCAATGCGTTTGCGCTCTTGCTCCGTAGCCTCGTAATCAACCTCATATTCGGAAAGCTCGGCGTCGATTTCGCGTATGGCAACGCCATAATCCTTTTTGGCCCTGGCGATGCTCACATAGCCATCGATAACGTCTTCACAGACTGCCTGCGGATCGCGGAGAAGGGGATCGCCAACACCTCCACCGCCGGCAGACGGGCGCGTGAAAACATCATCTACCTCAATCGGCGTATTCGAGAAGATGGAACCTAAGTATCTTTCATTTTCGGTCCCCTTGTTGAGCCAGACCCCGTGTGGAATCGAGGGCAACCCGCCCCACATCCCCCACGTGACCGAACGCTCGCGGTCGCAGCAGTAGGAGACGACGATGCGCTCGCCCCTAAAGACCGACCCGCCTTTTACCGCCCCTAATCCGCCACGCGCCTCACCTGGGCCGGCTGAGTCCTGGACAAACTCATGACATTTAGTCAGAACCGGCGCGAGGCGCTCCTGGCCTTCAAGCGGTTGGATGCCATACTGCGCGCCGAAGACCGGGGCTGTGGCATTGAAGCCGTCTCGACCATTTCTGCCGCCCCAGCCGCCGGCCATCCAGTCATACCACATGAAGTATGGTCGCTTCTCGAGGCGGGTATCGCGTCCGCCGACGAGCAAATACTCGAGATTGAAGGCGCATCCCATGGTGCGTTCTGGCAGGATTTCTGCCCAGAGACCGAACACCGAGTTCATCAACTTTTCAAAGGGACCCGAACAGAAACCGGCGCTGGGGCTTGGCCACTGAGCATTGACAACGGTTCCAGGTTCACCCAAATCGACCGTCACCGCACGATAGAGGCCGGAGTTTAAGGGCAGCTCAGGGAACTGGTACTTAGTCCCAGCCACAATCCCCGCAAACGAGCCTCCATAAGCAGAATTCAAGAATGTAGAAATCTGCGGATGCGAGCCTGTCAGGTCGTAATGCGCGTGATTTCCATCAATGGTGAACTTAATCTTGATCGGGATTAAGCCTTCCTCGAGTTTTGGATCCTGATCAATGTAGTCTTCAGCATACCAGGTGCCGTCAGGCAGCTCGGCGAGACGCGCGCGCATCAAGACCTCGACATAATCCTGGACTTCCTGGAATGCCGTCTTGATTGTCTCGACGCCATACTTGTCGCAAAGGCGAACAATTTCCCGCTCGGCGACGGCAGTGGCCTCTGCCTGTGCCTGCATGTCGCCGATAACGTCGTCGGGGTTCCGGGTGTTTGACGCAATAAACCGCGCTACGTCCTCCTTCCACACGCCCTTGCTCCAGACACGAAGGGGCGGAATACGCAGTCCTTCGCCCATGTGATCAAGCGCGTTAATGTTAAATGATCCTGGCGCAGCTCCGCCTACGTCAGCCCAGTGACCGTTTGCCTGCGCATAGCCGATCAATTCGCCCTTGTAGAACATTGGCCGAATGATCCGCGTGTCGTTGAAGTGACTGCCCCCTCGGAACGGATCATTGATGATAAAGACATCACCAGGATTGATATCGTCCCCGAACTCTTCAATCACCGCCTTGCAGGTATAGTGCAGGGTCCCAACGTGGGCGGCGATGTCGCCTGTACCCTGCATGACCAGATTGCCCTGGGGGTCACATAGACCAGACGAAAAGTCGCGACAATAGATTACAAAGGAGTAACAGGTTCGCAGAAGTTGCTCGGCCATTTGGTCAACGATGTTGACAAATGCATTCCGAAGAACCTCGAAGGTGATTGGGTCTAGGTTCGACTTGAACTCGGTTTTTCGCTGGGAGTGGGGCGGCATTTGCTGCCGGCCCTTGTCTGACAAAACGATCAGGTTGTTTTGTTTGTTCACGGTTCTAATCCTCCCTAAGTGCTTATCGGAGAAGCTATATTAGTGGTGAAGCCGAATCTGGATGTTTAGCCACTCATCGATGTAGGCGGTGGCATCGGGTGGCACGACAGTTGTCGAATCAAGTTGGTCAATGATCGCGGGACCGGGGATAGCTGCGCCAGCCGGCAGGTC
>CAYLSN010000071.1:0-3017 GCA_964386015.1 uncultured Rhizobiaceae bacterium | reverse complement strand
AGGTCATCACGATCGTAGAGATTAGTGGGAAGTGCCTCTGTTTGGCCGTGGTACCAGACTTCACGCACACCCTTCGGCGTTACCTTGGCATTCTTATCGATCTCAACCTTCGGGAACGACGGTTTTGGAGTAGTTCCAATAGCCCGAACAGTCAGTCGGTAGATTTCAACCGGAAAGTCTTCCCGGCGAAAGTTATGAATCTTTTCGTACTCGTCATGAAAAGTAGCTATTGCCTCCTCAAGAGAGGTAATCTCTCCTGGAACTGAGACTGCAAGGGAGCGCCACTGGCCGCGATAGCGCATGTCAATTAGGCGCTGGAAAGTCATATCCTCTTCTGCGACACCATCGCGGACTAGCCGTTCGCGACCTTCTGCTTCAATCTCCCTAAATCCAGCTTCAATTTCTGCTGGATCTGCTTGAGAGGCGTTTTTGAAGAACATGCGGCTTACGTCATGCTGAATATCTACGAGCATGCATCCGACCGCGGACGTAACGCCTGGGTTTGGCGGCACTACCACGATGGGAATATTGAGTTCTCGCGCGATATCCGCGCCATGAAGTGGGCCTGCACCGCCAAAAGCCACCAGAGCGAAATCTCGCGGATCATGACCGCGTGCGATCGAGATCAGGCGGACGGCATTTGCCATGTTAGCGTTGGCCACGCGGAGCGTTGCCAGCGAGGCTTCCACAACGTCGAGTCCGAGGGGCTTAGCGACCTTCTTCATCGCCTCGACTGCTGCGTCGCGGTCAAGCTTCATGCTGCCACCAGCAAGCTCGGTTCCAACGCGCCCGAGGATGATGTTTGCATCTGTGTTTGTTGGCTCAGTTCCACCGGCCTTATAGCAAGCGGGTCCCGGTACCGAGCCTGCTGATTGCGGACCATTGCGGAGAGAACCGGCCTTGTCGATCCATGAGATCGAGCCACCACCAGCACCGATGCTCTTTACTTCCACAGAGGGAAAGCAGATTGGGTGACCCCAATCGACTTCCCACTTGTCGGTCATCCTCAGATGCCCATTGGCAACAAGTGAGACGTCTGCAGAGGTCCCGCCCATGTCCAGGCCGATTGCATTATCAAATCCGCACAGTCCCGCGAAATATTTACTTGCAATGGCGCCAGCAGCGATCCCAGATGCCGCGAGTCGTGCGGCGAACTTTTCAGCTGTTGCGGGTGTCATTACGCCGCCACCCGAATGCAAAAGAAGTACATCCGCGCTGTATCCTGCGTCGGATGTTCTTTTAGCTATATCTCGGGCGTACGGGCTGATGATCGGTGCAAGAATGGTATTTGCAACGGTTGTTGAAAAGCGGTCATCTTCGAAAATTTCAGGGTGTGTTTCATGAGATGTTGTAATGACCACATCCGGTCCGAGCTCTTCCGCTAGAATCTCGGCTGCCCGTAACTCATGCGCTCCATTGACGTAGGAATTAATGAAGCAGATCGCCACTGCGGTAACCTTACGCTTTCGCAGGATACGAGCAACCTCGCGGCATTCATCCTCATCAAGTGGCTCAATAATATCCCCGCGGTAATTAATCCGCTCAGAGACGGTAAAACGATCTCTGCGTCGGATATACGGTGGGGTGCCTTCTTTATATGCGTCCCAAGGATCCTCCCGAGTGCCGCGGCCGATTTCCAAGATGTCTCGGAATCCTTTTGTAACAAGCATTGCTGCTGGCTTATATCTTCTTGTCAGAAGCGCGTTTGTCGCGATTGTGGTGCCGTGAGTGAAAAGATCCACATCATGCCAATCGACGTTTGAGGCTTTAGCGCCATTCATTACTGCGTCGATCGGGTTAGATGTGCTCGGAACCTTGGCAACCCTCTGTCTTCCATCGGCGTCCAGCACAAAAACGTCCGTAAAGGTACCACCGACGTCAATCGCGGCACGCATCCGAGTTTTTTTTGTCGATTTTTCTGCTGCTCGAACGCTCATCCCGGTTTCCTCCTTCAAATACGTATGATGTTTATTTGTGGAAGGACCATTCCTCGACAGTCATATCGCTAAGATATTTCGCGTAACGCCGTCCATCGACAGTGTGCGTTGAGTCCAGGAAGCGCGGTCATACTATGACTGCACGGTCCTGATATACACACACCGTTGGTGGTGCGCGCCTTAGCTTAGCTTTATTTTGGAGGGGTGGTCGTGCATATCACATGATCGGCCGGGTGCCGGTGATATGACTGCATTCTCTGTTGAATGCTGTATCAACTATACATGACGTTATTCATAACGCAAATCTTTTTTTGCTGAGAGTGATCGACGGCTTGAAGCGCCATAGGTTAGAGCCGGTTTTTTTGCCGAGGGAAGGTGCCCGTGCGTAGGCCTTGCGAGGAGTTTGGCGTCTCGGTGGGGAGCCGCCGCCGAGGGGTGAATCTTGCGCCAGGTCTTTCCGCCACCAGGCCACCCGTCTGCGCCATCACGGGCAGTATGAGGTGCATCTGAAGGCTTGTAAGAAATTTTCTCAAGGAACTGACAGCGCTCAAGAAGCGCCTGCTACTTACACGCCAGTAGAGGTCTTAGTGGGCAGGACGAAGCGTGCATCGGCAAGTCACCTGCCGCTGGGCGTGGCGCGGCACCCGGCCTGGGGCTTCGCATGATCAGAGAACACGGACGCCATGCAGTGGCATTGGGAGGGATCTCCCTGGCCGTTGATCGAAAAGCGCATTCCCTTGTTATGCGCGAATGGTCTGACCGGCATGCAATGGTCGAGCTTGTCGGGTCGGGCAGGATGACGGTGCTGCCGCTTCCGCCTAGGGCACCGGAGCTCAACCCGTCGGAGGCGTCTGGCAGTTCATCGGTGAGAACTGGCTGTCCAGCCTCGCGTTCCAATCCTAGGAAGAGATCCTCGATCTGGGCATTGCTTCGCCGCGCTATCTCCTTCTAGGCTTGCTCCTGGGAGGTGCGATTTCTGATAGAGGGGGCTCCACCCCTTCTACCGCGCGATGGTTACTATTAACCTCCCTTTCCACCAGGCCTTCCCGAAGGCCCTTCTCGAGGGGGGAAACCATGTCC
>CAYLSN010000070.1:0-10193 GCA_964386015.1 uncultured Rhizobiaceae bacterium | reverse complement strand
ACCTCGAGCCCTCTCCGGGCAAGGCGCAGGGCGGTCCAGCATCCGATGATGCCGCCGCCGATGACCACCACATCCGCCGAGGCCTGCCCAGCCATGCCAAGATTGCTCCGTCTGCCCCCGGCCCGTCGGGGGTGATATCGATAATACTAGTACACTGTTTTAGGCTTGGCAACGGGTAGCCGTAGCGGCGGACTCCGGCGGGACGAGGAGCCGGCCGCCTGCGCCTTTCATACGGAAATGGAATCGTTCCAGTATGAAAGGCTCTAGCCGAGCAGGCCGCGCGACATCTGCTCGGCGGTCGCGTCGTGGCGCAGCCGGTAGCCGCGCTGCGACGCCTTGAGGGCGAATTCGCACTGATGGGCGTGATCCAGCGTCGCCCGCCGGGCTTCCTCGGCATCGCCCTTGCGAATCGCATCGAGGATCCGCTGATGCTCCTTGGCCACCTGCGCCGGCCGTTCGCCGGCCCCCTGATAGTCGAGCCGGACAATGACATGCCGGATCATCGTGCTCAGGAAGATGAGCATCTGGTTCTTCGTCGCCTTGGCGAGCAGCACGTGAAAGCGGTTCGACTGGGTCTGGCAGATCACCGGATTGTCGGCATGCTGCAGCATGAGATCGATGGACTGCTGCAGATTGGCGATATCCTCCGGCGTATGCCGCTGCACCGCCAGCTCGGCGATGACCGGCTCGATCAGTTCCAGCGTCTCGTTGACCTCGTCGATGGTGGTGTTCTGGAGACGCATCAGGGTCGTGATCGCCGGGACGAACTTCAACGGATCCGGCTCGCAGATCTCCGCCCCGCCATTTCGTCCCGAGACGAGGCGGATGAGCCCCTCCGCCTCGAGCGTGCGCAGTGCCTCGCGCACGACCGCGCGGCTGAAGCCGAATTGATCGATCAGCTCCTTTTCCTGGGGCAACCGGTCACCGATCTTCAGCCTGCCGGAATCGACGGCCTCGCGGATCTGGGAAACGATGACCTGCGACGCCTTGCCCTGGTTCGCCGATTCGAACATCGGGGGCGCCGAAAGCCGTTGCTGAAGTTCCTTGTCCACGTGATTCTGAGCCTCGCAGGATAGTCGGTACACTCTTACTATAGTCCACCCATTTATTTCTTCACCCCCGCCATGTCCACCTTTACGGGAGCTCCGCGCGCCGCTCCGGCGCATGTCCGCTCGCGACGTCCGAAAGCTGCAGCGGTTTCACCGGCAGTCTCGGCGGGTCGAGCGCGGGCGGGAGCGACAAATCCGCCGCATGGCGCCGCACCAGCGCCGCCACCGCATGGCCGCAGATCCGTCCCTGGCACCGGCCCATGCCGGCGCGCGTGTTCTGCTTCACCGCCCGTGCCGAGCCTTGCCACAGCGCGGCGTGATGCTCGATTTCGGAGCGGACGACCGATTCGCACCGGCAGACGATCGTATCCGGCCGGGCAAGGTCCAGCACTGCGGGTCGCAGCTGGAAAACCTCGGCCATGTGCGCGGCGAAGTCGCGGTAGTCGGCGCGGGAGCGCCTCGCCGCGCACGTTCTTTCCGCCAGATCCGGCTTCAGCTCCGGCTTCAGGAATGCAGCGGCGCCGGCCGCGGCCAGCATCCCCTCCAGCCGGGCGACGCGATGTCCGGCAATGCCGGCGATCTCCCCGGCAACGAACACGCCCGGCACGGAACTGCCGAGATCCTCGTCCGTCTCGACAAACCAGGACTGCAATACCGGATCCCAGCGCAGCGCACACCCCAGCAGGCGCGCGACCTGCAGGTTCGGGACGAAGCCGAAGCTGGTCAGCAGCGTGTCGGCGCGCACGGTTCTGCGCGTCCCGGGCCTTTCCGCCAGTTCCGCGTCGAGTTCCGCAATGGTGACTTCGCTCAGCCCGGCATCGCCATGCGCCTCGACCACCGTGGTGCCGCGCTCGATCCGCAGCCCGTGCCGGAGCATTTTCGCCAGATAGACGGCGGCTTCCCGATAGATCGAGGCGAACCGCCAGGGCCGGCTGACCGCAAGCGGCCACAACCGGCTGCGCGACAGCTCGCAGATGGCGGCAATGCCGGCGCCCGCGGCGGCAAGCTGCGTCGCCACGGGGTAGAGAAACGGCCCGGTGCCGGCGATGACGATCTCCTTTCCGGGCAGGATCGCCTGCGACTTGAGCAGGGTCTGGGCCGCGCCGGCGGTCATCACCCCGGGCAGGGTCCAGCCGGGAAATGGCAGAACCCGCTCATGCGCGCCGGTAGCGAGGACGATGGCCCGCGCCGAAATGCGGCCATTCTGTCCGTCCTGCGTGTAGAGGACGGTCTGAGGCCCGTCCATTCCCCAGACCAGCGTGTCGCAGCAGAGGCGCACGCGCGCCGGGTCGAGCCGGCCGATCAGCGCCCGTCCCTGCCCCTGCGACGGGCCGACAATGCGCTCGGGAAGCGAGCCGTCGAGCCTGCTCTGCCGGTAGTACTGGCCGCCCGGCAGGGCGTTCTCGTCGAGAATCGTGACATCGAATCCCAGACTGCCTGCGAATGCCGCGGCGGCAAGTCCGGCCGGGCCCGCGCCGATGACGAGAATGTCCGTGGCATCTGCCGGTCGCGACGATTCGATCATGGCTGTCCGGCCTCCGGGACGGTGATCTTCATGCCTGGCCGCGCTGCGGTCATGCAGGCGCGGACGGCGAGCTGGCCGTCATGATCGACCAGGCAATCATAGCAGATGCCCATGCCGCAGAACTGCCCGCGCGCCGCCCCGGTCTCCGGGGTGTGCCGGAAGACGCGGATGCCGGCGGCGAGCAGTGCCCCTGCAATGGTCTCGCCGGGAAAGGCGGAGACGGGGCGTCCGTTCACGAAGATCTCGAACGCCTCGCCGCGCGCCACCGGCCCTGCCCTTCCGTTCATCGCTGCGCTCACTTTCCGCGAAACCTGGGCTCGCGCTTCTCCATGAAGGCGGCCCGTCCTTCCTTCAGATCTTCGGACGCGACCTGCAGCAGGTGGTTGACCAGCTGTTCCAGCCGCAGCCCATCGGCCAGGCTCATGTCCGCCGTCCGCAGGGCGAGCTCCTTGGAGGCACGCACCGCCAGCGGCGCATTGCGCACGATCTTCTCCGCATAGCGCCGCGCTGCCGCCATCAGCTCCTGCTGCGGAACGACCTCGTTGATCAGCCCCCATCGCTCCGCCTTTGCCGCGTCGATCCGGTCGCCGGTCAGGAGCAGCTCCATCGCCCGCACATGGGTGAGCTGACGCGCGACGCGCTGCGTGCCGCCGAGGCCGGCAACGAGGCCGCGCGCCACCTCGCTGAGGCCGAATTCGGCATGTGTCGCCGCCACCCGCAGGTCGGTGGCAAGCAGCAGCGTCATGCCGCCGCCGAGGCAATAGCCGTTCACCGCGGCGATCACCGGCTTCCACATTTCCAGCCCGCGATTGAGCAGAGGCTGCTGCTGCGTCTGCCAGAGCGAGCCAAGTTCGAGGCTCTCGCCGAGCACTTCCTTGATGTCGGCGCCGGCGCAGAAGGACTTCTCCCCGGCGCCGGTGATTATGGCGCAGCGGATGTCGGGATTGTCGCGTACCTCGATCCAGACCCGCGAAAGCTCGCGGTAATGGCCGGCGTCGAGGGCGTTCAGTCGGTCCGGCCGGTTGATGGTGATGGTGGCGATGCCGGTCTCGTCCACCGCGAATTCGATGGCCATGAGCGCCCCTATGAAGCTGCCGCCGGATCGCCCGGCGCCACGTAGATGCGGTTCAGCGCCTCGGCGATCAGGGCAGGCTTGTCCTGTCCCTCGATCTCGAGCCTGTTTTCGTAGGCCACGTGAATGACGTCGGGCTGGATCAAGGTCGCCTCCAGCACCTTCAGGTGCAGGCGGATCCTGGCGCCGACCTTTACCGGCGTGATGAAGCGCACCTTGTTCAGCCCGTAGAATATGCCCATGCGGCTCGGGATCTCGAAGCGGACGGACCGGATGTCCTTGCGCAACTCGCCGAGGAGGGCAAGCAGCAGCATGCCGTGAACGATGGTCTGCCCGAACGGCGATTCCCTTTTCGCCCGTTCGGGATCGCAATGGATCCATTGCCGGTCCCCGACCGCCGTGCCGAAGAGGTCGACCCGGTCCTGGCCGATCGTGACCCAGTCCGTGCACCCCAGATCCTGCCCGACAATGGCGGCAAGTTCGTCGTAATTCGTGATCACCCTCACGGTCATTCCACACTCCATTGCGGGCCCGGCGCGTCGCGCCAGGCCCAGTCCGAAACTCCGGGATCATGATGCGATTCGGTCGAATCCGCATCGTCATCCGGGTGCCCGTTCAAGCATGATCCCTGCCGGAAAGCGCGTTTCACTTTCCGGATCATGCCCTAGTACAGGATCTTCGGCTCGATGATCAGCTGTTCGTCGAGTCCATACTTGCCGAAGATCTCGGCAACGGTGCCGTTGTCATAGATTTCCTTCATGCCCTCGTAGTAGGCCTGCGCCAGTTCCGCATTCCCCTTCAGCACCGCATTGCCGACAGAGACCTCGCGCGTCGTGACAAAGGCGATCTGGAACTTCTCGGGATCGTCCTTCACGCGGACCGCGGCGGCGCCGACATTGTCGAGCAGGAAGTCGAGACGGCCGTTTTCCAGGCCGCGAACGGCGGCATCGGTTTCCGGAGCCACCAGGATGTTGATCGCGGGCTTGCCGTCGGCGACGCATTTTTCCGACTGCGCCTCGATCACCGGCTGGGAGAAGGAGCCGGCCACGACACTGGTGTGCAGGCCGCAAAGATCGTCCATGGACTTCACATCGTGCGGGTTGCCATGGAGGACGAGCATGGCGCTGCCGGCCTTCATGTAGACGATGAAGTCGACCTGCTTGGCGCGCTCCTCGGTATAATAGAGATTTGCCACCATCACGTCGGTCTTGCCCGTCAGCACGGTCGGCAGGAGGCTCGGCCAGGTACCCTTGGTGTATTCATAGGTCAGGCCGACGCATTCAAGCGCGCGCTCGCTGATCTCGATGTCGCTCCCGACCATCTTCTCCCTTCCGCGTAGGAATAGGGAGCATAGAGCGGCGTCGTCGCCACCTGAACGGGCCGGCCGGCGAGGTTCGGATATTTTTCCGCCACCTTTTCCGGTTCGCAGGCGGCATGGGCGGATGCAGCCATGGCAGTCAGGCCGAAAACTGCGAGCGACAATCTGCGGGCAATGTTCCTCATGAGCGTTCCCCTTGACGGTGACCTCGGTCACCTGCTACGTGGTTGCCGGATAAATCAGGCAACCAGTATACTACTATTGGCTTGCAGGACCCGTCAATGCGGCTAGCCGCTCAAAGATCAGAATATTATTCTAGTATACTCGTTTCCGCAAGGTGAGGAGGCGTCATGTTCATTCGTTTCCTGCATGGAGGCGACGGAAGGGTACGGGTGCAGTTCGGTCAGCCCCTGTCGAAGTTCCAGGTCCTTCAGCATCGGCTGGTCGACATGAACCTTGCCTGCGAGGAGGCCCGCGCCATTGTCCATGCGGCCCTCGACGCGCTCGACCGCAACGATCCGGATGCGGCCCGGGCGGTCTGGCGGGCGAAGGTGGTGACGGCGCAGTCGGCCCGTTTCGTCGGCGCGCAGAGCCTGCAGCTTCATGGCGCCATCGGCATGACCGACGAGCTCGCCATCGGCCACTACTACGAGCGCCTGTGCATCTGCGAGACGCTCTTCGGCGATGCCGACTGGTACCTCGGCCGGCTCGCCGGCGCAGCGGCGGGATCCTCCGTACCCAATGCGCAGGCAGCTTCTTGACCTTCCGCTAATATTGGGTAACCAGTATCATAATTTCATCGGCCTTTGAGCAATGGAGTGACAGGCATGGGCTTGCTGGACGGGAAGGTTGCGCTTGTAACCGGCGGCGGGCGGGGAATCGGCCGCGGGATTGCCATTTCGCTGGCGTCCGAGGGAGCAAGGGTCCTCATCAACGACATTGGCGCTTCGCTCACCGGCGAGGGCCGGGACATGGGGCCGGCCGAGGAAGTCGTGTCGGCGATCCGCCAGCTCGGCGGCGAGGCGGCGATCAATGGCGGTTCGGTCGCCAGCCATGCCGACGGCCAGGCAATGGTGGACCAGGCGGTGCAGACCTTCGGCGGCCTCGACATCCTGGTCCATGCGGCAGGCGTGCTGCGCGACCGCATGATCTTCAACATGACCGAAGAAGAGTGGGACATTGTCCTCGCCGTCCATCTCAAGGGCTTCTTCAATGTATTGCGGCCAGCCACGGCATTGATGCGCCAGCAGAAGGGCGGCAGGATCATCGCCCTTGCCTCGGGCTCGGCCTATGGCGATCCCGGCCAGCCGAACTATTCCGCCGCCAAGGCCGGCATTATCGGCCTCAGCTATTCCACGGCCAACGCGATGGCGAAATACGGGGTCACCAGCAATGTCGTGCTGCCGACCGGGACAACGCGGATGATCGATTCCAAGCCGGAATCCCGCAAGATCTTCGAGGAAACCGGCAAGTGGCCGAGCGAGCTCGCCAAGGGCACGGAGAAGGACCCGGACAATGTGGCGCCGCTGGTCTCCTTCCTGGCGTCGGACCGGGCCGCGTCGATCAATGGCCAGGTCTTCCATTCGCTGCGCTATGGATACACGCTGGTCGAACCGCCGCGCACCCTGGCGCGCCTCGAGGGCGACGGGCCCTGGTCGCCGGCGGAGCTTGCCGATGCATTTGACGGAAACATGGCGGCCGACATGAAGCCGCGCCCGGCCATGCCCTTCGGCCGCGATGTCGACGGCCTCACCGGCGACGACTGGCGGCAGATCGGCAATGGGCGGCGTTACTGGGTGCGCAAGGAGTAGAAGATGACAGCAACAAGAAGTGCGGCCGTAGCCGGCGTCGCGGAGTCGGACGAGATCGGCGTGGTGCCGAACAAGTCGACGCTGCAGCTGCTCGGCGAGGCGTCGCTCAATGCCCTGGACGATGCGGGACTTTCCCTGCGCGATGTCGAGGGCCTGTTCACAGCGGGATTCAGAACGACGGAAGTCGCCGAATATCTCGGCATCCAGCCGCGATATTTCGATGGGACCCATGTCGGCGGCTCGTCCTTCGTGGTGCATCTCGGACATGCGGCGGCGGCCATCGCCTCGGGGCGAATCGACGTCGCCCTGATCGTGCATGGCGAGAGCGGGCGCTCGCGCATCGGCCTGCCGGCATCGGCGAGCAGCGCGCAGGGCATGGAAGGCCAGTTCGAGACCCCCTTCGGCCCGCCCGGCGCGCCCGGTTCCTATGCCATGGCCTGCGCCCGGCACATGCACCAGTATGGCACGACTTCCGAGCAACTGGCCGAGATCGCCGTCGCCGCCCGCAAATGGGCGCAGCTGAACCCGCGCGCATTCCGGCGCGAGCCGCTGACCATCGACGAGGTCCTCTCCTCGCCCATCATCAGCTGGCCGTTCCGGCGCCTCGACTGCTGCCTGGTGACGGATGCCGCCGGCGCCGTCGTCGTCACCAGCCTGGAGCGGGCGCGCGACCTGAAGCGCAAGCCGGTTCGCGTCCTCGGCTGGGGCGAAGGTCACGATCACCAGATCATCAGCCAGATGCCGGATCTGACTTCCGGCCCCGGCCGGATTTCCGGGCCCGACGCATTCGCCATGGCCGGCGTCACGCATGACGACATCGACGTCGCCCAGGTCTACGATTCCTTCACCTACACGGTGCTGACCTCGCTCGAGGATCTCGGCTTTTGCAAGAAGGGAGAAGGCGGCGACTTCGTTTCCGGCGGCCGCATCGCCCCGGGCGGCGACTTCCCGCTCAATACCAGCGGCGGCGGATTGTCCTACACCCATCCGGGCATGTTCGGCATCTTCACGATCATCGAATGCGTGCGGCAGCTGCGCGGCGATTTCGAGGGTCAGGGCCTGCGCCAGGTTGCCGGCGCAAAGATCGGCCTCGTACACGGCACGGGCGGCAAGCTCTCAGCAACGGGAACCGCAATTCTGGCGGCGGATTGAACATGACCGACTACAAGAAACCTCTCCCCAAATCCGATCCGGTGACGGCGCCGTTCTGGGACAGCCTGAACCGCGGCAGGATGGAAATCCAGCGCTGCGACGATTGCGGCACGTTCGTCTACTATCCGCGCGCCGTCTGTCCATCCTGCAGTTCGCGAAAGCTGGCGTGGACGCCGGTTTCCGGCCGCGGCACGATCTACTCGCTCACCATCGTCCATCGCCCGACCAACCATGCCTTCAGCGAGGACGCGCCCTATGTCGTCGCGCTGGTCGAGCTGGACGAAGGCTGCCGCATGATGAGCAACATTGTCGGGGTGGAGCCGGATCCGGCCTATGTGCAGATCGGCATGGCGGTCGAGATCGTCCATGATCGGGTCACCGACAGCGTGACCCTGCCCCGGTTCCGGCCTGTCGCGGAGAAATCATGAGCAATGCGGCCCCGCTTCGCGCCGGCGACGGCGCGGCCCTTTCCGGGCAGCTTGCCTCGCCGGACCGGCTGGAGCGCCTGTTCGCGCCGCGCAGCATCGCTGTCGTCGGCGCGTCGGAAAACTCGTACTGGGGCAGCAATGTCCTGCGCAATCTGAAGGCGGCCGGTTATGACGGCCGCATCGTCCCCGTCAATCCGCGGCGTGCGAGCGTGTTCGGCATTCCGTGCATTGCGAGCCTGCGCGATCTCGACCAGCCCGTCGACCTTGCCTATGTCGCCGCTCCGACGGAAGCCGTCCCGGCGATCCTGGACGATGCCGCCAACGCCGGGATCCGCAATGCAGTGGTGATCGCCGCCGGCTTCGGCGAGACCGGCGCCCATGACCGCCAGCGCAAGCTGGTCGAACAGGCAAGGCGCCGCGACATCACCCTGCTCGGACCCAATTGTCCCGGCTTCGTCAACATTGCCGGCAATGCCTCGGCCTATGGTCAGAGCATTCCTCCCGGCACGAGGCCGGGCCAGGTCGCGGTCGTGCTGCAGAGCGGCGCCCTGGCCACGGTGATGATGAAGCTGGCGCGGGCGCACGGGCTCGGCCTGTCGAAGCTGATCTGCATGGGCAACGAGGCCGTGATCGGCATGGCCGACGTCCTCGATTATCTGATCGGCGACAAGGATACCCGCGTCATCGCGATGTTCATCGAGCAGATCAAGGACGGCAGGCGCTTTCTGGAGCTTGCCCGGCGCGCGCTGCTTGCCGGCAAGGCGATCGTCGCGCTCAAGGCCGGCCGCACGCCAGCGGGGCAGCGGGCGGCGCTGGCCCACACCGGCGCGCTCGCCGGGGATGATGCCGTCGTCGACGCCGCCTTCCGGCAGGCCGGAGTGGCGCGGGTACGCAGCCTCGAGGAGCTGATCATCACGGCCGGCCTGTTCGCCAGCGGCGTCGAGCTGAAGGGGCGGCGGATGGCGGTCGTTACGGCATCGGGCGGCGCCTGCGACATCATCGCCGACCGTTCGTCCGACGAGGGCCTGGAACTGCCCGAATTCTCGCCGGCGACGCGGCAGGCACTGCAAGAGTACCTGCCCGGATTCGCGACGGTCCAGAACCCGCTCGACACGGCCGCCGTCGACACCGCCCGCGAGACGGGCACGGCGGCGGTGCCGATGGATATCGTCGCCGAAATGGTCAGCCGCGATCCCGGTTTCGATTTCGTCTTCTATCTCGGCTTCAATGTCGTGCCCGAATTCGAGCCCGACGATCCCGCCGAGCGCGACAAGCAGGCGGCGCGCATGCGCCATGTGCAGGGCCTCCTGCAGGATTCGCCGATCCCGATCGTTCCGGTCAGCCTGAGCTGCATGGAAGTAGGTCCGTTCGCGCGGCGCCTCTACAATGAGAACGGCATCTTCATGCTGGGCGGCATCGAGTTCGGACTGGCCGCCATCGGCCATGCCGTGCGCTGGTCGCAGGCGCGCGCAGCGGCGCAGGAGGGGCGGGCCGCAACCCCTGCCCTCGTCTTCGCCGGCAACCGGCGCAGCGGCCCCTGGTCGGAGCATCAGGGCAGGCAGGTCCTCGAGGCGTGCGGCGTGCCGCTGGTACCGGCGGCGCTGGCCAGCAATGCCGACGAGGCGGTAGCGGCGGCGGAGAAGTTCGGCTATCCCGTCGCGCTCAAGATCTGCGCCGCCGAGATCGCGCACAAGTCGGATATTGGCGGTGTCGCGCTCAACCTCGGCTCGGCCGGGGCAGTGCGGGAGGCTTTCCTTTCGGTCGAGGCCGCCGGCCGCTCGGTCGCGGGGGCTCACGTCGAAGGCATCCTCGTCAGCCCGATGCGGCCGCGCGGCGTC
>CAYLSN010000069.1:0-10275 GCA_964386015.1 uncultured Rhizobiaceae bacterium | reverse complement strand
ATATGGGCCATGTCCAGGACAATGCCGCCGAGAGCGTGCGGCGCGTTCTGGCGCGGCTGCCGGATGTTTCCTCCTGCGAGTACCTGACCGATACCGGGCAGAAGATCTGCGTGCGCATCACGGTCGATCGCGAGCGGCGGGAGGCAACGGTCGACTTTACCGGGACATCGCCCGTGGCCGCCAATAATTTCAACGCACCGGAGCCGGTGACGCGCGCCGCAGTGCTCTATGCCTTCCGGGTCATGGTCGAAGGCTCGATCCCGATGAATGCCGGCTGCCTGCGGCCGATCCGCATTGTCATCCCCGATGGCTGCATGTTGCGGCCGCGCTATCCGGCGGCGGTGGTCGCCGGCAATGTCGAGACGTCGCAGCATGTCACCAATGCGCTGTTCGCCGCAATGGGTGCACTCGCCAATGCGCAGGGCACCATGAACAATCTCACTTTCGGCAATGATCGCTATCAGTATTACGAGACCATCTGCTCCGGCTCGCCGGCCGGGCGCATGAATGACGGCACGGGGTTTCACGGCACTTCGGGCGTGCACACCCACATGACCAATTCCCGCCTCACCGACCCGGAGATCCTTGAGCTGCGCTTTCCGGTCCTGCTCGAGGATTTCCACATCCGCGAGGGTTCCGGCGGCAAGGGCAAGTGGAATGCCGGCGATGGCACGAGGCGCACGATCCGCTTCCTCGAACGCATGGATTGCGCCATATTGTCCTCACATCGCGCCCTGCCGCCGCGCGGCATTGCCGGCGGCGGCGACGGCCAGTGCGGCAAGACGGAAGTCCGCCGCCTCGACGGCCGGATCGAGACCCTGAATGCCTGCGATCAGACCGTGCTGGAGGCGGGCGAGGCGGTGATCGTCACCACCCCGACCGCCGGCGGTTATGGCGATCCGGCAAGCTGAATCAAGCCTGGCCGATCGACGATCGGCCAGTCTATCAATATTTTTTCAATTCTGTCTGCAGTCTCGATGCGATTTCGTGATGCTTTGGGTCGCGGGAATTCAGATTTCTCGCGATGTTGTCCTGCACAGCTGTCCAGATCTTGTTACGAGTGGTCTTTGGATCCATCAAGTCCACCTCCCTGACAAATCTGGCATGCTCATATTTCTTTTCGAAACTCGGATCCACCCTGATAATTTTGCGCGTCATGAACTCTACCATAAGCTTGTGAAATACAGCTGCCGAATCCTTGAATTCTTCGATCATTCTGAGGATGGGGATCTTCCCGACTACAGTCTCCCTGCAGTTCTGCGCCAGGAAATCCATCAGATCCCCCCTGAAGTCCAGAGCTTTTCCAGTTTTCGTCGGCTCCTTCATTGCCTGATGAAGCAAGCCGAAGACCTGCATGTCACTGTCGTACAGCTTGGCAAATAATCGCCGCGCCGCCCAGGGGCCGGGATTTTCATCCGACAAAGCGAAAAACAGGTCATGCGCGGAGAGCTTGGGCTCCTTCTTGCGCTCTTTCTCCGCCTCCTCCGCCTTTTCCACTCTTTCCACGGCCTCGTCCCGGACCAGACGCCGCAGGGAGCGCAGCCCCATCCTGTAGTCGTCGTTCTCGATTTTCTTCAGATCCTTCTCCTCCGGCAAGTGCCCGGAGATGTCGAGCCAGTGCTGCTTGTAGAGCGCGGTCATGTCCGATTTCAGCTTCTCGTTGCCGCGAGCCATCAGATCGTTCGCCGTAGCAATCCGCCCGATCTCCTTGATGCTCTCGGTATCCAGATTCTTCCGCGAGAGAAGCTTGCTGGCTATCTTGTGGTCTTGCTTGTTGATCTGGCCGTTGTTCAGCAATCCCTGCTGCTGAGAAGTTATTTTCTTCACAAATCCCGAAAAATACGTCATCGTTCTGCCTTCCTCTGTCTGGCACTCAGGATGACGGCAGGGATAGAATATCTGTGCCTGGTGCGCTGTCCCCTACGGCACGCTACTCGATGGATTCTCGGCAAAAAAGGGGAGCCAGGCGGCTCCCCCGATAGTTCAGTGCTACGAGATTCAGCGTTATCAGATGTTGTTAGTAGATTTGCTCCTGTTGAGCTGGAGCCCTACTTCTTCCTTGTGCTCCAGCCTCTTCAGGCTATCCGTGATATAATCCGGAGCCCACTCGTTAATTCTCTTCAACATATCTATTACATCTTCTGACAGTTCCGGCTTAACCTCGATGAGTCGCTTGAGAAGATGCACATTGATATCCAATCGTTGCCCTTCGCCTTCTTCAAGATCCCTCTTTCCCCCACCGTTCAACCTCAGAATCTCCAGGACAAGGCTCGCACCAATATCCCCTATCCCTCCAGCGTATTTCTGCTTTCTCCCGTAGTCCAGTATGCCGCCGATAAAATCGATAAAACGTTCCTTTTGAACGTCATCAACTATATCCCCATAAATCTCCTTCAGCTCGTAGTAGTCCTTTTTGCGCGGCAGCTTCGATAGGAACGATGAAACCACCTCTTCATCGAAAGACCTCTCATATTCATCGCCGCTTTCCGTTTCGGACTCCTCAGTTACCAAGGAGTCTACGCGGTTCGTGGTCTCCGTTTCTGTGTTCTCCGAGCTCTCCTCGACACTTGCCGACTCTAGCGACACCTCGTTGTTCTTCGTGAGGTTCGATATCGTCGTATCCATGATCTGCGTTTCGAGTTCACTCAGTTGCGGTGAAGGCTGCTGCACCGAATTCGTGAGACTGACATCCTTACCATCCACGGAATTGTCGGAAACCATGGGTGAACTGTTAAAGCTATCATCATCTTCATCATCTACGTTGACCGTGTCAGCGTTTTCTAAGTAATGTTCAAGAATTTTACCCAGGACAATCTCCGATTTTTCTTCACTTCCAACAGGTGCGTTCATGGACCTAAGGATGCCTCGGATTTCTGCATCGAGTTTTCGGTAGGTCTTGTCGCCAAATCTTCCCTCCTGGCTTCTCTTGTGCATGGTATCGAGCACGTCGAACATTGCCAGGAACTTGCCTTTCTCCACTTTCAGCTTACCATGGTCCGCCACTATCATGAAAAACAACCTGCGCAATGCGAGCCTGGCGACATCCGACTCGCCCTTCGCCATATTTGCAAGTTCCTCGACGGTCGGATCGGGAAAGGCCTCGTCGAAATCCTCGGGCCGCAGGCGGACATCCGTCCCGACGGTCTCCTTCAGCTCCTTTTCGGTCCTTTCCGGCACGGCCAGCCGGACCCTGGCGTCCAGCGCCAGCGCCTTCTCACGCGGAAGTGCGCCCGGATGCGAAAGTCCGGTCACCATGCCGAGGAGCCCGACGGGCGTATTCCGGTTGATGCCCGTTTCGAGCAGCCGGTCCCTGATCAGATTGCCGACGAGATGATGGTGCCGGGCAAAGACCCTGCCGAGATCTCTCATGGCGGCGGAATCCGCGTTGTCGATCGAAAGCCTGTCCTTGTACACTTCGTCGATGAGCTTCCGGATCTGCCCGGGATCCGGCTTCTTCTTGTTGGCGAGCCGGGTGGCAAGCTCCGTTCTCTGCTCGGTGCTGACGCTTTGCGGCGCAGATCTGTGTAGAATATTCCTGATAGACGGCATGTTCATCCCCCAATGAATCGTCCCAAGGCACCTGCCTCAGGAATTCGATAGTCCATCGGGAATAGCGGCGGTGTACCTTTCAGTACGCCATGATGCGGATTCCTGCCGCGAGGTATGGCAGCGGCGGGGAGGCCTGCGGCCCGGGCACTCATCCCCTGAAACAGGGCCTGTCATGCACGGCGGTTGCGGGGCGGATTCGCTCATGCCAAGCTGCCGCCATGCGAATCCCTCGACCGGAACGGAAGCGGCACGGCTTGCGAAACTCGATAATACGTCGGTTTGCACTGGCCTCCCTGATCGTCGTCGCCGGCTGCACCGGCGGCAGCCTCGGCCTGTCCGATCTCGGCCTGCCCGAGGGACCGCCGCCACGATTCGAGGATCGCAAGCCGCATCCCTGGGAAGGCCGCTCGCCGTGGACGTGGCCGGTGCATGGCGTCGATGTCTCCAAATATCAGGACCGCGTCGACTGGCACGAACTGAAGCGCAACGGCATCGCCTTCGCCTTTATCAAGGCGACGGAGGGAGGCGACCGGGTCGACGACCGGTTCCATGCGCACTGGCGCGGGGCGCGCGCCGCCGGCATTCCCCGCGGCGCCTATCATTTCTTCTATTTCTGCCGCCCCGCCAGCGAGCAGGCGGAATGGTTCATCCGCCATGTGCCGAGGGAACGTGGCGCCCTGCCCCCGGTTCTGGACATGGAATGGAACCACAAATCGCCGACCTGCCGCATCCGGCCGGCGCCGGAGACCGTGCGCGAGGAAATGATGGCGTTCCTTGCCCGGATCGGCCAGCATTACCGGCAGACGCCGATCATCTACACGACGATCGACTTCTACCGCGACAATCGCCTCGACCTCGTCCGCGGCTATCCCTTCTGGCTGCGCTCCGTCGCTGGCCATCCGTCGTCGCGCTATGGCAACCAGGCCTGGACTTTCTGGCAATATACCGGCACGGGTATCGTGCCTGGAATTGCAGGCGACGCCGACCTCAACGTCTTCCATGGCAGTGCGAAGGCCTGGCAGGACTGGCTGGCGGCAAATGTGCGATGATCGGCTCTTGCACACACGGGAGTAGCAGATGAAGAACTGGCTTGCGACCCTTGCCCTTCTTGCCGCCGCGACACATTCCGCGTCAGCGCAGACATGCGGCGGCGATTTCTCCGCCTTTCTGCAGGGCGTAGCGCGCGAGGCGGCCGCAGCCGGCGTCGGCCCGGCCGGCCTCCAGGCGCTGGCCGCTGCCCGGCATAATCCGGATGTCATCCGGCGCGATCGCGCCCAGAGCGTCTTCACCCAGAACTTCCTCGAATTCTCCGGCCGCATGGTCAATGATTACCGCCTGCAGCACGGCGCGGCCAATCTGCGCAGACATGCCCGGGTCTTCGAGCGCGCGCGCGCCGAACATGGCGTGCCGCCGGAAGTAATCACAGCCTTCTGGGCGCTGGAGACGGATTTCGGCGCCGTGCAGGGCGATTTCTCGACCCTGAACGCGCTCGCCACCCTGGCGCATGACTGCCGCCGGCCGGAACTGTTCCGCCCGCAGCTCATCGCCCTTGCGCAGCTGATCGACCGCGGCTGGGTTCCGGCCAATGTCACCGGCGCATGGGCCGGCGAGATCGGTCAGATGCAGCTGCTGCCGTCGGACTATCTTGCATTCGGCACCGATGGCGACGGCGACGGCCGCGTCGACCTGAAGGGCAGCGCCCCGGACGCGATCCTGACGACCGCCCGCAGCCTGCGCAATGTCGGCTGGCGTCCGGGCGAGCCTTGGCTCGAGGAAGTCAGGGTGCCGGCGCAGATGCCGTGGGAAAGCACCGGGCTGGAAACCCGGCTGCCACGCGCCCATTGGGCCGCTCTCGGCGTCACCTATCGCGACGGCCGGCCACTGGCCCAGGACAATCTGCCCGCGCGCATCCTGCTGCCGATGGGCCGCAACGGACCGGCCTTCATCGCCTATGACAATTACGACATCTATCTGGAATGGAACCAGTCCTTCATCTACACGCTGACCGCCGCCTATCTGGCGACGCGGCTGGGCGGCGCGCCGAAACTCGATCCGCGCCGCCCCGATCCGGGTCTGGGCGCCGAACAGATGAAGCTCTTGCAGCAGAAACTGGCGGCGCGCGGACATGATGTCGGCCGCATCGACGGCATACTCGGCGCCGGCACCCGCGCCGCCGTCAAGGCAGAGCAGCTTCGCCTCGGCCTGCCCGCCGATGGCTGGCCGACGCCGGACCTGCTTTCGCGCCTATAGTGCCGGGAATGTGCCGCACAGGACAGCGGCACGCGCGGATTTCATGCAGATTGCTCCGGAGCCTGGCGCAAGGAGCAGAAACATGACGACCGTGAGAGCAAGATCCCAATCCGCACCGGTTCAACCGTCCGGCGTACCGGTGGGCGGGGACGACTTCGTGAAAGAGATCGTATCCGGCAATGACAGCCCTGTCCCCCACAGTCCGGGGCCGAAGGAACTGCCCAACAACGACCTCAAGACCCTGAACATCGTGGACGGCAAGATGGAGGAGGCTTCCGGCAAGATGACTGCCTCCCGCAGCGGCGACTATAGCGGCCAGGGCTATACACCGCCGGAACCCACCTTCGGTGACAAGGTGGCGCGGTTCTTCGACAATGTCCGCAAATGGTTTGTCCGCAATTTCACCTTCTCGAGAAGCGGCAAGACCACCTCGGGGCAAAAGCCCGTGAAGGAGCAGATCCAACCGCGGTTTCATGAAACAGATCCGGCGGTGCAAAGGCTCCTGACCCGGAAACCCGGCACCCATGACACCCGGCTTCTGCTCGACGGCCTCTCCAGGAGTTCAACGTTTGCTCCGGATTCGGCGCTGGCATCCGCCATCCGCGCCTCCGGGCCGTATCAGAAGTTGCTGGAGTCGGCGCTGGATGTGCTCGGCAAGATCCACGACGAAAGGAACCAGGATGTCGGTAATGATTTCGACATTGCCGAATTCCGCATCGGCAAGAAGGACCGCATGATCCTGGAGACCCTGCATGCATGGGACGAGGGGATCCGGCAAAGCATGGAGGAATGCGGCCTGACGAAACTCTGGGGCCTCGACACCAGGAGCGGATGAGACCCGCCCACGGCTCGAGCCAGCCGGCTGACAGCCGTTCGCAACCGGCCTTCCGCCCGCTACCTCCCGGGTGGAAGGAACCCTGTTCCTGCCATCGGGCAGCACAGCGGTGCCAAGGAAAACATCCGGCAGCTGAACGCCTGGAATCCACAGCATATCCGGCCACTTGCTTCCGGATCGCCCTGCTTAACTTTAGTATTTCCGAAATCTCTCAATCACACATTCTTTCCGCCATGTGATTCGTCTGGTCAGACCGTGACATAATGGTCGTCGCTACTGATCGTGACGCCGATTTCCACGTCGCCGAACAAGAAATTGTTAACAGAGTTAATCGATTTGCAGGGAGCGATTTTGCAGCAATTTCAGGCCTGTGACCCTCGGCCCTGCATCCCGCCGACCGCTGATTGTGCGCTGCAGCATCAAAAAGGGCTTGCGCTGAGTCGCCGGGACACTAGATTCTTTCCTCAGTCGATAGACAGGAGGCTAAACCCATGGGCCTTTCCCGATCCATCAACGCTATCGTCGTGCTGGCCGCTTTCGCTTTCGTCATGGCCATCATCGTCGGGGTCCTGCCCTGACCTGGCGGAGCAGGTTCCCTTCTCATGTGAAAACCAATCTGGCCGAATTTGTGGCGTCTGACGCTTCGCTGTCAGCCGGTTGGGGGCGAATGCCGATCGCCTGGCAGGTAGCTGTCACCAGATCGGCGCGATTCATCGTGTAGAAGTGGAACTGGCGGACGCCGCGGCGCATCAGATCGTTCACCTGCTCGGCGGCGATGGCGACGGCGACCATCTCGTGAATGCGGCCGCCGCCTTCCAGCCCTTCGAAGCGCTCGGCGAGCCAGCGCGGCAGATGTGCGCCGCAACGGGCCGAGAAATTGGCGAGCTGGCGGAAATCGTGGACCGGCAATATGCCCGGCACGATTGGAATGAAGATCCCGGCCCGGCGCACGCGCTCGACGTAGCGCTCGAAGGCGTCATTGTCGAAGAAGTACTGGGTCAGGGCACGGCGGGCGCCGGCATCGACCTTGCGCCGGAGCATCTCGATATCGGTGGCGAAATCGGGACTGTCCGGATGCTTTTCCGGATAGGCGGCGACGGAAATGTCGAATTCGCCCAGCCGCGCCAGGCCGGCGACCAGCTCGGCGGCATTGCCGTAGCCTTGCGGATGCGGACGGTAGCTGCCGCCCCCGGGTGTGTCGCCGCGAAGCGCCACGAAGCGCGAAATGCCGAGCCGCGCGAATTCCAGCGCCGTCCGGTCGACCTCGTCGCGGCTGCCGGAGATGGCGGTCAGATGCGCGGCGGAGGGAAGCCGGGTCTCCCGGGCCAGCCGCTGCAGCAGACCGGCGGACCGGTCGCGGCTCGAACCGCCCGCACCATAGGTCACGGAGATGAATTCCGGCCGCAGCCGTTCGAGGCTGCGCACCGTCTGCCATAGGCTGGCCTCGCCCTCGGGCGTGCGCGCCGGAAAGAACTCGAAGGAAATCTGCGGCTCGCTCATGCCCGTGCCAGCTCCCCGGACTCGGATGCAATCAGAAGGCGCGGATCCCGGCCGATCCAGATCCGCACGACCAGCTTGCCCGGCTCGCTGGCTTCGACCTTGCGCGGCGTTTCCGGCTCGAGCCCGACCTCTTCCAGCCATTCGCGGATCTGCCGGTCGGAGAAACCGAGCCGCACATGCGCATGCTCCTCGCGCAGGAATTCGAGGCTGTGCGGCGCGAAATCGACAATGACCAGCCTGCCGCCGGGCCGCAGCACCCGTGCAGCCGCCTGGATCGCCTGCGCCGGCTCGTCGAGATGGTGCAGCACCTGGTGCAGCGTCACGAGATCGTAGGAGTCGCGCTCGATCGGCAGGGCATAGACATCGCCATGCCGGACCTGGGCGTGGGTGATCCCGGCCTTGTCGAGATTGGCGCGGGCGACGGCCAGCATCTCGCGCGAAAGGTCGACCCCGACGCCGCGCTGGTAGAGCGGTGCAAAGAGTTCCAGCATCCTGCCCGTTCCGGTGCCCAGATCGAGCATGGAATGCACCGGCCTGCGGCCGACCGCCTCGATGAGCGCCGCCTCGACCTGGCTGTCCGGCGCATGCAGGGAACGGATGCGGTCCCAGCTCCGGGCATTGGCGCTGAAATATTGCAGCGCCGCCTCGCGCCGCCTCGTCTTCACGGCTTCCAGCCGCTCGAAATCCCGTTCCAGCTGCGGATCCGCCGGATCGAGCCGGCCGGTCAGGCCAAGCACGAAATCTCGCGCCCCGTCCTGATCCGACAGCCGGAACCAGGCCCAGGAACCCTCCTGGTAGCGCTCGATCAGCGCCGCGTCGAGCAGCAGGCGCAAATGGCGCGAAACGCGCGGCTGCGACTGGTTGAGGATTTCCGTGAGGTCGGAGACGGTGAGATCGCCGCGCGACAGGAGCCGCAGGATGCGCAGGCGGCTGGCTTCCGCCGCCGCCTTCATCGTGTCGACCATCACGGTCAGGTCCAGTCTTGCCGAGGTCAGCATGCCACCTCCCGATTTCACATAAACATATCTTTATATCATTCTTCCTGTCCGTGCAAGCTGGATCTGTTCAAGGATCGTCGCCGCTTTCCAGCCTCCGTCATCCTCGCCCCGGTGGCGCACAGTGCCGATGGCGGGTACCAATTCGTCCGGCGCCCTTCCTGAGGCAGGCCCTCGCGACAAGCCCGAGATTGCAGGAGTGGAGGAAGGAGGATCCCGGGCCGGAAGCGGCGCTTCGCTACTCGACCCTCTGCCTTGCCCGATCCCGGCAACCGACCCGGTCAGGTGCGTGGGGCGCGGTCCCCCGCCTTCAATTCGCCGAGCACTTCGTCGGTATGCTCGCCGAGGCGCGGCGAAGGGCGATCATAGGCCAGCGGCGTCCCGCTCATCAGGATGGGGCTGCGGACGCCGGGAATCACATTGCCGTCCCGGTCCGGCAGATCGATGCGCAGACCGCGATGGACCGCCTGCGGATCCGCGAACATCTGGGCGATATTGTTGATCGGCCCGGCGGGCACCCCTGCCCCTTCCAGCGCCGCGAGCAGCGCGTCGCGCGGCCAGCTGCCGGTCCTGCCGGCGATCATGTCGTGCAGACGGTCGCGATTGGCCACGCGCCCGGCATTGGAGGCAAAGTCCGCATCGTCAGCCACCCCGTCGAGGCCGAGAACCTCGCACATGCGCCGGAACTGGCCATCATTGCCGACGGCGACGATCAGATGGCCGTCGGCGGCGGGAAAGACCTCGTATGGCGCGATGTTGAGATGGGCATTGCCCGCCTGGCCGGGAACCCTGCCCGAGACCAGATAGCTGAGATTGTGGTTGGCCAGCACCGCAGCCTGGGCGTCGAACAGCGCCATGTCGATGTGCTGTCCCTCGCCTCCGGCGCGCACATGCAGGAGCGCCGCCTGGATGGCGATCACGGCATAGAGGCCGGTGAAGATGTCGGCAATCGCGACGCCCGCCTTCTGCGGCTCGCGGCCGGGTTCGCCCGTGAGCGACATCATGCCGGCCATGCCCTGGATGATGAAATCATAGCCGGGCCGCGACGCATAGGGCCCGTCCTGGCCGAAGCCGGTGATCGAGCAGTAGACCAGCTTCGGATTGATCCTGGACAGGCTCTCATAGTCGAGCCCGAACTTCGCCAGC
>CAYLSN010000068.1:7603-10379 GCA_964386015.1 uncultured Rhizobiaceae bacterium | reverse complement strand
CGCGTGCCGGAGCTCTACAGGGCGTTTCCCGGGGCGCGCCTGTTCATGAACGGCGACGATGCCCGCAGCCGCGGCCTGAACCAGGGCCAGGAGGTGCGGGTGATTTCCCGCCGCGGCGAGATCCGCAGCCGCGTCGAGACGCGCGGACGCAACCGCATGCCGCGCGGCGTCGTGTTCATGCCCTGGTTCGACGCCAGCCAGCTCATCAACAAGCTGACGCTCGACGCCACCGACCCGATCTCGAAACAGACGGATTTCAAGAAATGCGCCGTCAAGATCCTGCCCGTCACCTGAAGTTCCGGCGCAGCGTCGCCGCGGCGATCGCCCTTCTCGCGGCGGGCATGGGCGGCGTTGCCGTGGCGCAGATGGCGCCGCAGCTCTCCGGCAACCCTGCGCCGATGGAGAACGGGCCGGCGGACCCGCTGCCGCGCTGGGTTGCCGACGACCGGCGCGTCATGCGCGCCTATCCCGAACAGCCGCCGGTGATCCCGCATTCGATCGAAGGCTATCAGCTCTCGGTCAACACGAATCGCTGCCTGTCCTGCCACAAGCGCGAGTTCACCGAGGCCTCCGGCGCGCCGATGATCAGCGTGACGCACTATATGGACCGCGACGGGCAGATGCTGGCCGACGTCTCGCCGCGCCGTTATTTCTGCACCGCGTGCCATGTGCCGCAGGCCGATGTGCGGTCGCTGGTCGAGAACCTGTTCCGCGACATGAGCGAAATGGGCCTCAGCCACGCCGGAGACCGCTAGCATGCGGGCGCGTCTCGTCGCTGCCCTGGTGCGGGCGTGGAACATCGTCTCCAGGCCAGCCACGTCGCTGAGCCTCGGCTTCCTGACGCTCGGCGGGTTTCTCGGCGGCGTCATGTTCTGGGGCGCCTTCAATACGGCGCTGGAGCTGACCAATACCGAGCCGTTCTGCATTTCCTGTCACGAGATGCAGGACAATGTCTATGAGGAACTGACGCGGACCGTGCATTTCACCAACCGCTCCGGCGTGCGCGCCTCCTGTCCGGATTGCCATGTCCCGCATGAGTGGACCAACAAGATCGCCCGCAAGATGCAGGCATCGAAGGAGGTCTGGGGCAAGATCTTCGGCACGATCAATACGCGCCAGAAATTTCTCGACAAGCGGCTGGAGCTTGCCCAGCACGAATGGGCCCGCCTGAAGGCAAATGACAGTCTCGAGTGCCGCAACTGCCACAGTTCGGTGGCGATGGATCTGTCGAGGCAGGCGCCGCGCGCCGCCGGAATCCACTCGAGATATCTGCTGACCGGCCAGGCGACCTGCATCGACTGCCACAAGGGCATCGCGCATGAATTGCCGAACATGGAGGGCATCGACCCGGGCTGGATGGTGCCGCCGGAAATGGAGGGGGAGCCGCTTCCCGGCGCTGCGGCTTTCGACCGGCTCGGACGCCTCGCAGCACTGCATTCCGGCTGGTGGCAGCAGGAGGACGCGGCTGATCAGACGGGAAATCCGCCGTAAAGCCGCAGTGGCGTGATCCTCACGGATCGATTTCCGGCACGACCAGATCGCGGACCGGGTCCTCGACATGCAGCCGGGCGCCGGTCAGCGCCTGCAGCTCGTCCAGGGTCAGGGAGGGGACCTTCTCGCGCAGCACGAAACCCTGTTCGCGAATGTCGATCACCGCCAGGGAGGTGTAGATCCTCGTCACGCATCCCGCGCCGGTCAGCGGCAGGCTGCAGCGTTCGACGAGCTTCGGCCTTCCGTCGCGTGTCACATGCTCGGTAATGACTGCCACCTGCCGTGCGCCGTGGACGAGGTCCATCGCCCCGCCGACGGCCGGCACGCCGCCCTGCCCGGTAGACCAGTTGGCGATATCGCCGTTCGCGGCGACTTCGAAGGCGCCGAGAATGGCGACATCGAGATGGCCGCCCCGCACCATGGCGAAGCTGTCGGCATGATGAAAGAAACAGGCGCCGGGCGCCAGGGTCACCGCCTTCTTGCCGGCATTGATCAGATCCCAGTCTTCCTCGCCCGCCGCCGGCGCCGGGCCGAAGCCGAGAATGCCGTTCTCCGTATGGAAGATCACATGCCTGCCCGGCGGCTGGAACCGCGCCACGAGTTCGGGCAGGCCGATGCCGAGATTGACATAGCTGCCATCCGCAATGTCCTGCGCCGCCCGCCACGCGATCTGGGCGCCGGTCAGCCTGCCGTTCATGGGTAACGCGCTCCCTGGCGCACCAGTGCTTCCTCCTGCGCCGGATCGGGCACCTCGACAATTGCGTCGACGAAGATGCCCGGGGTGACGACATGCTCCGGATCGATGCCGCCCGGCGCGACCGCGCGGCGCACCTGCACGATCGTCCGCTCCGCCGCCATCGCCATCAATGGCGCGAAATTGCGGGCCGCCATGCGGAAGGTGAGGTTGCCGAAGCTGTCGCCAAGCTCTGCCTTGAGCAGGGCGAAATCCGCCTTCAGCCAGCGCTCCATCACATAGCTGCGTCCGTCGAACACCTCGACCCTCTTGCCCCGCGCGAGTTCGGTGCCGACCGATGCCGGAGTAAAGAATGCCGGAATGCCGGCGCCGCCGGCACGGATGCGTTCGGCAAGGGTACCCTGGGGCACGATTTCGAGCGCGATCTCGCCGTTGAGGTACCTGTCGCTGAAAACCTTCGGGTCCGACGAGCGCGGAAAGGAACAGATCATCTTCGCGACCATGCCGTGCCCGATCATCGCCGCCAGCCCGACATGACCGTTGCTCCACGGCTGCACGCCCGCCCACTCGATGAACTCGGCGAAGTCCTGC
>CAYLSN010000068.1:0-7593 GCA_964386015.1 uncultured Rhizobiaceae bacterium | reverse complement strand
CTCGATCATGGCGGCAAGGCCGACATGGCCGTTGCCGGCATTGTTGTTGATCACGGTCAGGCCCCGCGGGCTGCCCGTGGCAAGGAACCGGTCGATCAGGGCATGGATGAGCTCGATGGGCGAACCGGCGCCGCCAAATCCGCCGATCATCAGCGTTGCTCCGTCGCCGATCCCGGCCACCGCCTCCGCCAGCGTTGCAACCCGCTTGTCCACGCCCGTCTCTCCTTCCGAACCATATCCATAACGGCGCGGCCGGCGATTTCCAGACGCAGCGTGCGCATTGTTGACATTTGTTCGATATGCGAACAATCCTGGGCGCAGGATGAACGGCTCCCTGCTCAACAGCTTCGCCAAGGGCTTGCGGGTACTCGAGGCTTTCGGCACCGACTCGCCCCGGCGGAGCATTGCCGAGGTCGCGCGCGCCACGGGCCTCGACCGCGCGACCGCGCGCCGCTGCCTGCTGACGCTGCACGCACTCGGCTATGCCGAGCACGACGGCAAGTTCTTCACGCTGACACCGAGAGTCCTGCGGCTGGGCTTCGGCGCGCTTGCGGCCCTGCCATTGGCACGCGCCGTCCAGCCCTGGCTGGACCAGCTTTCGGAGAAACTGGGGCAATCCACTTCGGTGGCGATCCTGGACGACACGGATATCGTGTACATCGCCCGGGCAGCGCAGCGGAAGGTGATGTCGGTCGGGCTGATGCCCGGCTCGCGCCTGCCGGCACATTGCACCTCGCTCGGCCGGGTCCTGCTGGCCGCCCTGCCGGAGCAGGAGGCCCGGTCGATCCTGCAGCGCTCCGACCTTTCGCCGCGCACCCCGTTCAGCCTGACGGAACCCGACGAAATCCTGGCGCAGATCGCCGATGCCCGCGCGCAGGGTTTTGCCATCGTGGACCAGGAAGTGGAACTCGGGCTGCGGTCGATCGCGGTGCCGCTCCATACGTGCCGCGGCAAGGTGGCCGGGGCGCTCAACTCCGGGGTCGCGACCGCCGAAGCCTCGATCGCCGGGCTGAAAAGCCGGTTCCTTCCCGCCATGCTCAAGGTCCAGTCCGGGTTGCGCGCGATCCTTGCCTGAGCCGGCGGGGCTTTCACTTCCATCGCCGCGATATTAACTAGATGCCCGACAACCCGTTCAGCAAAGGACGCCGCATGGAAATCGGCCTGTACACTTTCGGCGATGTCGGAACCGATCCGGGGACGGGATACCGGATCGGCCCGGCGGAGCGCCTGCGCAACCTGCTCGAGGAGATCGAGCTTGCCGACCAGCTCGGCCTCGACGTCTTCGGCCTAGGCGAGCATCACCGGCCCGACTACGCCATTTCGTCGCCGGCGACCGTGCTTGCCGCGGCAGCGGCGCGCACCCGCAACATCCGCCTGACATCGGCGGTGACCGTGCTGTCCTCGGAAGAGCCGGTCCGCGTCTTCCAGCAATATTCGACCATCGACCTGATTTCC
Organism: uncultured Rhizobiaceae bacterium; assembly: GCA_964386015.1. Classification (GTDB taxonomy): domain Bacteria; phylum Pseudomonadota; class Alphaproteobacteria; order Rhizobiales; family Rhizobiaceae; genus CAYLGY01. The sequence continues at coordinate 6,138 of CAYLSN010000068.1, read as the reverse complement.
GGGGGACGGGCCGAGATCATGGCGGGACGAGGCTCCTTCATCGAGTCCTTCCCGCTGTTCGGATATTCGCTCGACGATTATGACGAGCTGTTCGCCGAGAAGCTCGAACTGCTGCTCCGGTTGCGCGACAAGGAGGTGATGGACTGGCCGGGCGGCCGCCATACGCCGCCGATCGCCGGGCGCGGTGTCTATCCCCGCCCGGAGGGCCGGATCCCTGTCTGGATCGCGGTGGGCGGCACCCCGCAATCGGTGGCGCGCGCCGCGGCGCTTGGCCTGCCACTCGCGCTTGCGATCATCGGCGGCGAGCCGCACCGTTTTGCCCCGCTCTTCAACCTGTACCGGGAGGTTGCCGGCCGCTCCGGCCACGATCCGGCGGCGCTGGGAACCTCGATCAATGTCCACGGCTTCGTCGCGCAGAGCGAAGCGGAGATCGACGTCTACTACCGGGCGCAGGCGGAGGTGATGAACCGGATCGGCCGCGAACGCGGCTGGCCGCCGACGGGCCGGGCCCAGTTCGATGCCGCACGCAGCCGCCGCGGCGCGCAATTCGTCGGCAGCCCGTCCGAGGTGACGGACAAGATCCTCGCCAATCACGAGGTCTTCGGCTTCAGCCGGATTCTCGTGCAGATGGCAATCGGGGTCATCCCGCACGCGGCCATGATGAAGGCAATCGAACTGTTCGGAACCGAGGTGGCGCCGGCGGTGCGCAAGGCAATCGGCACGCCGCAGCTCAGCGCTGCGCCGATGCCGTGATCCTGGCCGGCGCCCTCAGGCGTCGCCGAGATAGGACCTGATGGTCTCGATGAAGCGCGGCACGGAGATCGGCTTGGAAATATAGGCCTCGCATCCTCCCTGGCGGATGCGCTCCTCATCGCCCTTCATGGCAAAGGCCGTGACCGCTATGACCGGAATGTGGCGCAGCTGCTCGTCCGCCTTCAGGCGCTGCGTGACTTCCAGTCCCGACACTTCCGGCAGCTGGATGTCCATCAGAATGAGGTCCGGCGCATGTTCGCGGGCGAGGTCCATGGCCTCCAGCCCGGAACGGGTCCGCACCGTCTCGTAGCCGCAGGCTTCGATGAGGTCGCGAAAGAGCTTCATGTTCAGCTCATTGTCCTCGACGATCATCACCTTCTTGGCCATGCAAGGAACCCCGCGACCTCTTGCCGGAAATCTGCCCGTACTATCGCAAGATGATTGACGAAATTCAAACCGGGCGGACAATTGCCGCCATGAACGCAGACTCCCGCAGCGCCGCCGACAATGCCTTCTGCCGCGATTGCCTGGCAAGCGCCGGGGCCGGGGCGCGGCGATGCGCGCAATGCGGCAGTCCGCGCATCCTCGCCCATGACGAACTCGACCGGCTGCACATTGCCCATATCGACTGCGACGCCTTCTTTGCCGCGGTCGAGAAACGCGACCGGCCGGAACTGCGCGACAGGCCGCTGATCATCGGCGGCGGCAAGCGCGGTGTCGTCGCCACTGCCTGCTACATTGCGCGCATTCATGGCGTCCATTCCGCCATGCCGATGTACAAGGCGCTGCAGGCCTGCCCGCACGCAGTGGTGCTGCGGCCGGACATGGAGAAATATTCGCGCGTCGGCCACGAAGTGCGCGAACTCATGCGCGAGCTGACGCCGCAGGTCGAGGCGGTCTCGATCGACGAGGCCTTTCTCGACCTGTCCGGCACCGAACGCCTGCACGGCGAGCCGCCGGCGCGCGTGCTCGCCCGGCTTGCCCGGCGCCTCGAGCGCGAGATCGGCATTACCGCATCCATCGGCCTGTCCTACTGCAAGTTCCTGGCCAAGCTTGCCTCCGATCTCCGGAAGCCGCGCGGTTTCGCCGTCATCGGCAGGGCGGAAGCGACCTCCTTCCTTGCCGGCCTGCCGGTGTCCGCCATCTGGGGCGTCGGCCGCGCCTTCGAGCAGCAGCTGCACCGCGACGGCATCCGGACCATCGCGCAGCTGCAGCAGATGGAACGTGACGACCTGCTGCGCCGGTACGGCGCCATGGGCGACCGGCTGTACCACCTGGCGCGAGGCATCGACACGCGCAGGGTCGATCCGGAGGGAGCGGTCAAGAGCGTCTCCGCCGAGACCACTTTCGACCGGGATCTTGCCGACCTGCAGGATCTGATACCGATCCTGCGCGGCCTTGCCGAGAAGGTATCCTGCCGGCTGAAGCGCAAGCATCTGGCCGGGCGCACGGTGGTGCTCAAGCTGAAGAGCGCCGACTTCCGCATCCGCACGCGCAACCGCCGGCTTTCCGATCCCACGCGTCTCGCCGACCGCATCTTCAGCGTCGGCCGGGATCTGTTGCAGAAGGAAACGGACGGCACCCGATACCGGCTCATCGGCATCGGCGTCACCGATCTTGCCGACGAACATCTTGCCGACCCGCCCGATCTGGCCGATCCGGTTGCCGGCAAGCGCGCCGCGGCGGAGGGGGCCATGGACCGGCTGCGCGAGCGCTTCGGCCGTGGCGCCGTCGAGCTCGGCTACACATTCGGCAGATTCCGCGGCAGGCGCGACGCGGAGGGGTGAGTGTGCCCGCAACTGCATCTGCACGGCCCTGTTTCCTGTTCGGGAGCCCGAGTCGATTTGATCCCGCGATTTCCTTTCATTTCCGCATGAAAAGTCCTAGATGATCTGCGAACGACAGAGCATCGGAAGCAGCATGTTTGACCTCGACTTCGACCCGGAATACGGAAAACTGGTGAACCTGGCGCCGGGCGTGCAGCGGCTGACGGCCCGCAATGCCGGCCCCTACACGTTTCGCGGCACCAACAGCTTTCTCATCGGCGACAGGGAGGTGGCGGTCGTCGATCCGGGCCCGGGCGATGACCAGCATCTGGCGGACCTGCTCCGGCAGATCGGCGACCGCACGGTGACGCACATCCTGCTCACCCATACCCATCACGACCACTCCCAGCTCGCCCGCCGGCTTGCACGGGCGACCGGCGCGCCGGTGCTGGCCTGGTCCGACGGACAGAAGCTGCCCCGCCAGCCGGACGGCACGCCCGCCGATGATGGCGAGGACCGCGAATTCCGGGCCGACGACTATTTCCGCGACGGCGACCGGATCGCGGGCGCGGGCTGGGTGCTCGAAGTGATCCACACGCCCGGCCATGCTTCCAATCATGTTGCGTTCGCACTGGAAGGCACCGGCCTCGCGCTGTCCGGCGACCATGTCATGGCGTGGTCGAGCACGGTGATCGCCCCGCCGGACGGCTCGGTGGCGCAATATCTGCACTCGATCGAAAAGCTGGCCGAACGCGAGTTCCGCACGCTGCTGCCGGGGCATGGCGGTCCGGTGAAGGATCCCGCCGCTTTCCTCGATCACCTGGTCCGCCACCGGAAGAAGCGGTCCGACGCGATCCTGGACCGGCTGGCGAAGGGCGACCGGCAGGTACCGGAAATCGTTGCCCAGCTTTATCGCGGCATCGATCCGCGGTTGCGCAGCGGCGCCTCCCTGCTGGTGCTCGCCCATCTCGAGGACTTCATCGATCAGGGCATCGTCCGCTGCGACGGGACCCCGACCCTGAGCGCGCAATACTGGCTGGCCTAGATTTCACTACCTTGCAGCATGGCTCCGCCTTGCGCCGGCATCTGCCGGAAGATTGCTCTCGCGGCGGTCGGCTCACGACAGCCGATTGCATATTGCAGGTCGTAGATCGCATGATCGGCCTCGCCGACCGTCAGCCCGGCAGCACGGATTTCATCCAGCAAGGCTGACTTCTGCCGTGCGAGCGCGGCGCGATCGAAGCTGTCGACAAGCAGCACGCCCTCGAAAGCCGCGCCCTGCGTGCCGCGCAGCTCCGCCTCCCGGTTGTCCGCATTGCTGATGTCCTGCCGCGACAGGCCGAAACGGACATTGGTCACGCAAGCCAGCCCGGAGGCACGATTGCAGATGCCTGTCGCCAGGGGATGCAACTCGTCCCTGCTTCTGCCGGCAAGGCCGACCCTGACCGACAGCGTATATGCCGAGAGGCCGACGCCGCGCGAGGCGATGACCTCGCAGGCGCCGCGCATGTAGTTGGTAACCCTCCGGTGCAGCCTCTGCGACCAGGGGGTCGGCGAGTTGAGCCGCGCAAAATATTCCGGCGCGCCGAAGGTGCGGACGTCATCGGACTCGTACAGGGTAAGGAAGGGGTGGAGCGGGCTGTCCGGCGCATGGCCGCGGCGGCCGCGCAGGAAGCCCGGTATGGCGATGCGCTCCGGCATATGCTCGTAGGTATGCCAGTTCAGGAATTCGTCGACGAAGCCGGAAGCCACGCCGTGCCAGATCACCAGGATGCCATGCGCCTGATTGTCCGAAGCCATGACCGCGAATGCTCCTTTCCCCCCGCCGCAGGACGGGTATCAGTGGTTTTGCTCCAACTGCCGGGAACTCCACCCCGTCACCGCGCGCCGCAGCATGGCGGCGTGGCGGCGCAGGGGCGAAAGCTGGACCGAATGCCGGAACACGGCCGGCCCCGCCGCTTCGAGCCGCGTCAGCCAGGGTCGTGCCAGCGCCAATGGCAGATAGGCGGGCCGCAGGGAGCGCGGCAGACCGGCAGCGTGCCGCTCGAATGCGGCAAGATGATCCCGCGCCAGCGCGATCATTGCCTGCACGGCACGTAGCGCCGCCTCGCCCGGCGCTTCGACGAACAGATCCTCCGCCCGCGCCCCGGCTGCCTGCAGAAGATTGCGCGGAATGTAGCACTGGCCGCGCGCCCGGTGTCGCGGCAACAGCGCCAGCAGTCCCGTCATCGCCTGGGCGCAGCCCGCATGGCCGGCCGCGTCGGCGGACACACGTGCTGCTTCGGGGTCGAGAATGAGGCTGGCGAGCTGGATCAGCACCCCGGCCGTCTCGCCGCAATAGCCTTCGAGATCGGCGACGGAAGGCATCGGATCATTGTAGAGGTCGAACTTGCGCGCCTCGATCATGCCGATCAGCGCCGATACCGGCAGATCGTGCCTTTCGATTGCACGCGCCAGCGCATCGGCGACCGGATGGCCGGCCGGACCTGCCCCGGCCGCCAGCATGTCGCTCCACCATTGCAGGCGGATCTCGCCGAGCATCGGCTCGCGCACCTGGTCGCGGATGCGGGCGATTTCGGCATTGAAGGCGTGGAGTGCGATCAGGTCGTCCCGCCTGTCCGCCGGAGCATAGAGGGCAGCAACATAGCGGTCCGGGTCGTGGCGGCGAAGCTCCCCGGCCAGCTCCTGGGCGGGATCCATCGGTCAGTCGACCGCGACGAGTGCCGCCGAAACCGCCCGTTCCTCCGCCAGCAGCACATTGTAGCCGCGCACGGCCGCTCCGGTCGACATGCTTTCGGCAACGATGCCGGCGGCGCGGAAACGCGCCTTCAGGCCAGGCGGCAGGAAATGCATCCGGTCGCCCGTGCCGATGAGCAGGATGTCGATGCGGTCCGCCTCGGCAAAGACGGGCGCGAAATCTTCCTCGGCCGGCAACGGCATTGCGGTCGGGTTCCAGCCGTGAATGCCGGAGGGCAGGCACAGGAGCGAGCCGCGATGCGACATGTCGGCGAATCGGAAGCCGCCATTGCCATAGGCGTCTATGGCGCTGCGCCCGGGGTAATGGGCATCGCGGATGAACGCTTCCCTGGCCATGCCGGCGCTCAGGCCCCGGCCTTTGCCGGCGGCGCAGCCTTGGCGCTCTCCTCCTCGCTGCCGAACACGTCCGGACGCAGCCGGAACAGGATCAGCATCGGCCCGGCGATGAAGACCGACGAATAGGTGCCGATGAATACGCCGAGCATGATCGGCAGGACAAATGTAGCGATGACCTCGCCGCCGAAGAGATACAGCGCCACCAGCGCGAGCAGCGTGGTCAGGCTGGTCAGGATGGTGCGCGACAGCGTCTGGTTGAGCGACAGGTCGATCAGCTCCCCGATCGGCATGCGCTTGAACCGGCGCAAATTCTCGCGGATGCGGTCATAGATGACGATGGTGTCGTTGATCGAATAGCCGATCACGGTCAGGATCGCGGCAATCGCGCTCAGATTCATTTCCAGCCCGAACAGCAGGAAAACGCCGACGATCATGATGACGTCATGCGCGCTCGAGACGATGGCGCCGACACCGAACTGCCACTCGAAGCGCAGCCAGATATAGATCAGCATGCCGACCATGGACA
>CAYLSN010000067.1:0-10445 GCA_964386015.1 uncultured Rhizobiaceae bacterium | reverse complement strand
ACCTGCCCTTCCTGCAGGCGCGCCAGAAATATTTCCGGATCTGATCCGGGCAGGCAGATATGGCCAGGGAGGCCCCGGCAAGCGCCGGGGCCTTCTCGTTTCCGGCGGATGAAAAGGCTCTAGTCGTAGATTGCGCGCGGCAGCCAGGTAGCAATTTCGGGGAATGCGAACAGAGCAACGAGCGCCAGGACCTGCAGGGCGACGAACGGGATGATCCCCCTGTAGATGGACATTGTGGAGACCGAGTTCGGCGCCACGCCGCGCAGATAGAACAGCGCGAAGCCGAAGGGCGGCGTCATGAAGCTGGTCTGCAGGTTCACCCCGATGAGGACGCCGAGCCACACCGGATCGACATCCATCGCCAGCAGCACCGGCGCAGTGATCGGCAGCACGATGAAGATGATCTCCAGCGTGTCGAGGATGAAGCCGAGGAAGAACATGACCAGCATGATCAGGGCGACCGCCGCCAGCGCTCCGCCGGGAAGGTCGGCCAGGAACTCGTGCACCAGGTTCTCCCCGCCCATGAGCCGGAACACGATGGCGAAGACCGAGGCGCCGAACAGCACGATGAACACCATGGAGGTGATCGAAGCCGTGGCGATGCAGACCTCGCGCAGGGTGGCGAAGGAGAGGCGCCAGCGCAAGGCCGCAAGGATCATGGCGCCGACCGCGCCGACCGATGCCGCTTCCGTCGGCGTCGCAATGCCGCCGAGGATCGAGCCGAGAACGGCAACGATCAGCGCCAGCGGCGGAACGAGCGCAACCAGTACCTGCCGCCACAGGCCGGACTTCTCCTCCGGCGGCACCGGCGTCGCCGGGCAGGATCCCGGATCCGTGATGGCGCGGAAGACAATCCAGAGCAGGTAGAATACGACCAGCATCAATCCGGGAAGCAGGGCGCCCGCGAACAGGTCGCCGACCGAAACCGGCACGGGTGCGAAATTGCCCTTGGCCATCTGCACCTGGGCGTTGATCCCCGACAATATGTCGCCGATGAAGATGAGGATCGTCGACGGCGGCACGATCTGGCCGAGCGTGCCGGAGGCGCAGATGACGCCGGTCGCCAGTTTCGGATCGTATTTGGCGCGCAGCATGGCCGGCAGGGAGATCAGGCCCATGGTGACCACCGTGGCGCCGACCACGCCGGTCGAGGCGGCCAGCAGCGCGCCGACAAGGACAACCGAGATGCCGAGGCCGCCGCGCAGGTTGCCGAACAGCTTGCCCATGGTCAGCAGCAGTTGCTCGGCGATCTTCGAGCGTTCGAGCACCACGCCCATGAAGATGAAGAGCGGCACGGCCACCAGCACCTCATTGGTCATGTAGCCGATGTAGCGATTGACGACGCTGCCGAGATTGGACAGGTCGAAGACCCCGAAAGACCAGCCGACCAGCCCGAAGATCAGCGACACGCCCGCCAGGGTGAATGCGACCGGAAATCCGAGCAGCAGGAAGCCGATGATCCCGAAGAACATCAGCCCGGACAGGATTTCTCCGAGAAGGACCGGATCCATTACAGGCTCACCGTCTGTTCATCCCCGGCGTCGTTCCGCGGATATCGCAGACGTTGCGGGAGCAGGTCCTCCTTGCCGGCCAGCACCAGCACCGCGCGCAGCGCCATCGCTACACCCTGCAATGCAAGCAGCGCCGCGAAGACGAGGACGAAGCTCTTGAGGACATAGAGACCGGGCATGCCGCCAATATTCGTCGAGCCCTCGGCATAGCGCCAGGACCGGACGATGGACGGCCAGGCATAGACCCAGACGACCCAGCAATAGGGCAGCAGGAAGACGAGGACGCCGAAAAGGTCGATCAGCGCCTTGGTGCGCAGCTTCGCCGGCCGGTACCAGATGTCGACGCGCACATGATCGTTGCGCAGCAGCGCGAAGCCGGCGACGGCAGTGAACATGGCGCCATTCAGCCAGACATAGAGATCCTGCATCCACACACGGCCGGTGGAAAAGGCGTAGCGCTGGACGACGACCGCGAAGCAGACGAGCACCATGGCCAGCGCCAGCCAGGCAAAGACATTGCCCACCAGGCTGTTGATGGCGCTGACGACGCGCACGATGACTGCAAGAACACGCAAGTTCAGCTTCCGTCCATGCTGCATGCTGCGGGCGCATCCTGCCGGCTGCGCGCGGCCTGTCTCATGATTCCTCCCCCTGCTGCCATCCTGGCCATGGCGTATCTTTATAGGGCCGGACGTCCGAATGGAAGCGGTCTGCGGCAGGAAGCGACCCCGGGTCGCGCTGGACCGGCAGCGGCATCTGCTGCACTATCCGAGCCTGAACCGGCATGGGAGCCATGCACATGACGGAATCCCGGGACAAGAGGTCCGAACGCTTTCGCAGCCAGGGAAAGGACGGACGCGGGCGCTATCTTGCCGCTCCCGCCTTTCTCCACTACGGCTTCCGGCCCTTCTTCCTGCTGGCCGCCATCCACGCCGCGCTCGCCATCGCATTCTGGCTGCACGCATATGCGACCGGGGCCGGCATGGCAGGGCCATTCCAGGGCATGGAGTGGCATGCCCATGAGATGCTGTTCGGCTTTCTCGGCGCCGTTATTGCGGGATTCCTGCTCACGGCGATTCCAAACTGGACCGGGCGGCTGCCACTGAGCGGCGCTCCGCTCGCGGTGCTGGTCCTGCTCTGGCTGGCCGGACGCATCGGCACGACCCTTGTCGGCAACCCGGCGCTGGCCCTGGTCCTCGATCTCATCTTTCCCGCCGTCTTCCTTGCCGCGATCCTGCGCGAGATCCTGGCTGGCAGCAACTGGCGCAATCTGCCGGTCGCGGGCATGTATTCGCTGTTCCTGATCGCCAATGTCGCCCACCATCTCGAGGCGTCGGGCATGGTCTCGGGGCCCTACGCGATCCGGCTTGCGCTCGGCGCCGCCGCAATGCTCATCGCCCTCATTGGCGGGAGGATCACGCCGAGCTTCACGCGCAACTGGCTGGTAAAGCAGGGGGCAACCGAATTGCCCGCCAGCTTCGGCGCGCTCGATCGCGCCGCCCTCGCCGCAACCGCGGTCGCCGTGCTGGCCTGGGTCGCCCTGCCCGGCCTGTCGGCGCCATTCCTGCTTGCGGCCGGCGCCCTTCTGCTGGCCCGCCTGTCACGCTGGCGCAGCCGGTCCACGTTGCGCGAGCCGATCCTGCTCGTGCTGCATGCCGGCTATGCCTGGCTCGGAGCAGCCCTCTTGCTCATCGGCCTGTCGGGGATCCTGCCCGATGCCGTCCCGCAATCCTCCGCCGCGCACGCGCTGGCGGCGGGTGCCATCGGCACCATGACGCTGGCGGTCATGACCCGCGCCACGCTCGGGCATACGGGCCGCGAGATCCGGGCAGACGGCTGGACGCTGGCCATCTACCTCGCCGTCACGCTGGGGGCCCTGATCCGTGTCGCCGCGCCGTTCGCCGGCGGCGAGGCCCGGATCGGCTGGCTCGTCACGGGCGGCGTGCTGTGGGGAGCGGCTTTCGCGCTGTTCGCGCTTCGCTACGGGCCGATGCTGGTCACCCCGCGCCGCCGTGGCGACGACCCCCGCCGCAAGCCTTGACCCGCCGCCCGTTCTACACGGGCTGGCGGATGGCAGCCTCGGCCCGTTCCGCAAAGCGGACGGCCAGCGGTCCGACCCTTGCCGCCTCCTGCGAGGCGGCGGTGCCGCTGCGCGCCCGGTCGGCAATGCCGACAAAGATGACGGAGAAACGGAACAGCGCAAACACCACATGGAAGGGCCGCAACGGCGCAGTCGGAGCGGCGTGTTCATAGTAGCAGGCAACGAATTCGGCTTCGCTCGGCAGTCCGAGCCCGGCCAGATCCAGGCCGAGAATGCCGCCATATTCGTCCGGCGCCGTGCGCCAGGGCATGCAGCAGAAGCCCAGATCGGCGAGCGGATGGCCCAGCGTCGACAGCTCCCAGTCCAGTACGGCGACGATCTCCGGCCGCTCGGGATGGAACAGCATGTTGCCCAGCCGGAAATCGCCATGGGCGATCACCGGGCGGGCATCGTCCTCCGGCAGATTCGCCTCCAGCCATGCGATGACGCGATCGAGCGCCGGGATGCGCTCCGAGGGCGATTCGCGATACTGCCGCGACCAGCGCGCCAGCTGGCGGGCGAAGTAATTGCCGGGACGTCCGAAATCGGCCAGCCCGACCTCCTCCGGCACGACGGCATGCAGCCGCGCCAGCACCTTCGCCATTTCCATGTACATTGCCCGCCGCTCACCCTCAGGCACCTGCCTCAGCGAACAATCGTGCAGGACACGGCCCTCGACCTCCCGCATCAGGTAGAACGGCGTGCCGAGCACGCTGTCGTCTTCGCACAGGAGCAGCACTTCGGGCACCGGGACTGCCGTGCCGGCCAGCGCCTGCAACACCCGGTATTCCCGTTCGACCGCATGGGCTCCGGACAGGATCCTGCCGGCAGGCTTCTTGCGCAGCACCAGCTTGCGGCTGCCATGGGTAACGAAAAAGGTGGGATTGGACTGTCCGCCGCCGGCCCGCCGCAGCGAAAGCTCGCCTTCGCCGAACTGCCGGTCGAGATACTCCTTCAGCGGGCGGGTCGGAAAATCCGGCTGCGCAGTCATTCCCTACTCCGCCTCGCCCGATCTGAGCCTTTGCCGCAATGCATATTTCTGGATCTTCCCGGTCGCGGTCTTCGGCAGTTCGGTGAAGAAGAATCGTGACGGAACCTTGTATCCGGCCAGGTGCTGACGGCAGAAGGTCCTCAGCTCCTCCTCGCCGGCGCTCATGTTGTCGCGCAGCTCGATGAAGGCCGCCGGCGTCTCGCCCCATTTCTCGTGCGGCATGGCCACGACCGCGGCCATCAGCACCGCCGGGTGTCGATGCAGCACATTCTCGATCTCGAGGCTGGAAATGTTCTCACCGCCGGAAATGATGACGTCCTTGGACCGGTCACGGATCTCGATGGCACCGTCCGGATGGCGCACGGCGAGGTCGCCCGTATGGAACATGCCGCCGCGGAATGCCTGTTCGGTGGCTTCCGGATCGCGGTAATATCCGGCCATCAGCGTGTTGCCGCGCAGGACGATCTCCCCGAGCGTGGTGCCGTCAGCCGGAACATCGGCATCCGCTTCGTCGACGACGCGCGCACGGTTCGCGGTAATGTGCCGCACGCCCTGCCGGGCCAGGGAACGCGCCACTTCGGAAGCGGGGCGGGCGCGCTCCTCCGCATCGAGATCGCGCATCGTCGCCGGACCGTAGGACTCCGTCAGCCCGTAGAGATGCACCAGCTCGAAACCCAGCGCGTCCATCTCCTCGATCAGCGCCTCGGTGGGAGATGCACCGCCGGTGGCGACACGTACCTTGCCAGCTGCCGCATGCTTCTGCCGCGCGGGATGGTTGAGCAGCATGTAGAGAATGACAGGCGCGCAGGCGAAATGGGAGATGTGGCGGCGCCCGATCTCGGCGAAGATCGTGTCCGGATCGGGCCGCTCGATGCACACATGCAATCCGCCGGCGGCCGTCACCGCCCAGGTATGGCACCAGCCATTGCAGTGGAACATCGGCAGGGTCCACAGATAGGACGACTGCGCGGTCAGGCCCATGGCCAGAACATTGCCGATGGCGTTCAGATAGGCGCCGCGATGCGTGTAGACGACGCCCTTCGGCCGGCCGGTAGTGCCGGAAGTGTAGTTGATGCAGATCGGCTGCCATTCGTCGGTGATCGCGGAAAGGTCGAGCACCCGGTCCTTTCCGTCCTCCGCAAGCATGTCGAGCGTGGCGGGTTCCGCGCCGCCGGGCAGCACAAGGCAGGGAAGGCCCTCGGGCACTGCCTGCGCCACGGCGCCATGTGACGGCGCGTCACAGATCAGCATCCGGCTGCCGCAATGTTCGAGAATGTAGCGGACAGTGTCGGCATCGAGACGGATGTTGATGGTGTTCAGCACCGCGCCCAGCATCGGCACGGCATAGTGCGCCGCCAACATTTCCGGCCGGTTGGCGGCCATGACCGAAACCACGTCGCCCCTTCCGATGCCCCGGCTCTGCAGGAAACCGGCAAGCCGGCCGACCATGTTGGCAAAGCCGCGCCAGGTCCATGCCATGTCGCCCCAGGCGACCGCCGGCCGGTCGGGATGAACCTCGGCCGAGCGGACCAGGAATTCCACGGGCGTGAGCGGCGGATGGTTGGCTGGGCGCGGTGCAAGATGCGGTTCGTCGAACATCGCTGTCTCCTCCCTCAGCCAGCCACCTGCCAGCGCCAGAAATCGGCGCCTTCCTTGTCAAGATTGCGGTTGAGCACCATCTTGTGCACCTCGTCCGCGCCGTCGACCAGACGCGCCTGCCGGGCATAGCGGTAGATCCATTCCAGCACCGTATCCTTGGAATAGCCGCGCGCGCCATTGATCTGGATGGCGACATCGGCGGCCTGATGCAGCAGATTGGCCACATGCACCTTGGCCATGGATACTTCCTTGCCGGCCCTTCCGCCCCGGTCGAGTTCCCACGCCGCCTTCATGACCAGCAGGCGGCCGATCTCGATCCTCATCGCCAGGTCGCCCAGCATCATCTGGATCGACTCCCTGTCGGCCAGGCGCGCGCCGAAGGCATGGCGCTCGGCCGCATAGGAGCGGGCGATCTCGACACAGCGCTTCGCCAGGCCCAGCCAGCGCATGCAATGCGTCAGCCGTGCCGGACCGAGACGCATCTGCGTCAGCCGCAGCCCGTCGCCTTCCTCCAGCAGCCGGTTCTCCACCGGAATCTCCAGCCCGTCGAAGACAAGCTCGCAATGTCCACCATGCTCTTCCGGGCCCATGATCGGGATGCGGCGTTCGATCCGCCAGCCCGGCTGGTCGCGGTCGAACAGGAAGGCGGTGAGGCCCCGGCGCGAATCGTCGGATGTGCGCGCGACCAGCAGGAAATGCTGTGCCGCGCCCGCCCCGGTGATGAACCACTTGCGCCCGTGGATGACATAGCGGTCACCCTGGCGGGTCGCCGCCGTCCGCATCATCGAGGGATCCGAGCCGCTGCCCGGATGCGGCTCGGTCATGGCGAAGGCGGAACGCACCCTGCCCTGCGCGATCGGGCGCAGCCATCGCTCCTTCTGCTCCGCCGTCGCCGCGGCTTCCAGCACCATCATGTTGCCGTCGTCCGGCGCGGCCGAATTGAACACGACCGGCCCGAAGATCGATCGGTTCATGGCCTCGTAGCATACCGCCATGCCGACCCGCCCGATTCCCTGGCCGCCGTTTTCGGGGCGCAGTTGCAGGCACCACAGGCCTTCGGCCCGCGCCTGCGCCCGCAATTCCTCCAGCAGGTCGATGCGCAGGTTTTCATGTTCGTCGAAGCTCGCAGGGTCGGCCTCGATCGGCAGCAGGCGGTCCTCGACGAAGCGGGCGATGCGGGACCGGAAGTCCTCGATGCGCGATGAGATGGTGAAATCCATGGCTTGCCCTCACAGGGATGAAACGAGATGTCCGCCATCGGCGGCCAGCACGGCGCCGGTAATGTAGCTGCCGGCGTCGGAAGCAAGCAGGAGCAAGGCTCCGTCGAGGTCGTCCGGCCTGCCGAGGCGGCGCTGCGGAATTCGGCGGATCAGCGCCTGGCCGGCCTCGGTGGCGAAGAAGTCGCGATTGAGGTCGGTTTCGACATAGCCCGGGCAGAGCACATTGACCCGGATGCCGTAGCGTGCCCATTCCAGCGCCAGCGCCCTGGTCAGCTGGATGAGCGCCGCCTTGGAAGCGGTATAGGAGGATACGTTGCCGGCAACGCGCAGGCCGAGGATCGAGGCGATATTGATGATCGCGCCACGTTTTCCGGCCGCGATCATTGCTTTCGCCGCCGCCTGCGCGACGAAGAAGGCGCCGTCGAGATTGGTCGCCATGACCCTGCGCCATTCTTCCGCATCGATCTCGAGCGCCGGGCGCGGATCGGTGACGCCGGCATTGTTGACGACCAGGTCCGGCGCTTCGCCGAGCCGGCCGAAGGCCTCGCGCACCGATGCCGCATCGCTGACATCCATCGCGAGCGCCAGAGCCGTACCGCCCTGCGCCGCAATGGCCGAACAGGTCTCCTCCAGCGCCGCGCGCCGTCGCGCTGCAAGCACGACCTTCGCGCCCTGCCCGGCCAGGACCATCGCGAAATGGCGCCCGAGTCCCGACGATGCGCCGGTGACCAACGCGACCCTTCCCTGCAGATCCTCGAACATGCCAGCCTCCGGCCTGCGCTACTTTCCCGACGCCTCGAACTCGGCCAGTTCCGTTCCTTCCTGCACGAAATCGCCGACGGCGCAATGCAGGGCGACCAGCGTACCCTCCGCCGGCGCCGACAAAGTATGTTCCATCTTCATTGCCTCCATGACCAGGATCGGCGCTCCGCGCGCCAGCCGCTCGCCGACCCGGGCAAGGATCTGGGTCACGGATCCGGGCATGGGCGCGCGCAGGTGCCCCTGGCCGGCAATGTCCGCGTCCTCGCCGGCATAGGGATCGGCCAGGAGAAACCGCCGGCGCCCGCGCGGTGTCGCCACTTCCACTTCCTGTCCGGAAAGACTCGCCGAGACCGTTTCCTTGCCGTCACCCCAGAACACGTCGATGCGGCCATCCGGCCGCGGATTGAAGCCGAAGGCCTTCGCGGTCGAGGAAATTTCGAGCAATGTTCCGCCGCGCTCCTGGACGAGCACCGCTTCCTCGTCGTCCAGCGCGAAGCGGCGGCGGCGCCTGCCCGCCATCATCCAGCCGTCGCGCAGGTCCCAGGGGTTGCGGGGTGCCGGCCCCACCTCGCCTGCCAGCACCGCGGCCACGGCTGCCGCCAGATCGCGCGGATCGGCGCCTCGCTGCGACAGGAGCTCCGGCAGGTTCCGCTCGATGAAGCCGGTATCCATCCTGCCGGCCCGGATATCGGGATGCGACATGAGCCGCTGCAGGAATCCGATATTGGTCCTGACGCCCGCCACCTGGAAATCGGCCAGCGCCCGGTCGAGCCGCTCGAGCGCCTCCGTCCGGTCGGCGCCGTGGACGATGAGCTTGGCCAGCATCGGATCGTAATGGGGCGAGACGCGATCGCCCTGGCGGAAACCGCTGTCGATGCGAACGCCGTTCTCCGCGACGGGCTGCCGCCAGGTCTCGATCCTGCCGATCGAGGGGAGAAAGCCCGATTGCGGATCCTCGGCATAGATGCGCGCCTCGATGGCGTGCCCTTCCCTGACGATTTCCTCCTGGCGAAGCGGAAGGGGTTCGCCCGCGGCGACGCGCAGCTGCCATTCGACGAGATCGAGGCCCGTGATCGCTTCGGTCACCGGGTGCTCGACCTGGAGCCGGGTATTCATCTCGATGAAGTAGAAGCCGTCCTCATTGGCGACGAATTCGACCGTGCCCGCTCCCTGATAGCCGACAGCGGCCGCCGCTGCCCTGGCCGCGGCCCAGACGCCCTCGCGCGCCGGCTCGGGCAACCAGGGCGACGGCGCTTCCTCCACCACCTTCTGGTGGCGGCGCTGCAGCGTGCAGTCCCTTTCGAACAGGGATAAGATGGAGACGTGACTGTCGCCGAAGACCTGCACCTCGATATGGCGCGGCTGCTGGATGAACTTCTCGATCAGCAGGCGGTCATCGCCGAATGCGGCCTTGGCCTCGCGCCGCGCCGCGCCGATCGCGGCTTCGAGCTCGCCGGCATGAGCGGCCAGGCGCATGCCCTTGCCGCCGCCGCCGGCCGAAGCCTTGATCAGTACCGGATAGCCGATCCTGCCGGCCTCGCTCGCCAGCGTGGCAAGGTCCTGGTCGGCGCCGTGATAGCCCGGCACGAGCGGCACACCCGAACGCTCCATCATTTCCCGCGCCGCCGATTTCGAGGCCATTGCCCGGATGGCGGCGGGCGGCGGGCCGACGAACACGATCCCGGCCTGCTCGCAGGCGAGGGCAAAGCCCTCGTTCTCGGCCAGGAAGCCGTATCCCGGATGAATGGCGTCGGCGCCGGTGCGCCGGGCCGCCTCCAGGATCCGGTCCGCGCGCAGATAGCTTTCCGCTGCGGGCGCCGGACCGATGCAGACGGCTTCGTCCGCCATCGAGACATGTTCGGCATCGCGGTCGGCCTCGGAATAGACCGCGACCGTGGCGATGCCCATCTTCCTTGCGGTGCGCATGATGCGGCACGCGATCTCGCCGCGATTGGCGATCAGGAGCCGTGCAATCCGGGCCGGTTCGCTCATGCTTCTGCTCCCGTCACATCCGGAACAGGCCGAACCGGGTCGGTTCGGCCGGCGCGTTCCGGCCGGCACTCAGTGCCAGTCCCAGCACCCGGCGCGTGTCCGCCGGATCGATGACTCCGTCGTCCCAGAGACGCGCGGACGAGTAATATGGATGTCCCTGACGCTCGTACTGATCGCGGATAGGCGCGCGGAATGCCTCTTCCTCCTCTGCGCTCCAGCTGCCGCCCTTCGCCTCGATCGCGTCCCGCCGCAGCATCGACAGCACCGTGGCCGCCTGCTCGCCGCCCATC
>CAYLSN010000066.1:0-10445 GCA_964386015.1 uncultured Rhizobiaceae bacterium | reverse complement strand
GTCATGCAGGATTTCGAGAATGGTTTCGGCGAAGCGGAAAGTGACCGCGTCGCCGCACAGCTCCGCCAGCCGGCGCGTGAAGATGTAGCAGTCGCCGGTCTCGTCTCCGGGCAGGCGCAAGCCGCCGACGAATTTCTCCCTGACCCGCGCCAGTGCCGGTTCGGCCCTGGCACAACCTTCCCGGTCGAGCACCTCGAAAGGAACGCCAAACTGGTTCAGCACCTCGACGTCGCCGCCGATCCCGTCGAACTGCTTCTGGCTGCGGAAGAGCTGCAGCGTGCCCTGGCTGCGATGGTCATATTCGATTCCGGTCTGCTCGCGCAGCTCGCGCAGGCAGTCGCGGCTGTATTCGGCGATCGGCACCATGCGCGCCTTGTTGCGGGCATATCTGGCCGAAGTGCAGTTGCGCAGCATCTGCAGCATCCAGCTCCACATGACCGGATCCGCCTTCGGACGGATCGCCAGGGGGCCGTGCCGCATCAGCAGCCACTTCACCGCCTTTACCGGCACGCCCGGGCCGGCCCACGGCGAGGCATAGCCCGGGGAGATCTCTCCGGCATTGGCATGGCTGGTCTCCAGGGCCGGGCCTTGCTGGCGGTCGATGACCGTTACCTCATGGCCGGCCCGGGCGAGATAGAAGGCGGAGGTCACGCCGATGACGCCCCCTCCTAGTACTGCGACTTTCATCGGGTTTCCTTTGCCTTGCTGCGTGGTTCGGGAAGCCGCCGGCTTCGCGCGAAATGGTTCAGATGGATGATTTCCGCCGTCTTCTCCTCGGGACGGGCTGCGGGAAATGCCTGGAAGAGGACACGGCGGAGGAGGATCTGCCGCATTGCGCCGTTTTCGGGAAATTCCGCCGACTGCCCTTCGCGCATGCCGATCAGGGCAATGGCGCGCGCGGTTGCCAGCGGCAGATGCAGTCCCACCGTGCCGTGACCGCCTTCGGCGACGAGAATCCGGCGTTCGGGGAGGCAACCATCGAGCACGTATTCGACATGGCTGCCCAGAGCCGCGACATCGTCATCGAGGGCGCGAACGACGAGCGCGCGGTCGAGCTTTTCCTGCAGGACAGGCGCCAGCGGCGATGCGATCGCGCTCAGTTTCTGCAATGTCCGCCCGAGAAGGCGGTGGTCCCTGGCCGTCAGCCAACAGCCGGCAAATCCCGTGATCATTCCAAACTCCGCCGGACAAAAGGGTCCGCGAACAGGTTTCGGTGTGAATTGAAGTGGATTTTCCGGCCCCCAGTCGACGGCCTTGCGGCCGCGCCAGGGCTAGATGCCCGTTTTCAGGCTTCCCGCCCGGACCGTGAACCGGGCGCGGCTCCCATCGATAGGTCTCAGGCCGAAGCGCAAATGCACGGCTCTTGTCCCTCAAGAACTGCAGGATGCGCGTAACATAGACATGTCGTCTGAAATTGCAAGCATTGCCGGAAGGAGACGAAATGTTACCATGGCAATTGCATGCCTGCCTTGATTTGGCCGAATGGCGCCTGTAGGGCTCGGCAACCACGAACGCCCCACGCCTCCGGGTTCCTGCGTTTCTAGAAGCGGAGCATCTTCATGGCCAGCATCGTCCGGGATTCCTTCATACATGGCAGGTGACGCGGGAGGGGAAACCGGCCGTGCGGTGCGGAGCCGGCCTGCCCTTGCGTGGCAGATGAGCAGGGTTCCGTTCCTGCTGGTGCTTGCCGTGACGCTTTTCTTCGCGCTCTATGCGGTCCCGCCTGTGCCGTCCGTGCTGAGCCACCTCTCCCGTCCCGATCTTCTTTTCCACTTCCTGGCCTTCGCGGCCTGTGCCGCCGCCGCGCCGCAACGTGCATCCCGTCCGCTCCTGTGGCCTTTCCTGCTGATCCTGCTTGCCGGATCGATCGAACTGGTTCAGCTTGCACTGGATGGCCGGTCCGCCAGCATGAGCGATTTCGTCGCCGGTGTGGCCGGGATCGGGTCCGGCCGGCTGCTGGGACAGACCCTGGTGCGCGCGGGGGAAAGGCTGGCGCGCGGCCGGAGGTGACGAGGGGCGCGGGGGTGCATGAACGGACTCGAGCGAAGTCTTGCCCGCTGGCTGGATGCCGGACTGATCGATTCGTCCACCGCTGAGGCAATCCGCCAATTCGAGCAGAAGAAGTCGAGACCGCTCGTCCTGTGGGCGATCGTGTCGCTGGCATGCTTCGCGCTGGCGCTCGGCCTGCTCCTGATCGTCGGCGCCAATTGGGACGAGATCTCCCCGGCCGCCAAGCTCGCGGCGCAGTTCGCCGCCATGCTGGCCGCCGCCATCGCCGTCCTGGATGGATTGCGCCGGCAGCGCCTGTGGCGCACGGAAACCGCCCTGTTCCTGCTCTCGGCGCTTGTCCTTGCCGGCATCGCGCTGCAGGGGCAGATCTATCAGCAGGCCGCGCCGCTCTGGCAGCCGCTCGCGTTCTGGACGGTGCTGACCGGCCCGGCCCTGTTCCTGCTGGGCCGGACCTGGCTTACCGGATCGCTGTTCGCGCTGATGCTGGGCGCACTCATGCTGACCCTGGCCATGCACGGCTTCGAGCAGGACTCGCCGCTGCAGGCCGTCTTCGCCGGGACGGCGGGGGCGATCCCCTTCCTGATGGTCGCCGGCACCGCCTTCTGCCGCCGCGACGACGGTTTCATCGAAGCGCTCGGCGGATTCGGCGTGCTTTACGTGCTGGCGCTGGCGAGCCTCGCGCATGCGGCCTGGTCGCAGACGGTGACCGCCGACGATGTGCGGCAGGCGGTGGAGATGCTTGCCTTGCCGCTGCTGGCGGCCGCCCTGGCGATCGCCGCCGCCGGGCGCCAGCCGGCGGAGCGAGCCCGCCTTCTGCGGCTGATCGTGGCAGTCAGCTTTGCCGCCGGCGCGGCCGCGATCCTCACCCCGCACAGTTCCGCCGGTTCCTGGACCGTCCTCGGCATCGTCCTGTTCTGCGCCATGTGGGGCGCGATCGTCTGGGCCGCGGCGGCCGCACGGGATCTGCGCCTGTACCGCATCGGCGTCGCGGCCATCGCCCTGCGTCTGGTGATCGTCTATTTCGAACTGTTCGGCTCGCTGGCCCTGACCGGATTCGGGCTGATCGCCGGCGGCGTGCTGGTCCTCCTGCTGATCGCGGCATGGAAGATGCTGATGCGCCGCCCGACGCAGCGGGAGGAACCGGCATGAGGCGGTGGTGGCTGGCATTGCTCGTGCTCGCCTTGCCGTTTGCGGGCCTTGCGACGACGATCGCGCGGAACGAGATCGCCCTCGCCTCGGCCGACGAATGGGTGATCCCGGTCACCGGCTTCGATCCGCGCGATCCCCTGCGCGGCCGCTACATCGTCTTCCGCTATCAGTGGGAGGTCGTGGGAGATGCGGAGCAATGCCGGGGCGGTCGCTGCCTGATCTGCCTGGAGCGCATCGAGGAGGGCAAGATCGTCGCGGCGATCCTTCCGCGCGAGAGCGATCCGCCCTGTCCGTCGCGACTCGACCCGGAGGCAAGCGGCATCTCGCCGGAATTCACCGGCCGCATCTTCGTGTCCGAAACCAGTGCGCCGGAGCTGGAGCGGCTGATGTTCGGCACGCAGATGCAGGTCGTCGCGCGGTTGCGCCGGGACGGTGTGCTGATGAACGAGCGGCTCGAGCCGGCGCCGGGCGCCACGCTGCCGGAACCCTGAGTCGCGGGCCGGTTCCCGATGCCGCGATTGCCGGATCCCGGTGGCGTATTCTTCCGGCAGACGGCGCGAGGCCGGACGCTCCCTTGCCGGCACGGGAAAACCCTGTATGCGGATCGGAAACGATGCCCTATTGGTGCCAGGATCGGAACGTAGCGGGAGGCGCATGGAGCGGAGGGCATGGTGACGGACGCAGAACCGGCTGAGCGTGCAAGGCTCGTATTGATCAGCCCTCCCGGCGAAGGCTGGAGCGACATTGCCGACCGCGTCACGCGGGCCATTGGCGGCGGCGACATTGCCTCGATCATCCTGTGGCCCGCCGGCCTGGCGGAGGACGATTTCCAGCGCATGTGCGAGGCTGTGGTGCCGAAGGGCCAGGCGGCGGACATCGCCATGATGGTCGCAGGCGAGCCGCGAATCGCACGCCGGGTCGGGGCCGACGGCTTCCAGGTCGAGGGGCTCGGGGAGCTTGCGCTCCATGCGGATGGCAAGCGCGACCTGATCCTCGGCGCAACGGGGGCAAGAACCCGGCACGATGCACTCGAGATCGGCGAACTCCGGCCCGACTACATCCTGTTCGGGAGGCTGGGATACGATACGAAACCGGAGCCGCATCCGCGCAATCTCGCCCTGGCGGAATGGTGGAGCTCCATGGTGGAGATCCCCTGCATCGTGATGGCCGGGTCGCGCCTCGAATCGATTGCCGCGGCTGCGGCGACAGGCGCCGAATTCGTCGCGGCCTCGTCTGCCATTTTCGCGGGGAGCGAGGATCCGGGCGAGGCTGTCCGGCTGGCAAACCGGCTGCTGGACGAAGTTTTCGAGTCGGGAGAGCGGACAGCATGAAAGCCTGGCTGGCGGCAGCGATCGCCCTCGTTGTCGGCGGGGCGCCGGTGCAAGCAGAAGAGGAGCCGGTCGACAAGGGACCGCGTCCGGTCACGATCGATCGCGAGCGCTTCGGCGGACGCCGACCCGATCCGGCCTTCGGCGCATATCAGCGCGGCCTGTACCTGACTGCCTTCAACCTGGCCCAGGCGCGCGCCCGGGAGGGAGATGCGGCAGCCCAGACCCTGCTCGGCGAGCTTTATTCGCGTGGCCTCGGCATCCGGCGGGATCTTGCCCGGGCCATCGAATGGTACGGGCGCGCGGCGGAGCAGGGTGATCGCGAGGGCCTATTCCAGTATGGCATGGCCCTGCTCGACGGAACCCATGTTCCGCGCGACGAGGAAAAGGCCCATGAATATCTGCGCCGCGCCGCCGATGCCGGGCATGTGCTGGCGCAATTCAATCTGGCACAGCTGATCCTCAATCGTCGCCCCGGCTCCGCCGGAATCGCGGAGGCGGTGGAATATTACGAGAAGGCGGCGCAGGCGGGTCTCGCGGATGCCGAGTATGCCATGGCACAGATCTACGACCAGGGGCTGGGCGGCAAGGAGCGCGATCCGGCGGAAGCGCGCCGCTGGCTGGAGCGGGCGGCAGTCAAGAATTTCGATACGGCGCAGCTCGACCTCGCAATATGGCTGATCGACGGCTATGGCGGCCCGCGCGATCTCGAAGCCGGCTTTGCCTGGATGCACGCCGCGGCGATGAACGGCAATGTCGTGGCACAGAGCCGTCTCGCCAGGCTTTTCTGGCGCGGCCTCGGCACCAAGGGGGATCTGGTCGCGGCGGCGGCCTGGTACATCCTGGCGCGGCGGGCGGGACTCTCGGACCCGGAAATGAACGCCTTTCTCGAAGGCCTGACGGCCGAGCAGCAGAAGCGCGCGATCGAACTGGCCAATCGCTTGCGCTGACTTGCCAGCGCGACAAAATTATGATCAGGAAACGCCGCGACCCGCCCGGCCTGCCGCCGGGCGAACTGGCGGCGCCGCACGGGCGCAGCCGGCCGGCCTGCCGGCACAGACAGTTTCATGCGCCGCTGGCGCATCATCATTGAACGGAAAGACGGGCATGAAGATCAACGGCAATGAAATCCGCCCCGGCAACGTGATCGAGCACAATGGCGGCCTGTGGGTCGTCGTCAAGACGAACGCGGTCAAGCCCGGCAAAGGGGGCGCATATAACCAGGTCGAGATGAAGAATCTCATCGACGGCACCAAGCTCAATGAGCGTTTCCGCGCCGCGGAGACGGTCGAGCGGGTGCGGCTGGAGCAGAAGGACTACACCTTCCTCTACGAGCAGGGCGACGCGCTCGTGTTCATGGACGCGGAGACCTATGAGCAGCTCGAGCTGCAGAAGGACTTCGTCGGCGACCGCGCCGCCTTTCTCCAGGACGGCATGACGGTGACGGTGGAGCTGCACGAGGAGCGCCCGATCGGCATTTCGCTGCCGGATCAGGTCGTGCTGCAGATCGTCGAGGCCGACCCCGTGGTCAAGGGGCAGACCGCTGCATCGTCCTACAAGCCGGCGCGGCTCGAGAACGGCATCCGGCTGATGGTGCCGCCCTTCATTGAGAGCGGCGAGCGGGTCGTGGTCGACACCAATGAAATCACCTATATCCGCCGGGCCGACTGATGGCGCGTTCGGCGATCCTCAACGTCATGGTGCAGGCGGCGGTCAAGGCAGGCCGCTCGCTGGCGCGTGATTTCGGCGAGGTGCAGAACCTGCAGGTGTCCCGCAAGGGGCCCGGCGACTTCGTCACCCAGGCAGACCTGAAGGCGGAGCAGATACTCTACAACGAGCTGAAGCGCGCAAGGCCGGGCTATTCCTTCCTGATGGAGGAACGCGGCTTCATCGAGGGAGAGGACAGCCAGCATTGCTGGATCGTCGATCCGCTCGACGGCACGACGAACTTCCTGCACGGCATTCCGGTCTTTGCCATTTCCATTGCACTGGAGCGCCAGGGCCAGCTCGTCGCCGGGGTCATCTTCAATCCGGCGATGGACGAGCTTTATACTGCCGAGCGGGGCGGAGGCGCCTATCTCAACGACCGGCGCATGCGCGTGGCGGCGCGGCGCGACCTTTCGGACGCGGTCATCGCCACCGGAATCCCGCACCAGGGCCGCGGGCAGCACGGCGTGGCGCTGCGGCAGCTTCGCCACGTGATGGTGGAGGCAGCAGGCGTGCGGCGCTTCGGCGCGGCGTCGATCGATCTCGCCTGGGTTGCCGCCGGCCGCCATGACGGCTTCTGGGAGGCAGGCCTCGATGTATGGGATATTGCGGCGGGCGTGCTGATGGTGCGGGAGGCAGGCGGGTTCGTCACGGATCTCGGCGGCGGGCACGAGCATCGCTCCATGCCGACCGTTGTCGCCGGCAATGAATACATGCACAAGGCCCTGCTCGCCTCGCTGACCCGGGAGCCGTGAGCATCGGTTTGGTTTGACCTTTCATTTTGGTCCCATTTCCGGTTAGATTCGCCAGTGAAATGAGGCTAGCGACGAACGGATCCCGCCACAGGCGGGTTCATTTTGCCCCGGGGCGAGAGGCAACACGAATGGCGTCATGGTTTCGCTCGGAAAGCAGGATTTCCGAGGAAGGCGGGTTCGATCCGCATCGGCTTTCCTCGCCGCAGGTCTTCCTGCTCTCGATGGTGATCTTTCTCGCCATTGTCGGCTTTGTCAGCGCCATCCTCTACCGCCAGATCTCGAGCGCCTTCAGCGCCAATCCCGGCCTGAACGGACTGATTCTCGGTGTCCTGGTCGTCGGCATCCTGCTGGCCTTCGGCCAGGTGTTGCGCCTTTTCCGGGAAGTGCGCTGGGTCAATTCGTTCCGGGCCGGGGCCGAGGCGCGAAGCCCGGTGCTGCTGGCGCCGATGCGCGCCCTGCTGAGCCGGACGCAGGGCATGGCGCTGTCGACGCTTTCCATGCGCTCGATCCTCGATTCGATCGCCACCCGCCTCGACGAGAGCCGCGACATCTCGCGCTACCTGATCGGCCTGTTGATCTTTCTCGGGCTGCTCGGCACGTTCTGGGGCCTGCTGCAGACGATCGGCTCCATCGGCGAGACGATCTCGACGCTGGATCCGGCCTCGGGCGATGCCGCCGACGTGCTGCATTCGCTGAAATCCGGGCTTGCCGCCCCGCTCGACGGCATGTCCACGGCGTTCTCGTCGTCCCTGTTCGGTCTTGCCGGCTCGCTGGTGCTGGGTTTTCTCGACCTGCAGGCAGGCAGGGCGCAGACCCGCTTCTACACGGAGCTGGAGAACTGGCTGTCCTCCGTGACCGATGTGAGCCCGGAAGCGGCGGCGCCGAGCAAGCCCGACGAGACCTCGGAGGAAGTGCGGCAATTGTCCGACCGGCTGCGCGCCCTGCAGGAAAGCGGCGGCGCCAATCCGCGGGTGACCGCGGCCATGGCCAATCTGGCCGAAGGGATCACCAGCCTGGTCAAGAGCATGCGCGCCGAGCAGCAGATGATGCGGGACTGGGTCGAGGCGCAGTCGGAAGAACAGAAGGCGACGCGCGCGGCGCTGCAGGAAATTGCCAGGGCGTTGAAGGAAGGCCGGAAGTAGCATGAGCCTGGCCCGGGGAAATCGCCGCCAGCGGCATGTGGATTACTGGCCGGGCTTCGTCGATGCGCTCTCGACCCTGTTGCTCGCCATCATGTTCCTGCTGTCGGTGTTCGTCCTGGCGCAGTTTCTGCTCAGCCGGGAGATCAGCGGCCGGGACGAGGTGCTGAACCGGCTGAACGCGCAGATCAACGAACTGACGCAACTATTGTCGCTCGAACGCGCCAACAACCAGGATCTGGAGGATTCGCTCGCGGCGCTGCGGGCATCGCTGTCGAGTTCGGAGGCGGAAAGGTCGCGGCTCGAACTGCTGCTGTCGCGCGGGGCCGGCGCTGGCGCCGAGGCCGAAGCCCGGATCAGCAGCCTGACCGGCGAACTCGAGAACGAACGGCAGGTCAGCCAGCGCGCCCTCAGCCAGATCGAGCTTCTCAACCAGCAGATTTCGGCGCTGCGGCAGCAGATTGCCGCGCTGGAGGACGCGCTCGAAGTCTCGGAGCAGCGCGACCGCGAGGCCAATGTCAAGATTGCCGATCTGGGCCGGCGCCTGAACGTCGCCCTGGCGCAACGCGTGCAGGAGCTGAACCGCTATCGCTCGGACTTCTTCGGCCGCCTGCGCGAGATTCTCTCCGATCGGGAAAACATCCGCATTGTCGGCGACCGTTTCGTCTTCCAGTCGGAAGTGCTCTTTCCGTCGGGCTCGGACATCATCAACGAGGCCGGCCGCGAGGAAATGCGCAAGCTTGCCGGCGCGCTGCTGGAACTGCAGGAAGAAATACCGCCCGAGATCAACTGGGTGCTGCGCGTCGACGGGCATACCGACAATGTTCCGCTGTCGGGGGCGGGTCGCCTGCGCGACAACTGGGAGCTGTCGACGGCACGTGCGACCTCGGTGGTACGCTTTCTCGTCGAGCAGGGGGTACCGGCGAACCGCCTTGTCGCGGCCGGCTTCGGCGAGTTCCAGCCGCTCGATCCGGGGGATTCGGACGAGGCGCGCGCCCGCAACCGCCGCATCGAGCTGAAACTGACGGAACGCTGACCGCGCTCCGGCGGAAAGTGGATTCCACTTTGCGCTGACGCGGACCTGCGGTTCGCTGACGCGGACCTCCGGTTCGGGATCATGCATTCCTGTTTGAGCATGATCTTTTCCAAGAAGTGGGAGTCACTTTTTGGGATCATGCTTTCTTGTTTGAGCATGATCTTGTCCGGAAAGTGGATTCCACTTTCCGGGATCATGCTCTAGGCGGCACCGCGACTCTTCTCGAAGCGCTTGCGCTCATGCGGATCGAGGTGGAGCTTGCGCAGGCGGATCGATTTCGGCGTCACTTCGACGAGCTCGTCATCCTCTATCCACGCCAGGGCCCGCTCGAGGGTCATGCGCACCGGCGGCGTCAGCCGGACGGCCTCGTCCTTGCCGGCGGCCCGGATATTGGTCAGCTTCTTGCCCCTGAGCACATTGACCTCGAGATCGTTGTCGCGGCTGTGGATGCCGACGATCATGCCGGCATAGACCTTGACCCCGGCATCGATGATCATCGGTCCGCGATCCTCGAGGTTCCAGAGCGCATAGGCCACGGCCTCGCCGTTCTCGTTGGCGATGAGCACGCCGTTGGTGCGGCCGGGCAGGGCGCCCTTGTAGGGCTCGTAGGCATGGAACAGCCGGTTCATCACGGCGGTGCCGCGCGTGTCCGTAAGCAATTCCGACTGATAGCCGATCAGCCCCCGGGTGGGAGCATGGAAGATCAGGCGCTGCCGCCCGCCGCCGGAGGGCCGCAGCTCGATCAGGTCGGCCTTTCGCTCGGACAGTTTCTGCACGACGATCCCGGAATGTTCGTCATCGACATCGATGACGACCTCTTCCACCGGCTCCAGCAAATTACCGTGCTCGTCCCGATTCATGACCACCCGCGGCCGCGACACGGCGAGCTCGAAGCCCTCGCGCCGCATGGTCTCGATGAGTACCGCCAGCTGGAGTTCGCCGCGTCCCGAAACCAGGAAGGAGTCGCGGTCCTCCGACTCCTCGACCTTCAGCGCGACATTGCCTTCCGCTTCGCGCAACAGGCGTTCGCGAATGACGCGGCTGGTCACCTTGTCTCCTTCGGTTCCCGCCAGCGGGCTGTCGTTGACGAGGAAGGTCATGGTGACGGTGGGGGGATCGATCGGCTGCGCCGGCAGCGGTTCCTGCACTTCCGGGTCGCAGAACGTGTCCGAGACCGTGCCGCGCGACAATCCCGCAATCGCGACAATGTCGCCGGCGCGCCCTTCCTCGATCGGCTGGCGCTCGAGGCCGCGGAAGGCAAGGATCTTCGAGATGCGGCCCTGTTCGACCAGCCTGCCGTCATGCGACATGACCTTGACGG
>CAYLSN010000065.1:0-10668 GCA_964386015.1 uncultured Rhizobiaceae bacterium | reverse complement strand
ATGACGACTTCATCCAGATCGACGCGGCGGTGAACCGCGGCAATTCCGGCGGCCCCGCCTTCAACCTCAAGGGTGAGGTCATCGGCATCAACACGGCCATCTTCTCGCCCACCGGAGGCAATGTCGGTATTGCGTTCGCCATTCCTGCCTCGACGGCAAAGGACGTCGTCGAGCGGCTGATGAAGGACGGCACGATCGAGCGCGGCTGGATCGGCGTCACCATCGAGCCGGTCACCGCGGAAATTGCCGAGTCGCTCGGCCTTTCCGAGGCCGCCGGCGCCCTGGTCAACGAGGCGATGCCGGACGGACCCGGCCGCGATGCCGGCATCCGGCCTGGCGATGTGATCACTTCGGTCAACGGCACCAGGATCTCCACGCCGCGCGAGCTGGCGCGGATGGTCGGCAACATGGCCCCCGGCACGGAGGTCGAGGTCGGCCTGTGGCGCCAGGGCAAGGCCGAGACGGTCAAGCTCACGCTCGGCAGGCTGCCCGGCGACCAGGTTGCGGCGGCCCGGCCGAACGGCCCGTCGAAGCCGGGCGGTCTGGTCGAGGAGTTCGGCCTGACCCTGGCGCCGGCGAAGGATGGCGAAGGACTGGTCGTGAACGAGGTCGACCCGGACAGCGACGCGGCGAGCCGGGGCATTCTGCCCGGCGACGTCATCGTGTCGCTGAACTCCGAACCGGTGAAGAGCGCCGACGACATCGGCAGGATCGTCGAGCAGGCGCAAAAGGCGGGGCGGACGGCGGTATTGGTCCAGGTTCGTCGCGATGGCAGCAATCGCTTCATCGCACTGCCCGTGAAACGGGGCTGAACCGGAAGGCAGGCGGGCTCCTTGACCACCCCCGGGGGCTCGCCGGCATTTCGCGTCCAGCGCCGGGCGGCAGCGGATTCCCATTTCCGCTGCCGCAGCCATCGAGTGAGGGTCGGGGAGGTTTTCACGTGAAGATTCTTCTGATCGAGGACGACCGCCAGGCGGCGGCCTATCTCGAAAAGGCCTTTGCCGAGGCCGGTCATGTCGCGCATGTCGCCGCCGACGGGGAGACCGGTTTCATCATGGCGGAGTCGGGAGAATACGATGTGCTCGTCGTCGACCGCATGCTGCCGAAGCGCGACGGCCTGTCGGTGATCGCAAGCCTGCGGGCGCGGGGCAAGGACACCCCGGCCCTGATCCTTTCGGCGCTGGGAGAGGTCGACGACCGCGTCACGGGGCTGCGCGCCGGTGGCGACGATTATCTGACCAAGCCCTATGCGTTCCGCGAGCTGCTCGCCCGTGTCGAGGCCCTGACCCGCCGCCAGCAGAGCCCGGAAACGGAGACCGTCTATCGCTGCGGCGATCTCGAACTCGACCGTCTCGCCCACACGGCCCGGCGTGCCGGCAGAACGATCCCGCTGCAGCCACGCGAGTTCCGGCTGCTCGAATATCTGATGCGCCATGCCGGGCAGGTGGTGACGCGGACCATGCTCCTGGAGAATGTCTGGGAGTATCATTTCGATCCGCAGACCAATGTCATCGACGTTCACGTATCCCGCCTGCGTGCCAAGATCGAGAAGGGATTCGACAAGCCGATCCTGCACACGGTCCGTGGTGCCGGCTACATGCTGAAGGCAGAATGATGGCGGTGCCGGCGGTCATGCGCACAACGGCAGCACGCCTCTCTGCGCTGTATCTGCTGCTGTTCGCCATCTGCGCGGTGGTGCTCGTCTTCTACATGACGTCGCTGTCGCTGCGCATCATCACCGCGCAGACCCAGGAGGCAATCGCCGAGGAAGTGCAGAGCCTCTCGCGCATCTATCGGCGCGGCGGCCTTGCGCTCCTGGTGCGCTCGGTCGACCGGCGCGCGCGTCAGCCGGGCGCGTTCCTCTATCTCATCGCGGATCCGAGCGGACGCATTGTCTTCGGCAATGTCGCCGAACTGGAGCCGGGCGTGCTCGACAGGACCGGATGGACCGTGCGTCCGTTCTGGTACCGGCGTTTCGGCGAGAACGAGAACAATGCCGGCAATTCCGGCGAAACTGCCAGCGAGGAATTCCAGGCGCTGGCGGAAGTGATCCGCATCCCCAACCAGCTCATCCTCCTGGTCGGGCGCGATCTCGGCGAGCCGGAACGATTCCGCGACATTGTCCGCCGCTCGCTCTTCCTCGCGCTCGGCATCATGGTGATCGGCGGCTTCCTGATCTGGTTCCTGGTCGGACGCCGGGCGCTGAGGCGGATCGACAGCATCAACGAGGCGAGCCTCCGCATCGTTGCGGGCGATGCCTCCGGCCGCCTGCCGGTCTCGGGAGCGGGCGACGAGTTCGACCGCCTGTCGGAAAATCTCAACGGTCTCCTCGACCGCATCGCTCGCCTGGACGAGGGCCTGCGGGAGGTCTCGGCCAATATCGCGCACGATCTGCGCACGCCGCTGACCCGTCTGCGCAACCGGGCCGAGGAGGCGCTCTCCCGGCAAAGCAGCACGGAGGACTATCGGACCGCGCTCGAGGCCGTGATCGGCGAGGCGGATCAGCTGATCCGCACCTTCAACGCCATCCTGATGATTTCCCGGCTGGAGGCCGGATCGTCCGGCGAGCCCCTGGTGCGCCTGGAACTGGACGCGATCCTGCGCGACGTCGTCGATCTCTACGAGCCGCTGGCGGAGGAGGAATCCGTCGCGCTCACCTGCGAGACCGTCGAGCCGGCCACCGTTCAGGGCAACCGCGAACTGATCGGTCAGGCGCTTTCCAACATCGTCGACAACGCCATCCGCTATTGCGCCGGCACTGTCGAGTCGCCTCGCGTCCGGGTGCGGCTGACCGACACCGGAAACGAGGTGCGGCTGGCGGTCGTCGATAACGGGCCGGGCATCCCGCCGGAAGACCGCGAACGGGCAATGGAACGGTTCGTGCGTCTGGAGCAGAGCCGCTCGCGTCCGGGATCGGGGCTCGGGCTTGCGCTGGCCCGGGCGGTAATGCAGTTCCACGGCGGGCGGCTCGAGCTCGGCAGC
Source organism: uncultured Rhizobiaceae bacterium (assembly GCA_964386015.1). Classification (GTDB taxonomy): domain Bacteria; phylum Pseudomonadota; class Alphaproteobacteria; order Rhizobiales; family Rhizobiaceae; genus CAYLGY01. The sequence goes on along the minus strand of CAYLSN010000065.1, from coordinate 7,686 downwards.
GACAATGGCGAGGGCCTGACCGTCACCATGATCTTTCCGCAACCGGAGGCCGGCAGATGAGTGCGGGCGGGACAGGCTGGCTCGGGCCCGCCGGCGAACTGCAACCTGTGGACGCCGCCAATGCCTCTGCGTTCCGGGAGGAGCTCGCGCAGATTGCGGCGGACCGCGGTCTTGCGCGACTGGAAGGGCTGCTGCGGCAAGGGTCGGGTCCTGCGCAATTCCTCGGTGCCGCCGCCGACCTGTCGCCCTATCTCGCCGAGACGATGCGGCGCCAGCCCGACATGCTGGAGGAGCTGTTCGATCGCCAGCCGGACAGCTGCCTTGACGGCATGCTCCGGCAGATCGGCGAGTTGTCGCGGCAGGGGGAGCTTGGCGAATCCGCCTTCATGGATGAGCTGCGCCGCATGAAGCGCCGGGCGCATGCGCTGATCGCCCTTGTCGATCTCATGCCCGGGACGGAAGCCAGCGCCACGGTGCGCCGCCTCAGCCTGCTGGCAGAGCAATGCATCCGCGCCGCAGTTCGCCATGTCCTGGCCGGCGCGCATCGCCGGGGCAAGCTCGCTCTTCCCGACCCGGACGATCCGGAGCGCGGCAGCGGCTGGATCCTCATCGCCATGGGCAAGCTCGGGGCGCGGGAACTGAATTATTCTTCGGATATCGATCTGGTCGTGTTCTTCGACCCGGCGGCTCCGGCCGTCGTCGACCGGGTCGAGGCTACCGACCTGTTCGTCCGGCTGACCAGGCAGCTCGTCCGCATCCTGAACGAGCGCACCGCCGCCGGCTATGTCTTTCGCACGGATCTGCGCCTGCGGCCCGATCCGGGCTCCACTCCTTTCGCGATACCGGTCGGCGCCGCCCTGATCTATTACGAGAGCCGGGGCCAGAACTGGGAACGTGCCGCAATGATCAAGGCGCGGCCGGTGGCCGGAGATCTCGAGGCGGGCGAGGCGTTTCTCAAGGAACTGCAGCCCTATGTCTGGCGCAAATATCTCGACTACGCCACCATTGCCGACGTGCATGCGATCAAGCGGCAGATCCACCTGCACAGGGGCCACGACCGCATCGCCGTCAGGGGCCACAATCTCAAGCTCGGCCGCGGCGGCATCCGCGAGATCGAGTTCTTCGTGCAGACCCAGCAGCTCATTGCCGGCGGCCGCTTTCCCGAACTGCGCGGCCGGGAGACGGCGGAAATGCTGTCGATCCTGGCGGAACGCGGCTGGATCACCCGGGAGGCATGCGAAGCCCTCACCGGCGCCTACTGGCTGCTGCGCAAGGCCGAGAACGCCGTCCAGATGGTTGAGGACGAGCAGACGCACGTGCTGCCCGAAACGGAGGAAGGACTCGACCGGATTGCACGCATGCTCGGCCATGAGGGGCATGAATCGCTCTCGGAGGCGCTGCGTGCCGCCTTCGTTACCGTCGAGCGTCACTATGGCGCCCTGTTCGAGACCGAGGAGCAGCAGGGCCCGGCGGGCAATCTGATCTTCGTCGGCGATGACGACGATCCGGACACGCTCCAGACCCTGGCGAGCCTCGGTTTCCAGCGGCCCTCCGACATGTGCCGGGTGATCCGCTCGTGGCATTTCGGCAGGTACCGCGCTACCCAGCCTTCCGATGCGCGCAAGCGGCTGACGCAGCTCATCCCCCATCTGCTTCAGGCCTTCGGCCGCACCGGCCGGGCCGACGAGACATTGCTGCGCTTCGACGAGTTTCTTGCCGGCCTTCCCGCCGGGATCCAGCTCTTCTCGCTGCTGCAGTCCAATCCGGCCCTGCTGGACCTGATCGTCACCATCATGTCGACCGCGCCGAAGCTGGCAAGGACCGTTACCAAGCGGCCGCATGTGTTCGACGGGCTGCTCGATCCGGCGCTCATGTCGGAATTGCCCGACCGCGATTATCTGCGCAAGCGGCTGGAGGACTTTCTTTCCGGCGCGCGGCTTTACGAGGAATCACTGGACCGGCTGCGGATCTTCGCTGCCGAGCAGCGCTTCCTCATCGGCATTCGCCTGCTGACCGGCGTGATCGACGCCCGCCAGGCCGGCCATGCCTTCTCCGATCTCGCCGAGCTTACGATCTCCGCCACGCTCGATGCGGTCATCGCCAATTTCGTGCGCCGGCACGGTCGCATCGCCGGCGGCCGGCTCGCCATCCTCGCCATGGGCAAGCTCGGCAGCCGCGAGCTGACGGCGGGATCCGACATCGACATGATCCTGCTTTACGATCACGATGCCGATGCCGACGAGTCCGACGGCGAGAAGCCGCTCGATCCGACCGTCTATTTTACCAGGCTGACGCAGCGGCTAATTGCGGCAGTCTCTGCCCCCACCACGGAAGGGGTGCTGTACGAGATCGACATGCGCTTGCGGCCTTCGGGCAACAAGGGACCGGTCGCGACCCATATCGACGCCTTCCGCAAGTATCAGCGCGACCAGGCATGGCTGTGGGAGCACATGGCGCTGACGCGGGCCCGGCCGATCGCCGGGGATCCCGCGCTGATGCGGGAAGCGGCGGCCGAGATCGAGGCAATTCTCGCCACGCCGAGGGACCCGGCCAAGGTCAGGCGGGAAGCCGCCGACATGCGCGCCCTCATCGAATCGGAAAAGCCTGCGGCAAGTCCCTGGGACATCAAGCTCGTTCCCGGCGGCATCATCGATCTCGAATTCATCGCCCAGACAGCGGTCCTGTGCGGCCAGGCCGGAGGCCGCGAGACCGAGACCGGTTTGCTGCTCGCGATGCTCGATCCGCAGTTCCTGCCGCCACAGGCGCGGGACGAGCTTGTCGCCGCGTGGCGGCTCTACTCCACGATCACGCAGATCGTGCGCCTGTGCCTCGACGGCGGCATCGACCCCGACGACATTCCGCCGGGGCTGGCGGATCTGCTTCTGCGCAATACCGATCTTCCGGACCTGCGGGTCCTGGAAGTCCACATTCACGAGACGTCGCGGCGCGTTCGGCAGATTTTCGACGCGCTGCTGCGTGAGGGCAGGGATGACGGCGATGGGACGCCGACGTCCGGCTCTCCGTCATTGGGGGTGAATATCCAGGATGGAGAAACATCATGAGCAAGAAGACAACGCTGGCAATGGCCTTCCTCGCGCTCGCCGGGCTCGCCGGCGCGCAGGCGCTCGCCAATGAGGACGATGCCGGCCGCAAGGATCGCGGCAGTCGCTTCGAACGCGTCGATGCCGACAATAGCGGTGACGTGACCTTCGAGGAGTTCACGGCCGGGTTCATGGAGCGGATCGGATCGGCGGACGCCAATGGCGACGGCAAGATCACCGTAGAGGAAATGGCGGACCATATCCTGCGCCAGCGCGCGGAACGGCAGGCCCGCCGCATGATCGAGCGTCTCGACGTCAATGGCGACGGCGAGCTGGATCTCTCGGAGGTCGAATCGCGCCAGCGCAAGCATTTCGCGCTGATGGACCGCAACGATGATGGCGTGCTCCAGAAGGAGGAACTGCGCCGCATGCGCCGGGACAGCCGCTGGGGCGGGCACCATCATGGGCCGCGTCATCGCGATGGCAGGCATGGGCGGGACTGACCGGTAACCGCCGCATCAGGGTCTGCCGCCCGTCTTCAGGACGGGCGGCATGCCGTCATCAAGGACCGCGGGTGGCCGGCCGGCGATTCGAGCCGCGAAGGGGGTTCATGATGCCAGCCGCTCGCCGGCATTGTTCTTCGCCGCCGGCAACCGGATCGACACGATCGTCCCGACCCCTTCAGTGGAGCGGATGCGCAGGCTGCCGCCATGCAGCTCGAGCAGCGAACGGGAAATGGCCAGGCCGAGCCCGGACCCGGCATGATTCTTGGAAAACTGGTTCTGCACCTGCTCGAAGGGCTTGCCCAGCCGCTTCAGGGCCTTGCGCGGAATGCCGCAGCCCGTGTCCTCGATGGTGATCAGCGAGGCATGGGCGACCTTGCGCGCCCGGATGCGGATGCGGCCATTCTCGTTGGTGAACTTGACGGCGTTGGAAAGCAGATTGATCAGGATCTGCTTGACCGCCCGGCGGTCGGCGACAATGGCCATCTTCTTCTCGACGTCGAGCGAAACGTCGATCTTCTTCTTGTCGGCCTGCAGGGAGATCACCCGCACCGCCTCGCCGACCAGGCCGCTGAGATCGATATGCTCGAAATCCAGCGTCATGCGTCCGGCCTCGATCTTCGACATGTCGAGGATGTCGTTGATGACGCCGAGCAGATATTCCCCGCTCGAATGGATGTCCTCGACATATTCGGCATATCGCTCGGATCCGAGCGGGCCGAACATCTGCGCCTTCATGATCTCGGAGAAGCCGATGATCGCGTTGAGCGGTGTGCGCAGCTCGTGCGAAATATTGGCAAGGAATTCCGACTTGGCGCGATTGGCGGCCTCCGCCCGCTCCGTCTCGCTCATATATTTGCGGTTGAGATCGACCAGCTCGCGCGTTCTTTCTTCCTCTGCCTTGCGCGCGACGGACAGGTCGTGAATGGTCGCCATCAGACGGCGCTCGCTCTCGATCAGCCGCTGCTCGTGCAGCTTGAGCTGGGTGATGTCCGTGCCGACCGAGACAAGGCCGCCGTCGCGGGTAGGCATTTCGTTGACCTGCAGCCAGCGCCCGTCGGCCAGACGGCGCTCCCAGGTCCGCATCTGGCTGCGGCCGGCGGGGCTGGCGAGCCGCCGTTCGAAGGCATATGCGATGCGCTTCTGCTCGATCTCCTCGCGCGGCGTGCCCGGGCGTACGGCCTCCTCCGGCAGTCCCATGAGCTGCACGAACTTGGAATTGCACATGACGAGCCGGCCCTCCGCATCCCAGAGCACGAAGGATTCCGGCACGTTCTCGATGGCGGTCTGCAGCCGCAGCTCCGCCGTGACCTGTTCGGCCGCCAGACGCTGCTGCTCGGAGACGTCGACGGCGATGCCGACCATGTGCAGGTCCGGCGATTGCGGATCGGAGACCTCGGCGCGGGCGCGCATCCACACCCAGTGCCCGTCGGCGTGGCGCATGCGGAACACCCGGTCCATCTGGTCCGTCTTGCCGGCCGCAACCTGCCGGGCAACGTCGAACAGGTTGGTGTCGTCCGGGTGGATGATTTCCGCGACCTGGCTGATGGAGAGCATCGCCTCGGAGGGCTCGTAGCCGAGCATCTCGTACATGCTGCGCGACCAGTACATGACGCCGCGGCTCATGTCCCAGTCCCACAGGCCGCAGCGGCCGCGCGCGAGGGCAAGGTCGATGCGCTGATGCGCCAGCAGATAGAGCCGGTCGGCGGCCTGGGCGCGCGCCGCCTGGCTGAAATAGGCATAGAGGATGATGCTGATGATCGTCGCCGTCAGCACGAACAACGTGACATTGACGGAAACGGAGCGCCGCCACTCCCCGAAGACCGCGTTCACCGGCACCATGGCGACCGCGGAGATCTTCTGGTCCGAGGTCTTGGCCAGCGCGGCATACCAGGGCCTGCCCTCCACCTCGATCTGCATTACGCCGGCGCGGTCGGCGAACAGGAACAGGGGCTGGGCGCCGACCAGGAGATCCTGCAGGGGCCTGCCCTCGAAATCCTGGTTGCCCCGGCTGGAAGCGAGGACGCGGAAGCTCTCGTCGGCAAGCAGCAGCACATGCTGCGTGCCCAGGGCGTCGAGCCGCTGCACCTCGTAGATCAGCGACTGTGCCGCTGCCGGCTCGATCCGCTGTCCTTCCTCGGCCTGCTCCGCGCCATAGGCGAGCTGCAGGCTGCTCAAGGCCAGCAGGGACCGGGCATTGCCGTCGATGCTGTCGCGCCAGCTCAGCAGCGAGACGGCGCGCGTCGCGGCAATGATCAGCAGAAAGATGACGATCAGCACGGGGATGGCGCGCTTCAGATAGGGCTCCGAAGCCAGCAAGCGGCGATAGGCAGGCGCCGCAATCAACTTGACATTTCCCGGCAAGCCGCCGTCGGGACTCCCCCTCCAGCGGTCAAGCCAACGCCGCCCGGCCGAGCCGCGTGCGCCCGCTCCCGCCATTTCAAGGTCCTTCCTGTCCGGGATCCGGCCAAACCGCACATCCGAATCACCCAAAGGGAATCAGAGCCGATTCGCGATGTCCAGAGGTTTCTTTCCGGTTAACGGCAACCGGCTCCCCGCGCGACGCAGCAGTTTGCCGCGGTTTCTCCGTAAGAGTTCCCGCAGCATCCCTCAGGCCAGAGTGCGCTCGACAATGTCGGCGAGGTCGGGCGAGCCGGCGCCTTCGGCGCGAATGCGCAACAACGCCGTTCGCGCGAGCTCGGAACGGCCTTGTTCGAGCCTTGCCCAGGACCGCAAGGCCGTCGCCAGGCGCGCGGCGATCTGCGGATTGAAGCGCTCGACCTTCAGCACGACATCGGCGAGAAACTCGTAGCCCTCGCCGTCGGGCCGGTGGAACCCTGTCGGGTTGAGGGTGGCGAAGGCGCCGACCAGTGCGCGCAGGCGGTTCGGATTGGTGAAGGTGAACGCCGGATGCCGGGTCAGGCTGCGTACCGTTTCGAGAGTGTCGGCGCCGGGCCGGCTGGCCTGAACCTGGAACCATTTGTCGAACACGGTGGGATCGCCGGCGTAGCGGCTCTCGAAATCCGCCAATGCGTCACGGGCCGCATCGCTGCCGGCGAAGCGGTGCACGAGAATGGTCAGCGCCGACATTGCCTGGGTCATGTTGCCCGCCTCCGCATAGCGCCGTGCGGCCAGATCCGGCTCGCCCGTCGCAGCGCAGAGGTAGTCGGAAAGGACCGAGGCGAGTGCGCGCCGGCCGGCGCTTGCCGCGTCGGGGCTGAACTCGCCGCGATTGTCGCCAAGTCCGTGCAGTATTGCCTCCATGTCGGCGCGATGGGCGGCGCCGACATTCAGCAGCAATGCCTCGCGGGCGGCAAAGATCGCGTCGGGGTCGACATTGGTGCCCATTTCCAGGGCGATGTCATTCTCGCCGGGCAGGGTGAGCGCCAGCGCCCGATAGGCATGTTCCAGGCTCTCGTCGCGAAGGAACTCGCCATAGATCGCGATCAGTTCCGGCCGGAACTCCGGAGCGCGGCCGCTGCTGATCCGCCGCGCCGCGGCCACGAGCGCGGATGTGACGAGATCGGTCAGCACCAGCCAGCGTCCGACCGGATCACGGTCGTGCCGGGCAAGGAAAAGCTGGTCGTCCTTGCTCTGCGCATGGGCGAGATTGACCGGAGCGCAGAATCCGCGATTGATGGACAGGACCGGGCGCTGGCGGATGCCGGAAAAGACAATGCGGTGGCGGTCCTGCGTCAGGTGGATCACCCCGTCGCGAACTTCCGCGCCGGCAACGGCGGATAGCTGCATGTCGTTGCCGTCCGGCCCGACCAGGCCGAAGGCAAGGGGGATGTGCATCGGCTTCTTTTCGGGCTGGTCGGGGGTCGGTGGGACCGACTGCTCGACGATGAGGGTGAATGTCGAGGCAGCCTCGTCATAGGCAGTGGTCAGGGCAAGGTTGGGCGTGCCCGCCTGATGATACCAGAGCGCGAACTGGCCGAGGTCGCGGCCGGAGGCGTCCTCGAAGGCGCGGAGAAAATCCTCGATGGTGACCGCCTGCCCGTCATGGCGCTCGAAATAGAGGTCCATGCCGCGGCGGAAATCCTCCGGTCCGAGCAGGGTCCGGATCATGCGCACGATCTCCGACCCCTTCTCGTAGACGGTGGCGGTGTAGAAGTTGTTGATCTCGCGGTAGCGGCGCG
>CAYLSN010000064.1:0-10730 GCA_964386015.1 uncultured Rhizobiaceae bacterium | reverse complement strand
TATGTCGTCGACAAGACCGATAACGCGCGAGGACTTGATCCCCGGCGCCGGCTCGAGCTCGTAGAGCGTGACGACCGGCCCCGGCCGGACCTGGATGATCTCGCCCTTGACGCCGAAATCCTCCAGCACGCCCTCGAGCAGCCGGGCGTTCTGCTCCAGTGCGTCTTTGCTCAGGGACGGGTCGCGCCGCGCCGCCTTCGGTTCGGTGAGGAAATGCAGGCCGGGCAGTTCGTACTCGTCCAGGGGCATCAGGGAAGGCTGCGCCTCGCGGACTGCACGGCTCCCCTGCCGTGGACGGGGGGCGGGCGGCACGACCCGCTCGGCTGCCTGCGGACGATCGTCCTCGTCGTCCTCGTATTCGAATTCGTCTTCCACCGGCACGGTATGGCGGGCGGAGGGAGCGCCTGACGCGAAGCCGGGCTCGATGCGGCGCGCCGGCTCCGGCAACTCGTCGGCGCCACGCCGCTGCATCGCGCTCGCTGCCAGGCGCAAGACCGGTGCGAAAGCGCCCTTCACCCGACGAAGATGGGCACGCAGCGACAGCCAGAGATGGGTCACCGCGCCTGCAAACCGCTGCAGCCGGCTTTCGGATTCTTCCTCTGCATCTTCTTCGGCCGGCTCGTCGGGTTCCGTGGCCAAGGCGGCACGGCCGAGCAGACCCGCGGCAAGGAAGAACAGCCATACCGACGGCACGAGCAGTGCGATCGCCGTCAGCATCGAGACGAGGCCCCCGTCGACGGGGCCGATCAGCGCCTGCGGCAGCTTGAGGGCGACATCGCCGATGACGCCGCCGAGGCCGGTGGGAAGCGGCCAGCTGGGCGGCGGCGGCATGCATGACGCGGCGGCGGCTGCCAGGATGCAGCATCCGAGCCACGCCGCGGCCCGCCTGCGCTTGCGGTCGACCCCGCGCCGCCAGAAGATGAGCAGGCCCCAGGACATGGATGGCAGAACCGCGGGGACGGCGGCGAGGCCCAGGAACTGCATGATGAGATCGGCGAAGATGGCGCCGGCATAGCCCATCGCATTGGTCACGATGTTGCCGGTGGCATGGCTGAGGCTGGGATCGGCGACGTTCCATGTCGCCAGCGACGCGATTGCGAAGATGGAGATGGCGATCAGCGAGAGACCGCACAGCCGGGAGACCAGCCTTCGGGTGAATCGCCTGAGCCAGCCCGAGCTGCGCGCAAATCCGAGATCCGCGGTAGAGCCTGTACGCATTGATCCGTCCAACTGATTCCCGTTGTTCGTCGCCACGGGGAGGAAACTAGCGGGCGGATGGTTAAGGCCCCATTAACCAAGCGGAAACGGTGGCGGCGGGAAGCCCCGCCGCCAGGGGTTCAGCCGTGGTAGGCTGCTTCGCCGTGGGTGCTGAGGTCGAGCCCGGCCCGCTCCTCCTCTTCGCTGACCCGCAGTCCCAGCAGCAGGTCGACCAGCTTGAAAAGTACCCAGGAAACCAGGCCGCACCAGACGATGGTGATCGCGACAGCCTGGATCTGCACCACGGTCTGCGAAACGATGGCGTAGTCCGCGTCCCCGGTGCCGCCGAGAAGCGGGCTGGTGAAGATGCCCGTGCCGACGGCGCCGACAATGCCGCCAATGCCGTGCACGCCGAACACGTCGGCGCTGTCGTCATAGCCGAACCGGATCTTGACGATGGCGACGAAGTAGTAGCAGGCAGCCGCGGCGATGGCGCCCAGCACGATGGCGCCGATGGGGCCGACCGACCCCGCCGCCGGCGTCACTGCCACAAGGCCGGCGATCATGCCCGAAGCCGCGCCGAGAAGGGACGCCTTGCCCCGGTGAACGGCCTCGATCGCGGACCAGGCGAGCACTGCGCCCGCGGTGGCCGTGAAGGTGTTGACCGCGGCGAGTGCGGCATAGCCGTTCGCCTCGAGGTTCGAGCCGGCATTGAAGCCGAACCATCCGACCCAGAGCAGCGCCGCGCCGACAAGAGTGAACGGCATGGAGTGCGGCGCCATCATGTCGCGGCCATAGCCGCTGCGGGGGCCGAGCACCATGGCGCCGACGAGACCGGCGACGCCGGCATTGATATGCACCACCGTGCCGCCGGCGAAATCCAGGGCGCCCATGCCGTAGATCAGCCCGGAACCGTCCCACACCATGTGCGCCACGGGCAGATAGACGAGCGTCAGCCAGAGCAGGCAGAACAGCACCAGCGCCGAGAAGCGGACGCGCTCGGCCAGGGCTCCGACGATCAGTGCCGGCGTGATCGCCGCGAACGTCATCTGGAATGCGATGAACGCATATTCCGGGATGACGACGCCGTCGGTGAAGGTGGCCGCCGTGCTTTCCGGCGTGACACCCGCGAGAAACAGCTTTGCGAAGCCGCCGAAGAACGGATTGGTCGCTCCGCCGAAGGCGAAGGAATAGCCGAACACGACCCAGGCGACGATCGAGACGGCGCCTACCATGCTGCATTGCATCAGGACCGAGAGCATGTTCTTCGTGCGCATCAGTCCGCCGTAGAACAGGGCAAGCCCCGGCAGCAGCATCAGCAGCACGAGAATGGCCGAGATCAGCATGAAGGCAGTATCTCCCTTGTCGGGAACCGCCTCCTGCGCGACGGCAGGGGCGGAGCCGGCCAGAATCGCCGCAATGCCCAGGGAAAGTCGTACAGGGATCATCTTGTCGCTTCCTTTCTGCGAGTGCTTCCGCCTTGCGGCCGTCAGGCCGAAAGCGGCTATCGCAGAAAGGAGGAGCAATTTCCGTGCCAGACCGATTCCGGAACGGAATCGATAGCAGCTCTGCCCTCGCCCGGGTCGTGCTGCGCTTTCCGCGGGCATTGTCTGGACATTTCTTGTGCGGATGATGAGAAATTAGGCAGAACCAAAACTGCCTATTTATTGGTCTCGGCGGATCCGCACCAGTCCTTCCTGGGCGACGGAAGCGACAAGGGTGCCATCGCGGCCATAGATGGCGCCCCGGTTGAAACCGCGCGAGCCGCTGCTTGACGGGCTGTCCTGCGTGTAGAGCAGCCAGTCATCCAGCAGCGGCCGACGGTGGAACCAGATGGCGTGATCGAGGCTCGCCGCCTGGACGGCGCTGTCGAACAGGTTGACCCCATGCGGAAAGGTGGATGTGTCGAGCAGGGTCAGGTCCGAGAGATAGGCAAGGATGGCGCTCTGCAGCGGCCGGTCGTCGGGGACCTGGCCGTTCATGCGCACCCAGACGTTCTGGAAAGGCGGCAATTTGCGGCTGCCCAGATAGTGATCCAGCTCGACCGGCAGCATGAGGAAGGGATGCTCGCGCTCCCATAGCTGGCGCAGCGCCTGCGGCAGCCGGATCGCCCCCTCGGCAATGCGCCGGACCTTCTCCTCGGCCATATCCGGCAATACCAGTGGCGGCATGTCGAACTGATGGTCGAGACCGGGCTCATCGCGATGGAAGGAAGCCTCGAGCGAGAAGATCGTCTGCCCGTGCTGGATGGCGACGACCCGCCGGGTGGAAAACGACTTGCCGTCACGCATCCTCTCGACTTCGTAGATGATGGGGATGGAGGGGTCGCCACCAACCATGAAGTAGCAATGCAGGGAATGCACGAAGCGATCGGGCGCCACGGTCCGCTGTGCGGCGACGAGCGCCTGTCCGACGACCTGGCCGCCGAACACCCTCTGCCAGGATGTCTTCGGGCTGTTGCCGCGAAACAGGTTATGCTCCAGCGGCTCAAGGTCGAGAATGGCCAGAAGATCCTGCAATGCCTGAGACATGTGATTTTTCCGAATCTCGCCTATAAGCTGGGGCAGGTTCAGTCCGATATGGAACACAAGTCAAGCAGGGACAGGAGGCGGCAATGGAGCGTACGGTGGATGTCCTGATCGCGGGAGCGGGGCAGGTCGGCCTTGCCGTTGCGGTAGCGATCGCCTCGGCCCGGCCGTCGCTAGAGATCCTGGTCATCGATGCTGCGCCGGAAGATGCCTGGCAGCGCGACAGCCGCGCTTCGGCCATCGCCTCGGCGCCCATGCGCATGCTGGATCGACTGGGATGCGCGGCGGGCATCCGCGAGCATGCCGAGCCGATCCGCGAGATGATCATCACCGATTCGCGCACGGGAGATCCGGTGCGCCCGGTGCTGCTGACCTTCGGCGGCGAGGTCGGCCCGGGCGAGCCCTTCGCGCACATGGTGCCGAATCGCGTCATCTGCGAGACCCTGCGCCGCCGCCTCGGCGAGCTCGGTGTCGCCATCGGGAACGGCGTCGCGGCGGAGGAGTTCGAGGCGGGGCCGGCTTGGATGCGTGTCCGCCTCACCGACGGCCGCTTCCTGCGCGCGCGGCTGCTGGTTGCAGCCGATGGCATCCGCTCCCAGTTGCGGGAGCTGGCGGGGATCGGGACGGTCCGTTTCGACTACGGGCAGTCGGGCATTGTCTGCACTGTCGCCCACGAGCGCCCGCATGGGGGCAGGGCCGTGGAGCATTTCCTGCCAGCCGGCCCGTTCGCGACCCTGCCGCTGAAAGGAAACCGCAGCTGCGTCGTCTGGACGGAAAGCCACGAGGAAGCGCGGCGGATTGTCCAGGCGGATCCGCTTGTCTTTGCAATGGAACTTGAGCGGCGCTTCGGACTCGAATTCGGCGCCATTGCGGTCGAGGACACGCCGCGCAGCTGGCCGCTCGCCCTGCAGATCGCGCGCAGCTTCGTCGCGCCGCGACTGGCCCTGGCGGGTGACGCCGCGCATGGCATTCATCCCATCGCCGGCCAGGGCGCCAATCTCGGATTCCGGGATGTCGCCGCCCTCGCGGAAACCGTGGTGGAGGCCGACCGGCTCGGCCGTGACATTGGCGCCATCGACGCGCTGCGCCGGTACGAGCGCTGGCGCCGGTTCGACACGGTGCGGATGGGAGTCACCACCGACGTGCTGAACCGCCTGTTCTCGAACGACGTTCCGCCGCTGCGGGCCGTGCGCGACTTCGGCCTTGGCCTGGTGGACCGCATGCCCATGCTGAAGGACTATTTCATCCGTCAGGCCGCCGGGATCTCCGGCTCGGCGCCCCGCCTGCTCAGGGGAGAGCCGATCTAGACCGTGATTCCGCCAGCCGGATCGTGACGCCGGTTCGACCGGAACGCAGCGGGATTCGGGGCTGCGGCAGCGGAAGCAGGCGGGCCGGGGGTGCTGTCTTGCCACCCCCGGAGGCCCTTCCGTTCAGAAAGCCAGGAAGCCTGCATCGACGGCCAGCACATGGCCGGTGACATATCTGGCTGCCGGGCTGCACAGATACATTGCGGCCGCGGCGATATATTGCGGATCGATCATTTCCCGGATCGCCAGCCGCTCGAGGAACCATTCGACCTGCGCCGGATTCTCTTCCGCCAGCTTTTCGAGCAGGCGGGTCCGGGTGATGCCAGGGGCAATCGCATTGACGTTGACCCCGCGCGACGACCATTCGATCGCCAGGCTTTTCGTAAGCTGGACGACGCCGCCCTTGCTGGACATGTAGGCGCTCGACCCGGGATAGCCGCCGACGCCGCCGATCGATGTCAGGTTGACGATCCGGCCCTCGCCCTGCGCCAGCATCCGCCGGCCGAATTCCTGGGCGCACAGGAAAGTGCCCTTGAGGTTGACCGCAAGGATCCGGTCCCAGTCCTCCTCGGGAAAAGCCTCCGCGGGGTGCCTGCGCGAAATGGCGGCATTGTTGACGAGAAAATCGACCCTGCCGAAAAGCTTGTCGGCCTGGTCGGCGAGCTCGCGTATCGAATCGGGCGAGGAGACATCCGCAACCACGGCCCGGATGCCCGCCCGGTTCGCGGCCGCCGACACTGTCTCTTCCAGCCCGTCCTCGTTCAGATCCGCTGCAACCACCGTCGCGCCAGCCTCGACGAAGGCCAGCGCGACAGCCTGGCCGATCCCCGAGCCCGCGCCGGTAATGACTGCCGTCTTCCCGTCGATGGCGAAGAACTTCGAATAGATGCTCACTTGCCTGCCCCCGGCGTCTCGTCGTCGACCACCTCGATCGCGAGAGCCGGGCAGAGCCTGGCCGCGTTCAGGACTCCCTCGCGCAGGGTCTCCGGAGGAGACTCGTTGAGCAGAATGACGATGCCGTCATCCTCGCTCTGGTCGAATACCTCCGGCGCGGCGAATACGCACTGTCCCGCGCCAACGCACTTATCCCTGTCGATCAAGATCCGCATGCCTGTTCCCTTGTTTCTACCATTTGATCGGAAGCTGCCTGACGCCGAAGACAAACGCATGCCACTTGTACTCCACCTCATGCTCGGGAATGGCAAGGGCAAGGTTCGGAAAGCGCGCCAGGAGCTGCCGGAAGACAATGTCGAGTTCCACACGCGCCAGTGTCTGTCCGATACATTGATGGACGCCATAGCCGAACGTCACATGGTGACCCGAATTCCTGGTGATGTCGAACCTGTCCGGGTCCTCGAACGCGTTCTCGTCCCGGTTGGCCGAACTGAGCAGGCCGAAAACACCCTCGCCGGCCCTGATCAGCTGGCCGCCGATTTCGACGTCGCGGATGGCGACGCGATTGCCGTTGAAGTGGGCAATGGCGAGATAGCGCAGCATCTCCTCGATCGCATTCGGCATCAGGTCGGGATTCTCCCGGAGCTTCTGCATCTGGTCGGGATGCTTCAGCAGCAGCAGCGTGCCCATTGCGATCATGTTGGCCGTGGTCTCGTGCCCGGCGACAACCAGCAGTTCCGCCAGCGAAACCGCATCCTCGAGCGTGAGATGACCGGGATTCACCTGTTCGACGATCAGGTGCGAGAAGATGTCGTCGTCGACCGGGTTCTCCTGCTTCTTGCGGAACAGGCGCTCGAGATACCGAATGAGGTCCTGCTGGGCCCTTGCCGGCTCGAGCGGATCGCCGTCGGGGTCGAGGCTGAGCTTGGCCGAGGTGCGCTCCTGGATGAAGTCGTGGTCCTCGTAGGGCAGGCCCAGCATGTTGGAAATCACGATGGTGGGCAGGGGCAGCGCCAGCGCCTGCACCAGATCCGCCGGCGGTCCCTTGGCCGCCATCTCGTCGAGCAGTCGGGTGATCAGCTCCTCGATGAAGGGCTTCTTCTCCATGATGCGCTTCAGCATGAACTCGCGCGTGATCATGCGGCGCAGCCGCGTATGTTCCGGCGGGTCGACCCGGTTGAGGGTACCGCGCTCCTTGGTGAGGAATTCCTGGCGGCCCGGCGTGATCATCGGATAGCCGGGGCGCGTCGGCATGGTGCTGAAATTCTCGTTGTCGCCGAGCATGGCCCGGACATCGTCGTAGCGGGTGAGCAGCCATATCAGCTTGCCGTTCCACAACCTCGCCTGGACGACCGGCTTTTCATGCCGGTATTTCGCGTATTCGGGCGGCGGGTCCAGCGGTGCTGACACCGAACGTGCCATCGGAAAATTCGGAACTTCTGACTTCGTGTGCATGACTACCTCAACTTTCTCGCAGGCGCGGGCGCCCGACTTCAGTGCCGGATGAGCTGGCTCAGGAACATCCGGGTCCGCTCGTGCTGCGGGTTGCCGAAGAAGACGTCCGGCGGCGCTTCCTCCACGATCTGACCCTTGTCCATGAAGATCACCCGGTCGGCGACCTCGCGCGCAAACCCCATTTCATGCGTGGCGCAAATCATCGTCATGCCGTCGCGGGCGAGCTCGATCATCGTGTCCAGCACTTCCTTCACCATTTCCGGGTCGAGGGCGGATGTCGGCTCGTCGAACAGCATGATCTTCGGGCTCATGCACAACGCCCGGGCGATTGCGACACGCTGCTGCTGTCCGCCCGAGAGCTGTGCCGGGTATTTCAATGCCTGTTCGGAAATGTGAACGCGGGACAGGAGCGCCATCGCCCGGTCCCGCGCTTCCTTTCCTGACAGGCCCCGCACCTTCATCGGCGCCAGAATGCAGTTCTCCAGCACCGTGAGATGCGGGAACAGGTTGAACTGCTGGAACACCATCCCCACCTCGCGCCGCACTGCCCGGATCGCCCCGGAATCAGAGAGCTCGATCCCGTCGACGGTCGCGGTTCCTTCCTGGAAGCTTTCGAGACCGTTCACGCAGCGGAGCAGGGTCGACTTGCCGGAGCCCGAAGGTCCGCAAATGACGATGCGCTCGCCGCGATTGACGACGAGGTCGATGCCGTTCAGCGCCTGGAAACTGCCGAACCACTTGCCCAGCGAGTTCAGGACGACGATCGGCGCGGAGGGAGAGGATGAGTTCATGCGGCAATCTTCCCGGTGTCTTCCCGATCAGAGATCGGGAAGGTCCGCGCCGAGCCACTTGCGATGGATCGCATTCAGCGTTCCGTCCGCCTTGGCCTTTTTCAGGAAATCGTTGACGGCCGCCATCAGCTCGTCCTGGCCCAGCCGCATGGCAATGCCCTGCACCTGCTGGAACAGGCGGAACTTCTGTTCGAACACCCCCTCCGGCGCCGCCTTCTCGATCTCGGCGATCATGAGGTCGCTCTGCGCGGTGGCGTCGGCCTGCCCCGACAGCAGCGCCTGGATCGCGCTCGAGTCGTCGTCATAGCGCTGGATCTCCGCATCGCCCGGCGCATCCCGGGTCAGGGCGACGTCCTGGGTGCTGCCGCGCCCGACGGCGAGCCTTACTCCCGACAGGTCCTCCAGCTTCTCCATCGGAACGTCCTTGCGGCCGTACACGATCATGTTGACGCCCGCATATGGCTCGGAGAAGGCAACCTGCTTGGCGCGCTCGGCCGTGATGGCGAGGGTGGCGACGAGCACGTCGGCCCTGTCGGTCTGCAGATAGGGAATCCGGTTCGGCCCGGTCACATGCACGAATTCGACCGGCAGGCCGAGATGTTCGCCGAGCGCCTTGGCGACGTCCGGATCGTAGCCATCGGGCTCGCCCTGGGTGTTGAGCAGACCGAATGGCGGGTAGTCGACCATCACGCCGATCCGGATCTTGCCGTTGGCGCGCAGCTGGTCGAGGGTCTGCGCCGATGCCGGACCCATGGCCACAGTTCCGGCCATGGCCAGGACCGCCGTCATCGCGATGCCGCGCAACGCCTTGCGCCTGTCCATCTGCAGTATCTGATTGAATTTGCGGTTCATTGTTTCCTCCTCCTTTGATGGATCTTCATGCCTGGCGTTGCTGCACCCTGACCAGGCGCGCCTCCAGGTTTCTGCTGAGTTGTGATAGTGGATAACAAATGATGAAATATATCGACGCCACTATTCCAAAAACAAGAAATGGCCGGAATGTCGCATTGTTGATGATGACCCCGGCCCGTGTCAGTTCGACAAACCCGATGATCGAGGTCAGCGAAGTCGCCTTGATCAGCTGTACAAGGAATCCAACGGTTGGCGGCAGCGAAATCTTCAGCGCCTGCGGAAGGATCACATAACGCATCTTGTGATAGTAGCTCAGTCCGAGGGCGTCTGAAGCCTCGCTCTGTCCGGAAGGGATCGAATTGATGCAGCCGCGCCAGATCTCGCCGAGAAACGCGCTTGCATGCAGCGTCAATGCGACCCCCGCGGCGAACCAGGAGTCGATGTGAAAGCCTGCCAGCGGCAGGCCGAAAAACACGAGAAAGAGTTGCATCAGCAGCGGAGTGCCCTGGAAGAGCTGCACATAGGTGCCGGAGACAAGGCGCAATGTACGGTTCGCCGACGTGCGCAGCAGGGCGATGGCGAGCCCGACTATGCCTCCTCCGATGAACGCGATCGCAGAGAGAAGCAGGGTCCATCGCACCGCCGTGACCAGAAAGAGAAACTCGCTGCTGCCGAAGGGCCGGATCATCCTTCATCTCCTGTCCGGGTAGGAGAAGACGATGCGGTCGACCGTGTTGAAAATACCGTAGAAAATTACGGTAATCAGTATGTACATAATCGTGACGATGACGAAGATATTGAAAGTCTGGAACGTGATCGACTGCAATCTCAGCGCGGTCGACGTCAACTCGCTCGCGGAAATCACCGATACCACGCTTGACTGCAGCATCAGCAGGACGAACTGGCTGGTCAGCGCCGGATAGATGGCGCGCATTGCCGGTTTGAAGATCACGTAGCGGATGTTCTGCACGGTGGAGAGTCCGAGTGCATAGCCTGCCTCGATCTGCCCCTTGGGAATCGATTCCAGTCCCGCGCGGATAATTTCCGCGGCATAGGCGGCGACATTGATGACCATTGCGACCAGGGCCGCATTGCCGGGCGTCAACCGCAATCCAAGCACAGGAAGCCCGAAATAGACGAGGAAGATCTGTACGAGGAAAGGCGTGTTGCGAATGATCTCGACATAGGCCGCCACCAGCCACTTGACGAAGGGCGGGCCGATGAACCGCGCGACAGCCAGCAATACGGCCGCCACCAGACCGAGCAGCATGGCACGGATGCTGAGAACAACCGTAAGCCACGCGCCATGGAGCAGCTCGTCTCCATAGCTGGACAGAAATTCGATCTGACCCTGCAGCGCCTGCATTTCAGCTCCCGGCGGACCGAAGCGCGGCCGGACCTGACGCGTGATGCGCCTGCCGGGCGTCCGGTGTTCCCGGGGCCCTGTGCGGGCGCGACTCGGTCCGTGCCGGTGCGGTCAAGTCCGGCTCCCCTCCGCCGCCGTGACCGCCCCGTCACTGGCAGATCTGGCCAGGGCAGCGAACTTTGCGAGAATGCCCGACCGGTACCTGGGCGCCGGTGCAGTCCAGCCAGCCCGGCGGCGCGCCATTTCCGTCTCTTCTACATGCAGTTCCAGCAATGTCCGGTCGATATCGAGCGTGATCCTGTCTCCCTCCTCCACAAGCGCGATCGGTCCTCCGACATAG
>CAYLSN010000063.1:0-10797 GCA_964386015.1 uncultured Rhizobiaceae bacterium | reverse complement strand
CCACCGACACGCGGATTTTCAGTCCGCTGCTCTACCGACTGAGCTACCTGGGCCTGGTCTCCGCTCGAATCGGCTCTAGCCGGGAATCCTGCGGAGGCGAGGCGGGTTATAGCACGACATTTGCTCCTGTCCAGCACCCCGGGCGCAACCGCGACAGGATTTTACGAGGTCTGCCCAGGCTCCGGCTTCTCGTCGTCCTCGGCCGGTGGCAGCACATAGGCGCCGCGCAGCCAGCGGTTCAGATCGATGCTCTTGCAGCGATGCGAGCAGAAGGGAAACGTGTCCCGGGACGAAGGCCGGCCGCATTCCGGGCAGGGCACTTTCGGACGAAGCGCGGTGATTTTCTCGGCACGGGCCATGCCCTCGGTCCTTCCTCACCCTTCCCTGGAGCCGGACGCCCAGTTCAGATGCACGCGGTAGCCCTCCCCTTCCAGCAGGCGTACTGTTTCATATAGGGGGAGGCCGACCACATTCGTATAGGAGCCAACCAGCTTCACGACGAACGTGCCGGCCAGACCCTGAATGGCATAGCCGCCAGCCTTGCCCCGCCATTCGCCGGAGGCAAGGTAGGCCTCCTGCTCCTCGCGCGAAAGCCGCTTGAAGCGGACGCGCGACTCCACGAGACGCTGGCGGATCTTGCCTTCCGGCGTGATCAGGCAGATCCCCGAATAGACCCTGTGGGACCGGCCGGAAAGCAGCCGCAGGCAATTGGCCGCCTCGTCGAGCAGTTCCGCCTTCGGCAGGATACGGCGCCCCACTGCCACCACCGTGTCCGCGGCGAGAATGTAGCAGTCCTGCGCAGTACCTTCGCCGCGCAGGATCGTCAGCGCCCGCACCGCCTTGGCCCGCGACAGGCGCTTGGCCAGCGATCGCGCGTGCTCGGCGCGCTCCGGCGTCTCGTCAATATTGACGGGGACCAGCCGGTCGGGCTCGATTCCTGCCTGCTGCAGCAGCTCGACACGGCGCGGCGAGCCGGAAGCCAGGATGAGCTTCTGAACAATACTCATGCGATCGGCACGCCCACGGCCCGGACCCGCTGAACTACTTGAAGCGATAGGTGATGCGACCCTTGGTCAGGTCATAGGGGGTCATCTCGACGAGCACCTTGTCGCCGGTCAGCACGCGAATCCGGTTCTTGCGCATGCGTCCGGCGGTATGTGCAATGATCTCGTGATCATTTTCCAGCTTGACCCGGAACATGGCATTGGGCAGCAGTTCCGTAACCACCCCCGGAAATTCCAGTACTTCTTCCTTCGGCATTCCCGTCCTTCGCGAATTTCGGCCGCGATCGCGGCACATGCAACCGCGCCACCTATATGCCATTCCGGCATGCCGGAACAAGCATGTTCGATGGTCATGCCAAAAAAGCAGCGCGCCCGGCCGCGTCTGCGGACATTTTCACATACGTCATCTACTGATATTGTTACTTTCCGCGGCCGAATCAACCTGGTACTTGAGAGCCGTGACAAGAGAGGGACGAATGCTCAACGAATTCAAGGAATTCATCTCGCGAGGTAACGTCATAGATCTCGCCGTGGGCGTGATCATCGGTGGAGCCTTCAATCAGATCGTCACTTCCCTTACGGACGATATCATCATGCCCATTGTGGGCGCGATCTTCGGGGGCTTCGATTTTACCAACTACTTCATTCCGCTCAGCTTCGACATCACGGCAACCACCCTCGCCGGAGCACGCGAGCAGGGAGCAGTGCTCGCCTATGGCAGCTTCCTCACGGTCGTGCTGAACTTCCTGATCCTCGCCTGGATCATCTTCCTGATGGTGAAGGCCGTGAACCGGATCCGGCGCCAGGCCCCGCCCACGCCGGCAGCCCCGCCCGCCGATGTGGCGCTGCTGACCGAGATCCGCGACCTGCTCGCCAAACGGAGCTAGGGCCTGGTCCCAATCGAAGGTCCGCGCCAGCTGACCGGAGCAATGTGAATCATGATGCCGGTCCGGGCGGTCTGCTTCGTGATCCAGCCCGCCAGACTCGCCGGCCAACGCGGTCAGGCCGGCGAGGGATAGACAGAAGCGCGCAGGATCCGCAGGTGGCCGCGATCCTGCGCCGACACTTCCGTTCCCGGCGCAACATCGATCTCGACGACATGCCCGCTTTCGTCGCGGGCAAGAACGCGCCGCCCGCCGGGGCGATCGATGACGCGCAGGACCGTTGCCGGGATTCCTCCCGCCTCGTCCCAGGCAATATCGCCGGGCCGGACATGGATGTCGACCGGCCCGTCTGTCGCGCTCGCATGCGGCACCTCGATGTCGCCGATGAAGACCTTGCCACCTCTGGCCCGGCCCTGCAGCAGATTGGTGTCGCCCAGGAATTTCGATACGAAGGGCGAGGCCGGATTGCGGCAGACGTCACGCGGCGTCCCCTGCTGCACGATGCGTCCCTGGTCGAGGATGACGACCCGGTCGGCAAGGTCCAGCGCCTCTTCCTGGTCATGGGTGACGAACAGCGTCGTGATGCCGAGCTCGTCATGGATCTCGCGCAGCCAGCGCCGCAGATCGCGCCGGACATTGGCGTCCAGGGCGCCGAAAGGCTCGTCCAGCAGCAGGACGACCGGATCGACCGCCAGCGCCCGGGCGAGCGCGACGCGCTGGCGCTGCCCGCCGGAAAGCTGCGACGGATAGCGGTCGCCAAGGCCATCGAGCTGCATCAGGGACAGCAGCTCCCGCACCCGCGCGTCGATCTCGGCACGGCTGCGGCGCTGGTGTCTGGACACCTTCATGCCGAAGGCAATGTTGCGTGCGACCGTCATGGCCGGGAACAGCGCGTAGTGCTGGAAGACGAAGCCGACGCGCCGTTGGCGTACGGGGATGTCGGTTGCGTCGCGCCCGTCGAACAGGATGCGGCCGCCATCCGCATATTCCAGCCCGGCTACCAGGCGCAGCAGCGTGGTCTTGCCGGATCCGGACGGGCCCAGCAGCGCCACCAGTTCGCCGCTCGCGATCTCGAGCGACACTCCGCGAACGGCACGAAACGTGTCGAACACCTTCACGACATTCTCAAGCGTGATTCTCATGACAGTACTTCCCTGGTTGCCTGGACCGGTGCGACCAGCGCGACGTGCCGCGCACGTCCGGCTCCCTTGCGCTCCAGCAGGACCTTGGCGACGATGGTGACGAGGGCGAGCAGGGTCAGCACCGAGGCCGAGGCGAAGGCGCCCACGGTCTCGTAGTCGTGATAGAGCAGCTCCACGTGTAGCGGCAGCGTGTTGGTCTGGCCGCGAATATTGCCGGACACCACGGAGACTGCGCCGAACTCTCCCATGACACGGGCATTGCAGAGCACGACCCCGTAGAGCAGCGCCCAGCGTATGTTGGGCAGGGTGACCAGCAGGAAGGTCCGCCATCCCGATGCGCCCAGCGAGGTTGCCGCTTCCTCGAGCTCACGCCCCTGCGCCTGCATCAGCGGGATCAGCTCGCGCGCGACGAACGGCGCGGTGACGAACATCGAGGCCAGCACGATCCCGGGCAGCGCGAACAGGATCCGGATCTCGGCCGCCTGCAGCGCCTCGCCGAACAGTCCCTGCAGGCCGTAGACGAACAGATAGGCGACCCCGGCGACGATCGGAGAGACCGAGAAAGGAATCTCGATCAGGATCGACAGCAGCCGCCTGCCCGGAAAGGTGAAGCGGGTAAGGGCCCATGCGGCGGCGACGCCAAAAGCCGTATTCACGGGCACGGCGATGAGCGCGACGATCACCGTCAGCAGCATTGCGTGGCGCGTGTCCGGTTGCGCCAGAGCCCGCGCGAAGGCGCCTGAGCCCATCGAGAAGGCCTGGACAAAGATCACGACGAGCGGGGCCAGCACCAGTACCGCCCCCACCGCCAGGACGGACGCAATCAGCGTACGGCGAAGAATCGGTGAGTCGCCGACCCGCGGCGGCCTTCCTGCAGCACGCATCTCAGGCCTCCCGCATGTAGCGCAAGGCACGCGATTGCAGCAAATGGGTTGCCGCGACCATGAACAGGGCAGTCAGCAGCATGACCGAGGCGATCGCCGCGGCGGCCGGATAGTCGTATTCCTCGAGGCGGATGAAGGCAAGCAGGGCGGTGATCTCCGTGCTGAAAGGCTGGTTGCCGGCGATGAAGATGACGGCGCCGAACTCTCCGAGGCTGCGCGCGAAGGCCAGCGAAACTCCGGAAAGGATGGCGGGCAGGAGCAGGGGCAGGATCACCGAGCGGAAAATGGCTCCATCCGGAGCGCCGAGCACCTGCCCTGCCTCTTCCAGCGCGGGATCGAGATCCTCGAGAACCGGCTGCACCGTACGGACGATGAAGGGCAGGCTGGTGAAGGCCAGCGCCACCATGATGCCGAGCGGCGTATAGGCAACCTTGATGCCGAGCGGCGCCAGCAATGCCCCGAACCAGCCATTGCTGGCGAACAGGGTCGTCAGGGCAATCCCGGCGACCGCGGTCGGCAGGGCGAAAGGCAGATCGACGAGGCCATCCACGAAGCGCCTGCCCGGAAAATCGTAGCGGACGAGCACCCAGGCGAGCGCAAGCCCGAATACGAGGTTGAACAGCGTCGCGACCGCCGCCGAGATAATGGTCACCCGATAGCTGGCGATGGCGCGTCCGGACGAGACGATGCGCCAGAAATCCTCCGGGCCGAGACTGGCCGCCTTGAACAGAAGCGCCCCGATGGGGAGGGCGACGATGATGGCGACATAGAACAGCGTGATGCCGAGCGTCAGCCCGAAACCAGGCAGGATGTGGCGGCGCATTCGGATATCCCTTGCGTGATGCCGGGCAGCGCCTGAGTGCGCCGCCCGGAACTCGTGTCAGCGATTGCCGTAGATCTGATCGAGCCTGGCGCCGCTGGCGAAATGCTCCTCCTGGATCTTTTCCCAGCCGCCGAACACATCCTCGACCGTCACCAGCCGTACCTGCGGATATTCGTCGGCGAATTCTGCGGCGATCGCCTCGTCGTTCACCCGATTGCCGAAAGTGGCGATGATTTTCTGGCCTTCGGGGGAGTAGAGGAATTCGAGATAGCTCTTCGCCAGCTCGCGCGTACCGCGCCGGTCCACCACCTTGTCGACGATGGCGACCGGAAATTCCGCCAGCAGGCTCAGCTCGGGCACGACAATGTCGAACTTGTCCTCGCCGAATTCGCGCGAGATGGCGCGCACTTCCGCCTCGAAGGTGATGAGCACGTCGCCGATCTCCCGCTCGACGAAGGTTGTCGTCGCAGCGCGGCCGCCCGTATCGAAGACCGGCACATTGTCGAAGAGCTTGCCGACAAAGGCGGAAACCTTCTCCTCGTCGCCGTCGAATTTCTCAAGGGCGAAGGCTGTCGCCGCCAGATAGGTGTAGCGCGCATTGCCCGAGGTCTTCGGATTGGGGAACACCACTTTCACGTCGTCCCGGACAAGATCGTCCCAGTTGCGAATGTTCTTGGGATTTCCTGCGCGTACGAGAAATGCCGGCAGGGAATAGTAGGGCGAAGCCTGGTTCGGAAACTCGCTCTGCCAATCCTCCGAGACGAAACCGCCCTTGACCAGCGCTTCGATGTCGATGACCTGATTGAAGGTGACGACATCGGCCTCCAGCCCTTCCAGGATTGCCCGGGCCTGCCTCGATGAGCCGCCATGCGACTGGTCGATGGAAACGCCCTCGTGCCGGGCGACATAGGCCTTGTTGATTGCCGCGTAGAGCTCCCGGCCAATATCGTAGGAAGCGTTCAGAATGTGGTTCTGCGCGAGGGCAGGACCGGCGAGGAGCGAGGCCAGCGCCGCGCCCGCGAAGACAAGACTTCTCATGATGGAGTTCCCTTGCGTCTGTTCAGCTGGCGCAAGATTAGCGACTCGGCGGACCGGCGCGAGAGATCGCATCGCGTCGTCGAGGCGTGCAGGGGAATGAATGTTCGTGGCGGCGCCGAGACGGTGGAAAAACATTCCGCCGCGGCCGGGCAAGCCGATCCGGGCCCTCAGGCGGGCCGCCGGATCATCGGCACCGCATCGGGCTCGATGGCGTGGATCCGAACCCGGCGTAACGCTCAGGGCAGGCGGGCCGCGGTACCGGCCGCGGCAGCCTGCTCGATGGCGTCAGCGCGACGAAAGTTCCGTCGTGTATTTCGCGACCAGCTCCTGCGCCTTCTCGTGCAGCGCGCGGCCGTCAATGCCCTTCGCCTCCATCTCGGAGTACCATTGTTCGATCACCGGCTGCGACGCCTCCTTCCATCGCCCGGTCTCCGTCTCGTCCAACGTGATGAGCTCGTTGCCGCGTTCGACGGCGACATTCCTGCCGCCAGCGTCGGCTTCCTGCTGGATGCGCCCGAACATGGCCGAGACTTCCGGCCCCGAATTGGCGTCGATCACCGCCTTCAGATCGTCGGGCAGGCTGTCGTAGCGAGCCTTGTTCATGGCGAGGACGAAGGCAGCCGTGTACAGCGCGTGATCGCCGGCAAAATCGGTATGGCTGTCGGTCAGCTCGGCAAGCTTCAGCGCCGTGGTTACCTCCCACGGCACGACCGCGCCATCGATGACGCCCCGCGACAGGGCTTCGGGCACGGCAGGCACCGGCATGCCAACCGGCGTCGCGCCAAGCTGGCCGAGCATGTTCGTGATGATACGGGTCGGGCCGCGCAGCTTCAGCCCCTGCATGTCCTCGAGCCGGTGAACGGCCTTTCCGCGCACATGCAGCAGGCCGGGTCCATGTACCCAGGTGGCGATCATGTGGACGTCGCGATAATCGGTCTCCTTCATCTCGCTCTCGTACAGATCCCAGTAGGCGCGCGACGTCGCCTCCGCATTGGTCAGCAGGAAGGGAAGCTCCAGCACCTCCACGCGCGGAAACCGGCCCGGCGTGTAGCCGACGAGCGTGTAGACCAGATCGACGACCCCCTCCCTGACCTGGTCGTACAGATCGGCCGGCTGACCGCCCAGAGCCATGGAGGAATAGATCTCGACCTTGATCCTGCCCTGAGAGTCGGCCTCGACCTTCTGCGCCCAGGGCGTGAGCAGCTGCGCCGGCACGGTGGACTGCGGCGGCAGGAACTGATGCAGGCGCAGCGTCACTTCCTGCGCCAGCGCCACGGATCCCGAGATCATCGCCAGCATCAGGCCGGCGGCAAACCCTTGCAGGGAAATCTTCTTCAACGTCTCATCCTCCAGTCGACATCGCCCCGCGACCGCGGCGGCATCCGCACCGCTGTAGATCAAGTCGGCTCCGGAGGGAATTGCCTTGCGCATCCGGATGGACGGCACCGGCCTCGCCGGAAACCGCCGATTTACGGCACATCCGGCGCCCGACCGCGGGATCCGCGGGCTGGCTTGCGGGCAGCATGGCGGCAGGGTCGGCGTGCCAGCGATTTTTTGACGGACGACTGTGGCCATTCTGCCATAGCGCAAAAACTGCGTTGTGTTATGTATTCGTAATAAAGTGACGTCTAAACAAAGAGGCCCTGGTCATGAAGCGTATCCTCATTGCCTCGACGGCTATACTCTTTACCACGGCTGCTTACGCCGCTGATCCCTTCGTCTACAACCCGGAGACTCCCGCGCCGATCGTTCAGGCGCCTGGCTTCAGCTGGACCGGCTTCTATGTCGGCGCCAATGTGGGCTATGGCGGCGGCAAGGCCAGGGTCGACGGCTATGTCGAAGATCTCCGGCCGGCGACGTCGACCAGGAACAACAGCCAGCAGATCGCCCAGCTCGGCGGCGACCTGAACGGGCCAATCATCACTTCCTTCGAAAGCTTCGGCGAGGACTGGGACGAAGAGGATCTCGAGGAGTATCTCGCTGATCTGTTCAACAACAGTAACACCAATATCTTCAGCGCCGGCCTTGGCCAGACTGGCAGCGGCTTCATCGGCGGTATCCAGGCCGGTTACAACTGGCAGCATAATCAGCTGGTCTTCGGTGTCGAGACCGACTTCCAGTGGTCCGGCATCAAGGCCGAGCTTTCCGGCCATCTCGGCAATGGCACCACCTATAGCGGCGAGCTCGGTTCGAAGATCAAGTGGTACGGTTCGACCCGCCTGCGTCTGGGCTTCACCCCGGTCGAGCGCTTCATGGTCTACGCCACCGGCGGTGTGGCCTATGGCAGCATGAACCTGTACGGCAACCTCTACGCCAACAACACCCTCATCGGCAGCTTCGACAAGTCGAAGACCCGGGTCGGCTGGACGGCGGGCATCGGTACCGAATATGCCGTGACCGACCGGGTGTCGATCAAGGGCGAATATCTCTATACCGATCTCGGCAAGTGGAACCTGATCGACTGGACCTCGCCGAATGGCTGGTTCCATGCGCACGCCGACCACAAGTTCGCCTTCCATACGTTCCGCATCGGTGTGAACTTCCACTTCTGATCTGCCGGAACGGACGAATGCAGGCCGCGGGCGATCTGCCCGCGGCTTTTCTGTGTCCGGTTGCTGGATGAGGCGATGCCGGCTCCGGCCCGCCTGGCAGATGTCACCCGGCCTTTTCCCTTGCAGCCTTGTCGGGTCGCGCCACGGAATCTTCCGATTCCTGCCGGTTGGCCGTGAAGATGCTCCAGACCGTGATGAACATCGCCGCGACCATGGGTCCGAGAACAAAACCATTGAGGCCGGTGAGGGAAATTCCGCCCAGCGTCGAGATCAGGATGACATAGTCGGGAATCCGGGTTGCCTGGCCGACCAGGATCGGCCGGAGGAGATTGTCGATCATGCCGATCACCAGCACACCGAACAGCACGAGGATGATCGCCTTTCCGAGCATTCCCGCCAGGATGAGGTAGATTGCCACCGGCAGCCAGACGATGCTGGCGCCGACTGCGGGCAGGAGCGAGAAGATCGCCATCGTCACTCCCCACAGCACGGGCGCCTTGATGCCGAGCATCCAGAAGATCATGCCGCCCAGCGTGCCCTGCAGGGCGGCAACGAGGACGGTGCCCTTCACCGTGGCGCGCACCACGGTCACGAACCGTTCGAACAGCTGGTCGCGCTGCGAGGGACGCAGCGGCACGGCCTCTTTCAGCCGCCGCGTCAGGCTGGCGCCGTCGCGGAGCAGGAAGAACATCAGGTACAGCATGACGCCGAGCGCGACGATGAAACCGAAGGTGCTCTGGCCGATCGTCACCGCCCGCGACGCAACCAGCTGCAGGAACTGGGCGAACATTCGCGACAGCCGCTCGCGCAGCTCGTCGAAGGTGGTCAGGTCGAAGCCTTCGAGAAGATCGTGGACCCATCCCGGCAAGGTTGCTCCGACATTGCGCAGATATTCGGTGACTTCCCCCGCCTCGACGCTCTGGTAGAGGCTGTTTGCCTCCAGCACCAGCGAGGATGCGATCAGCATCAGCGGCAGGATTACCAGCAGCAGCACCATGAGGAGGGTGATCGTCGCCGCGAGACCCGCCCGCCGCCGGGTCAGATAGAGTACGCGGCGATAGACCGGCGCAAACACGATCGCGGCCACGACACCCCACAATATGGCGCCGAAATAGGGCCAGATGATCATGCCGAACGCGATGGTGGTCAGGACGACCAGCCAGAGAAAGACCTGGTCTTCAATCATCCGCATGCGAATCTCCACGCGCGCATCCTGCACCATTCCCGAAGTGCCGCCCGGCTTCAATAGGCGCAGGAGATTTCGGTTCCTCGGCCCTGTTGTCGGGACCCGCTATGGGCAAGCCCGCACAATCCCTGTACACTCCGGCCGCACACTGCAGGAAGGGCGGCAGCCTCGCAACAGGGAGGACGAAATGACCGCTTTCAACATTGTCCGCATGCGCGTAAAGCCCGGCCGCGACGCCGATTATCTGGAACACCACCGCAACATCGATCCGGAACGCATTCAGCGCATGACCGAGGCCGGTCTGCGCCGGGTCGTCATCGTCAAGACCGGCGAGCGTTCCTATTGCTTCGTTGGCGAGTGGGACAATTTCGACGGGATCGTGCAGGCCCGGCCGGAGATGATCGCCCAGCTCGACCAGATGCGGGACATTCTCGAGGTCCTGGATGAAGGGATCGGGGTCACGGATCCGGTGTCCGGCGAGGCGGTGCTCGATATCGAGGTAGGTTCGGGGCGATCCGCCTAGGGCGTGATCCCGGAAAGCAAAACCCGCTTTCCGCAAAGGATCATGTTCGAACAGGGTTTGGATCACGACGCCAGTTCGACCGCACCGCATCATGGTCCAGACGCCCCACGGCAGGAACTTCTGCTGCAGACCGGTTTACGGTTTGCAGGGCGGAGGGTTTTTTGACATTTTGCGACAGTCGAATGGAGGAGATTCGCATGTTCAAGAGTGTCAGAATTGCCGCCGCCCTGTTCATGGCCGCCGCGCTGTCGCCCGTTGCGGTGAAAGCGCAGGAATTCGTCAACGTCCTGACCGGCGGTACTTCAGGCGTCTATTATCCGCTCGGAGTCGCGCTCGCCGACATCTACGGAAAAGGCATGGAAGGCGTGCGCACCCAGGTGCAGGCCACCAAGGCTTCGGTGGAAAATCTCAACCTGCTGCAGCAGGGAAAGGGCGAGATCGCCTTTTCGCTCGGCGATTCCGTTGCGCTCGCCGCCGAAGGCAATACGGAGGTCGGCTTCCCCGGCAAGCTCGACAGGCTGCGCGGCATTGCCGCGATCTACCCGAACTACATCCAGATCGTGGCGACGGAAGAATCCGGCATCCGCTCGCTCGAGGACCTGAAGGGCAGAAGCCTGTCGGTCGGCGCGCCCGCATCCGGCACGGAACTGAACGCGCGCGCGATCTTCGCCGCGGCCGGCATGAGCTATGACGATCTTGGTCGCATCGAATATCTGCCCTTCGCCGAATCGGTCGAACTGATCAAGAACCGCCAGCTGGAC
>CAYLSN010000062.1:0-10819 GCA_964386015.1 uncultured Rhizobiaceae bacterium | reverse complement strand
AGGACTGAAGGCCGCATGACCATGCTCGCCCGCACCTGTGGGATCCTCCAACGGCTGGTCGCCTTTCCGACCGTATCGTCGCAGAGCAATCTCGAACTGATCGCCTATGCGGCGGATCTGCTCTCCGACGCCGGGGCAACGCTTGTCATCAGCCGCGACGAAACCGGCGCCAAGGCCAATCTGTTCGCCACCATCGGTCCGGAGGGCGACGGCGGCATCGTCCTGTCGGGGCACACGGACGTCGTGCCGGCCGATCCGGCGGAATGGAGCAGCGACCCGTTCACGCTGCGCGAGGAGGATGGCCGGCTCTATGGTCGCGGCACCTGCGACATGAAGGGCTTCCTCGCCGCGGCGCTGGCCATGGCCGGGCGCTTCGCCGAGACGCCGCTTTCACGCCCGGTCCATTTCGCCCTGACCTATGACGAGGAGGTCGGATGCCTCGGCGGCCGTGCGCTGGTCGCGGAGCTCGGGCGCGCCGGCATTCGCCCTGCCGTGGCCATCATCGGCGAACCGACGCGGATGGGCATCATCGAGGGACACAAGGGCTGCTACGAATACACGACCGATTTCGTCGGGATGGAGGGTCACGGCTCCCAACCCGGCAGGGGCGTGAATGCTATTGAATATGCCGTGCGCTATGTCGCGCGCCTGCTCGATCTCGGTGAGGCCCTGAAAGAGCGGGTTCCGGCGGACAGCCGCTTCGATCCGCCCTGGACGACCGTGCAGGTCGGAAGGATCGAGGGCGGCAAGGCGCGCAACATCATTGCCGGCCATTGCAGCGTCGAATGGGAGATGCGTCCCGTGCAGCCGGAAGACGCCGAATTCGTCAGGCAGGGGCTTCAGCACTATGCCGAAACGGTCCTTCTGCCTGCCATGCGGGCAGTTTCGCCGGATGCGGGCATCGTGACGCACACGATCGGCGAGGTCGAGGGGTTGCGTGTCGTCCCCCTTTCGGAAGCACGCGCCATCGTCTGCGAGCTGACCGGGCAGACTGACGCCGATGTCGTTCCCTTCGGCACCGAGGCCGGCCTGTTCCAGGCCGCCGGGATTTCCGCAGTGATCTGCGGTCCCGGGTCGATTGCGCAGGCACACAAGCCGGACGAATATGTCGAGATCGCCCAGCTTGCCTGCTGCCTCGACATGCTGGAGCGGCTGCGGCAGAAGCTCGCAGCAGGAGGCTGAGGTGATCCCCATGCTGACGGATCCCGTGGCGGTCGCGAACAAGGGGGTGCGCGGCCGGTTCGAGCGCATCTACCAGACGTTGCGGGCGCGAATCTGTCTGCTGGACTATGCGCCGGGAGAGCGCCTGCGCGAGGAGGACCTGGCCGAGGAATTCGGCGTGTCGCGCACCCCCGTGCGCCGCGTGCTGGCGAAGCTCGAGGCAGAGGGCCTGCTTCGCTCCGTACATGGTGTCGGCACCATCGTCACGGATATCGAGGCGGATCAGCTCGCGCAGGTCTATGAGCTGCGCGTCGAGCTCGCCCAGCTTACCGGCAGGCTGTCGGCCGTTCCGGTGGACGAGTCGCTCGTCCTGAAGTTCCGTGACATCCGCCGCAACTGCGACCGCATGATCCGCCGGAGCGACCCGCGCGAATTCGCCCGGATCAACATGGAGTTCTTCCATCTGTTCAACTCGCTCAGCGCAAATGTGCCGCTGCGCGAGTTCAGCGAGCTGCTCTACTACCAGACGACGCGAATCTGGCTGAAGATGGCCTCGCGACTACGCGGCTACGAGCAGCTGCTGCGCAACGAGTTCCTCATCTTCCAGCGCGAAGTTGCCGACATCACCGAGGCTGTGGAGAATGGCGATCTCGCGGCTGCAGGCAGGATCCGGTCTGCCCATATCGCCATGAGCTTCGAGCGCATCCGCCGCGCATCCGCTGCGGCACGGCAGGGGCAGGCGGAAGGCTAGGGCGGTCAGCTTTCGCCAGCCGCTTCGGCGAGCAGCCAGTCCCGGAACGCCCTCACGCCCGGGCGTTCCTTCTTTTCCTTGCGGCAGACGATCCAGTACGCGTCTTCTGCCGGCAGCTTCACGTCGAAGAGCGGCACCAGCCTGCCTGCGGCGATTTCCCCGGCGACCAGCGCGGATCGTCCAAGTGCGACGCCGAGGCCATTTACCGCCGCCTGCACGGCGGTCACGGATTGATCGAAATGCAGTCCATGCCGCCGGGGGATGAGTTCCGGATGCCCGGCCGCGGCAAACCAGTGATCCCACGTCTCCCTGCCATCGTTCACATGCAGCAGCGTGTGGCGTTGCAGGTCCTGGATGGAGGTAATTCCCGGCGGTCCCTTGTGCAGGGCCGGTGAGCATACCGGAAATACCTGCTCGCGCAGCAGCAGGATGCAATCCATTCCCGGCCATCCGCCGACGCCGTTGCGAATCTCGATATCCGCCTCGAGACCGTCATCATCTTCGGATTGCTTCATGGGGACGAGGCGGAGGTCCACCTTCGGGCAGTGCAGTTGAAACCGTTCGAGCCGCTGGGCCAGCCACAGGATTGAAAATGACAAGGGAAGCCGGCAAACGAGCGGGCCTTCCTTCACTTCGGACTGCATCCTGGAAATGCCGGACTCGAGCAAGTCGAAGGCGTGCATGACTTTCGGCAGCCACGCCTTGCCGGCATCGGTCAGTTCGAGATGGTTGTTCACTCGCGTGAACAGTTCGACGCCGAGGCGGTTCTCGAGCCGCTTGATCTGCTGGCTCACCGCAGCCGGGGTAACGTTCAGCTCGCCGGCCGCGCGTGTGAAACTCAGGTGACGGGCCGCGGCTTCGAAGGCCCGAATGCCGTTCATCGGAGGGAGACGGCGTCTAAGATTCATGGAACTCCATCAAGTTCTTATCCCACTTAGTTTTCCTGGCTTGAGCCGTCAAGATTTTTCGCGCCTGCCGTCGGGGGGAGCCGAAGAGTCGTCCGGAGGACGATTGCCAGGATGCGGATCGCCGATCATCCTTCATTCCCCCGGCATGGTGCGGATGCTGCGGCGCAAGCGTCCCGGTTCAGCTTCTGCCGCATCGATCCCCGTCAGAAGGCCATTTTCAGTGTTGCGTGGACCATGTCCTCCTGCACCTTGCCGGAGTACTGGCCCTGATAGGAGAGGGCGAGCGCAGCCGTGGGTGACAGGGCCAGGTCGAGACCGGCCTCGAAGATCGCGGTGTCGGCGGTGACAGGAACGCCGCCGATCGTGAAGGGATCGGACCCGGCAAGGGAGTGGATGGAAAAGGTTTCGAGGTCGCCGCTGGCATGACGCCAGCCCGCCATGGCTCGGGCCGTTGCCCGGATTCCTCCGAGATCGAGTTCGGCCGCGGCGCGGACGCCCACCGTGGTGAAGGTCACGTCCGCGGAGGAGGAACCTCCGGCCAGGGCAGCGGCGCCGCCGCTTTCGGCGAATTCGTCCTTCTCGACATGGACATGGGCAAGTCCGGCAAAGGGCTCGAGCCCCACCGGCCCGGCCCGGAACCCGTAAGCGGCCTCTCCGAAAATCTGCGCCGCCGTGGCACCGTATTCACCGGCGAGCCAGTCGGAATAGCCGGGGAACTCGATCGTCCGCGAGCTTTCGATGTCATGCCATGCATAGGCGCTGCCGCCCCTCAGGGCGAAACCGTGCCACCGGCCGCCGCCATACAGGCCAAGATGCCAGCTCTGCACGCTTGCCGAGGAGTTCTCGACCGATAGCGAGGCATTGCTGTAACCGGCAATGAAACCGGCCCGGAAATCTTCGCCGAAGGCGGCGTCCGCGCCGGCGACCACGCCCTGGAATGACCGGGAGAGCGAGTGGGCATTGCCGTTTCCGTCGAAGTTGCCCCAGGCGCCGAGGGCACGGGCCCAGGCGGCGGAAGCGGGAGCGACGCCCGCCGCTTCGCCGCTCCCGGACCCTCCCTCTGCGAATGCGGCGTGCAGGCGGCCAAGCACCGCATCGCGCACGAAACGGCTGTCTTCGACGATCGCGGTCCGGATCGAGGCGTGCAGTTCGCCGGATAGCTGCTGGAACGCCGCCGCGGCTTGCTCGGAATCGAGGACCACCACCGCATCATGCAGCGGATTGCCCCATCCGGCCGACTCCACCGCCGAACCTGTCGCGCACTGGTTCGCCGTCATGCCCGGCAGGCAGAAATCGAGATTGTTGCGGACAAGCTCGAGATAGACATTGTTGGCATCATGGGACAGCAACGGATCGAGGAAGGCGTAATTGGTGACGACGCTGCCGAAGGCCCCATCGATCCCGTTATCCGCCGTCAGGATCGTATAGTTCGCATAAGGCTGCAACGCCCCGCTCGCCTGGACCTGAACCGAGGCGCCGCTGTCGATACGGGCTGTGCCCCCGACATGCAGGAAATCGTGATCGAGCGTTCCGAGATCGACCTCGACTTCATAGACCGAGCCGGAGGCGAAGGTGATGTCGCCGGTCACGTCGAGCGAACCGATGGAATTGCCGGGCGCGATCGTGCCCTGCACCACCACCTCGCCGGCGATCGTGCCGGAGCCGCCAAGCGTCGCGCCGGCGCCGACCGTGACGATTGCCGCGCCACCCGCAGGATCGCCGAACAGCCCGTTCATGAGAACGGTGCCGGCCGCAATCTCGAACAGGCCGGTGAAGGCGGCATCGTCATCATTGATTCCAGTCAGGTTCTGGGTGCCCGCCCCGAGCTTGACGACCGTTCCGCTGCCGGTGAATATGCCGGCATAGCTGCGGTCCTGCCCGTCGGAGCCGAAGGTGAAGGTCGATCCGGTGGCGAGCGCGATCGTCGCTCCGTCCAGCGTTCCTTCCAGCCCGGCTGCTGTCAGGCTGCCCCCCGTTCCGATCGTCAGCCCGCCCTCATTCGTGAGAGTCGCGCCAAGCGTCGCTACTCCGGTCACTTCCAGTGCGCCGTAGTTGAGCACATTGCCGTCGACAGAGCCCGTCTCGATCTCGAAGACGCCATGATTGGTGACGTCGCCACCGACAATGCCGCCCGAAACCAGGCCCAGCGTGCCGGTATTGTCGACGTCCCCGGCCACTCTGCCGCCTGCCAGCACAAGCTCGCCACCGCTGGAAATGCTGGTCAGTCCGCCATAGGAATTGTCGCCGGTCAGAGTCAGCGTCCCGCCAGAGACGGTCAGTCCGCCGCCCAGCCCGCCATCGCTGACAATGCCCGAATAGATGCCGCCATCCGTGATCGTGAGTGTCCTGGCGCCAAGGGACACTTCGCCCTCGCCGCTGAGCCGCCCGATCGTCGCACCCGCATCGGTGCCTGCAATATCGAAGACCGAGTCGTCGTCCTCGATGGTGACGCCCTCCGACACTTCGATCGAACCCTGTCCGGCCAGGGCCAGCCGGCCACCCGCGCGGATCGTGGTCATGCCCGTATAGGTATTCGCGCCCGACAGGGTCAG
This sequence comes from uncultured Rhizobiaceae bacterium, assembly GCA_964386015.1. Lineage (GTDB taxonomy): Bacteria > Pseudomonadota > Alphaproteobacteria > Rhizobiales > Rhizobiaceae > CAYLGY01. Next base: position 5,447 of record CAYLSN010000062.1, on the reverse strand, counting down.
CGTGTCGTTCTCGACGATGAGCTTCCCGCCGGCGCCGCCGGAAATCCCGCCATCGGAGATGATGCCGGAATATTCGCCACCGCCGGTCAGGATCAGCGTCTTCGCGCCCAGCGCCACTTCCCCTTCGCCATGCAGCCCCTGGATGGTCGCACCGGAGGTCGTGCCGGAAATATCGAAGGTGCCGTCAATTTCCACCCGGACACCCGACGAATGCGCAATCGAACCGCTACCCTGCAGCGCCAGCGTCCCTTCGCGCACCACCGTCGCGCCCGTGTAGTCGTTCTCGCCGGCGAGGATCAATGTGCCGAGGTCGGTCTTGACCAGATTGCCGGCGCCGGTGAGCCTGGAACCGATCGTGGCGGTGTAGCCCGTGCCGGCGCCGGATCCGTCACCCACCCTGACGATGTTATCGCCCTCGAGCGCCAGCCCGATCGAATCGCCGTCAATGACATATCCGTCGGTCGCGAACTGCATGCCGGCGACCTCGATCGCGCCGGCGCTGTCGTCAACGGTGACCGTCCCCGCACTGCCCGCAAAGATGGCGAAGATCGGCACAGGCTGCATTGCGCCATTGGACTTGCCGTCTTCCGTGGTCCAGTTGTACTTGTCGGCGCGCCATGTACCATCGCCGCCATTGATCTTCCCGTCCTCGAAGTTGGCGGGGTCGTCGCCATCCCAGAATGACAGCTCCAGCCCGGCGCGCGAGACGAGGTTCACCCGGTGTTCCTCGCTGGTCTGGATGGAGAGATTGGCGGGGTTCACTCCGTCCGGGACCGTGGCGATCTCCAGCGTGTTGTCGGTCAGCTTGCCCTCATAGTCGAACAGCCTGTAGATGCCGTGGCTGAGGCCGCCGCCATCGACGATCTCCAGCATGCCGTCGAGCTGGAGGTCGCCGCCGACATCGAACAGGGCGGTGGACGACGGCGCGCCGAGCGTGACGATGACAGTGCTGGAGGCGTCCATCGTCACATTGCCGTCGATGCGCAAGGTCTTGCCCTGGCTCCCCTCCAGCACGCCCTGATCGGTGATATCCAGGTAGCCCGCAATCTTGCCGCCTCCGGAGACGCTGCCCGACATGCTCGCATCGACATTGCCTGCATATTCGCCGTCCACGACGAGACTGGCGCCCTGGACGGTGGCATTGGCGCCGCCGAGCTTGCCGGCGATGGTGAGGCTGCCTCCCGTGACGGTCGTCGTCCCGTTGAATCCGGAGGAATCTCCCGTCAGGGTCGTGTCGCCGGCGAGATGTTCGAGGCTGTGGGTTCCGGCGCCGTCGCTCACCAGCTTCGTGGCAAAGCTGGTTTGCCCCGAATGATTGAAAACCAGTTTTCCGGTGCCGGACTTGAAGGTTACCGCCGGGGCAGACAGCGTGCCGGCGCCTGCCGGCTCCTGTCCGGGCAGCGCGCCGATCGCAAGAATGCCGTTCGAGCCGGCCTGGTCAGCGATGATCAGCGATCCCTCGACCTCCAGGGCGGCCCCGCCTGCAATAGACACCCTACCCTCGGCCGAAGACTGTAGCCCCACGGTCATCACGTCGGCGACGCTCACCTTGCCGTTATTGTCGATCGCAAGGCTGCCCTTTCCGTTGTAGCCGACAAAGAGATCGTCCCTCACGGTCCATGTCGACGTGTCGCCGGTAACCGTGACGGTGCTGACCGTGGTGGTATTGCTCAGTCCGATGCTCGTCGTCTGGTTCGCCACCGAGCCGCCGGAGGAAATGAGCATCGAGCCCTGCCCGGCGCGGCCAACATCCAGATTGCCGGTGACGTTCAGCGTGCCGCCGGAGACCGTGACCCACCCCTTCGAGTTCCCGTTTTCCGCGACGTAGAGATGTTCCTTTGCGGTCATCGTGCCGCCGTCCTCGATGGTCAGCGTACCCTCGCTGCCGCCGTTGCGGCCGACACGGACCCGATTACCGACCTCCACTTCGCCATCTTCGGAGATGGTCAGCTCGCCCTTGCCATCAAAGCCGACATTGAGCTGGTTGGTGATGGTCCATTTCGATCCATCGCCGGTAACCGTGGCCTTGCCGTAAGAACCGGATTCCAGGCCGAGACTCGTGGTGACATTACTGACCTTGCCGCCATTCTCGATCCGCAGCCCCGAATCCTTGCTGCCGCGGGCGACGTCGAGATTCTGGGTCACGGCCAGGGTGCCGCCGGAGACCAGGACATAGCCTTTCGAAGTGTCGCCCGAGCCAATATAGACGTGCTCCCCGGCATCCACCGTCGCCTCGTCGTAGATCGTGAGCTCGCCCTCGCCTGCATTGCCGACATAAAGCCTGCCCGACAGCTCCCAGAGCGAGTTCTCCCCGGTAATCGTGACTTCACCGGACGATCCGGCGCCATAGCCGATGCTGCTGGCCCAGTTTTGCACCTTGCCGCCGCCCTCGACCCGCATTGAGGCGTCGCCCGCGCGGCCGATGTCGAGCGCGTTGCCGAAATCGAGCACACCGCCATTGGTCACCAGGATCTCTGCATGGGATTTCGCATCGACGCCGGCGTACAGATACCCTTCAGCGTCAACGGTGCCGTTGTCGACGATCAATATGCCGGTGCTGTTCTCCTGGTAACCCACGAAGAGATTCCCGGTCACCTCGTCCTTGATCTCAGGGTTCCCCGGTATCTCTAGCTTGCCACCTTCCGTGATCTTCAGCGTTCCTGACGAACCGGAACCGAAGCCGACATGAACCTCTTCGCCGACCTTGACCTCGGCCTTGTCGGTGATTTCGAGATATCCCCTGCCGTCCAGCCCGACAAAAAGAATCTTCTCCACGTCCCAGGACGAGTTCTCGCCCGTGACCAGGGCCTCGCCGTACGAACCCGCGCCCCAGCCGATGGACGCGCGGTCGCTTCTCGCCTTGCCGCCCGATTCGATGCTCAGCGTGCCCGTGCCCTGCCTGCCGATGTCGAAGTCGTCTTCCACGTACAGATTGCCGCCTTCGGCAATCTTCAGCGTACCTGATGAATCGGAGCCGAAGCCGACAAACACCTCCTCGCCGACCTTGACCTCGGCCTTGTCGGTGATTTCGAGGGATCCCTCGCCGTCCAGCCCGACAAACAGAAGCCTCTCCACCTCCCAGGACGAATTCTCGCCCGTGACCAGGACTTCGCCGAAAGAGCCCGCGCCCCAGCCGATGGATGCGCGGTCGCTTTTCACCTTGCCGCCCGACTCGATGTTCAGCGCGCCTGTGCCCAGCCTGCCGACGTCGAGGTCATATTCCACCTCCAGCTCGCCGCCATCGGTGACTTCCAGCAGGCCGACCGCGCCTTTCTCGGTGCCGACCCGCACATCGGCCTTCTCGACAAAGACGGCGCCGCCATCCGTGATCGTGAACTTGCCCTCGCCGTTTTCCCCGACATGGGTGTTATGCTGCAGCCACCAGTAGGAGCCATCGCCGGACACGATCGCCTCGCCCCTGGCGCCGGCGCCCTGGCCGATATGGACGCCCCCGGTTTCCGCAAAGCCGCCCTTGATGACCTCCATGTAGCCGTAGCTGCCGGCTCCGACGCCGAGATGGATTTCGGAGGCGGCGATCCCGGTCAGGGCGGAGCCGCTATCGGTGACGGTGATCTTGCCGACCGAGTTCTGCCCATAGCCGACCTCGATATTGCCGACCTGCCCGAACTCGAGGCCATGCTGGAACAGCCCCTCGTCACTGATGATGAGGTGGCCCGAACCCTGATCGCCGATCCGGAATACATCGCCGTCGCCGGGGACATTCCGCCACCACGCGTCTTCCCCCGTGACGATGATGGTGCCTTCCACCCCCTCGGTCTGGCCGATAATGATGCCCCCGGACGTGAAGACTTCACCCCCGGCCACCAGCTTGCCGTCCGCATTCTTTCCGACGATGAGCTGCTGGTTTCCGATGTCCCAGTCGGTGACCACCTCGATGCCGTCAACGACCTGCTGGGCCATTGCCGGGCTTGCTGCGCCAGCCAGCAGGGCCGCATTCGCCAGCAATGCCAACCGGCAGCGCCCGAGCACGGAGACGGTCGGGAAATGCCTTCCCCGGAAGCCCCTGGCGCGAAGCGGGAAAAGGGCGGCCGGCAAGTCGTCGGCGTAACCCCGGCGGGCCTTGCGGCGACGGCCCTGGCCTGCAAGGGAACGACGCATCCGGTCTTCCTTCCTCCTTCCTCTGCGCGGACTTCGAACCTGTTTGCGCCGGTGCTGGCGACAGGCCACGAATGCAGTACTCGAAAGAGCATTATTCGATTTTTATGCGTTATTTCAGATGACGTCGGCATACAAACTAGATTTTCTTCAACAGCAGGCTTAGAAAATCTAAGGGAGCTCGAGCCGGACGAAGGGTTCGTCTGCGTCAACGAACGGGACGCATCCGGCATTGGAGGCACATGCTCTCACGAACTCTTCCCGGCTCGGCTCCGGACTTCACCTTGCCCGCGGGATCGCGCTGCGGTAGCCAGGTCTCCTTCCGGGCAGGCGCGGGCTCCCTTGCCGCAGTCGGAAAAAAACGACATTAATGGCGAAGGGGAACTCGAGAGGAGGCGGAGTTGGAATTCGGAATCACGTTCAAGGGTTTTGTGGAGCCTGACCGGGCAAGGTATCTGGTGCGGGAAGCCGAGTATGCGGGCTTCACCTATTGCTGGTTTTACGATTCGCACATCCTGTGGCGCGATTCGTTCGTCGCCATGGCCATGTGCATCGAACACACGCGCAACATGAAATTCGGCCCCCTGGTCACCAATCCCGACGTGCGGGAGTGGTCGGTGGCGGCCTCCCTGTTCGGCTCGCTGGCGAAGCAGAGCGGCGGCAGGTTCGAACTCGCCGTCGGCAGGGGAGATTCGTCGCGCAGGGTCATGGGGAAGAAGCCGGCGCCGCTGGCGCGCGTGGCGGAGTTCGTGCACAAGACCAAGGCCATGGTCCGGGGCGAGGAAGTCACCTATCCGGAATGCCCGGAACCGGTGAAGTTCCCGTGGGCGGAGGGCTACGAAATGCCGGCCTGGATCGCGGCCTACGGCCCGCAGGCGCTGAAGACCGCCGGAGAGCACGCGGATGGCGTCGTGTTGCAGATCGGCGAGCCGTCGCTGTGCAAATGGTTCATCGACCAGTGCGTCGCCGCCGGCAAGGCGGCCGGACGCGACATGTCGAAGTTCCGTGCCATGGCCGCGGCCCCTGCCTTTTTCGGCGAAAGGCAGCATGCCATCGAGGCCACCAAATGGTTCCCGGCAATGGTGGGCAACCATGTCGCCGATATTGTCGAGAAATATGGCAGCGATTCCGATCTCGTGCCGAAAAGCCTTACCGCTTATATCGAAAAGCGCCGCGGCTACGACTATTCGAAGCACGGACAGAGCGACAATCCCTATCTCGATTTCATCACGCCCGACATTGTCGAGAGCTTCTGCATTCTTGGCGAGCCCGAGGATCACATCGCCAAGATCCGTGAACTGCAGAAGGCGGGCGTCACGCAGTTCAACATC